>JBDLWO010000227.1:0-24412 GCA_039804245.1 Bacteroidota bacterium
GACACCTGGTTAGGATATGAAGGGGAACACCTGACAGCCACGCTCGATCTCGGCACAGTAAAAAGCGTGGATAAAGTGTTCGTGCACTGCCTGGAAAATAACCCTTCATGGATTTTCAAGCCCACTGGAATACAGGTGTTCACCTCTGCCGACGGGAAGCGGTTCGTTGCGCAGGGAACTCAGAATTATTCCCAAAATACCGGTATGGGCGAACAAAAAGTGCATTTGCTCGGTTTTAATCTGCCAGCCACCGTGAATGCCCGGTACGTAAAGGTAAAAGTGGAAAGTCTTCTTCGAAATCCGTCGTGGCATCCGGGCAAAGGCGAAAAATGCTGGATTTTTGTTGATGAAATGATGGTGGAATAAGCAGCCCGCGCTGTGATCCTCCTGAAAACCCCTTGCTTTACAAATGAAAATTGTAGTTGCCATCAGTGGATCCTCCGGCGCCATTTACGCCAAACTGCTGCTCGATAAATTGTCGGAGCTCAGGACACAGACAGAGGCTGTAGGCGTGGTTATGTCCGAGAATGCGCGTATTAACTGGGAACTGGAGGTCGGGCCTTTCAATCAGGAGGCTTACCCTTTCACATTTTACGACAACAGGGATTTCTACGCCCCGTTCGCTTCAGGCTCGGCCCGTTACGGCGTCATGATGGTTTGTCCATGCTCCATGGGAATGTTGGGGCGAATTGCGACCGGTATCAGCAACGATCTGATTACACGCGCTGCAGATGTCATTCTGAAGGAAAGACGTAAACTGATCCTGGTGACAAGAGACACACCGCTCAGTCTGATACACATCAACAATATGAAGACCGTCACGGAGGCTGGTGGGATAATAGCTCCGGCGTGTCCGTCGTTTTACTCGAAACCGTCCACCATAGAAGAGGTTGCAGCAACTGTTGTAGACCGGGTGCTTGACCTGGCGGGCCTCGATCCACACACCTACCGCTGGGGAGAATAAAAATTTCTGAGAACGCCTTATCTTGGCGTCATGAACTTTCTGCTGGCATTTTTGAGAGCATTCAGAATTCCCAATCTGGTCATGGTTTGGGTAACCATGTACCTTCCCTACTGGTATATCCTGAGGCCTGCAATTCTGAAAGGAGGCGGTATTCCCCTGCTGACTGTTCCGGTATTCAACATGATTGCTGCCGCGACAGTCATCACCACACTGGCAGGCTATGTACTGAACGACTGGTTCGACCGGGAAATAGACCTGATTAATAAACCCGGTCGGGTATTCTGGGGAAAGTACCTGTCGGCAGGAACAGCCCTCCTGTTCTATGCGGCACTGGTCACTGCAGTGCACGTCATGGCAGTTTTTACCGATCAGGCACTGAATCCAGGTAACCACTGGCCCCTGTGGTTGTTCCCGGGTGTTTCATTCCTGCTGTTCATTTATGCCTGGAAACTGAAGTGTACACCAGTGGCAGGTAATCTGCTGGTATCTTTTCTGTGTGCGGCAGTTCCTGTAATAACACTGTTGCCGGAAGGGCGTGCACGACTGATAACCGCCTTCAACGCACCGGAACTGATGGAATCGGCGGAATCGCTGATATGGATTTACGGATTTTTTGCCTTTATATTCAATTATCTGCGCGAACAGGTGAAGGATCTGGAAGATTTTTCGGGCGACGCGGCCTGCGGGTGCAATACCCTGGCCGTCATCAAGGGCCGGACTTTTGCCCGGAAACCTGCTGTTGTTACGGGGATGCTGGTGACAGCCCTGACGGGTGTTCTGATCAGATACTGGACAGAAACTGCTGCCCCGCTGTGGCAGATACAGGCAGGAGCGGCCACACTGTTACTTCCTGCGGCCATTGTTACTGTATTGCTCGCCTTTGCGCGCACCTCTGCGCACTATGCGTACGCGAGTGCGCTCATCAAGATCATCATGTTTTCCGGCACCATACTGCTGATCCGGTTCTGAATTTCACCGGTCAGTCGTCCCAGTCATATACCTCTTTGAACGTATCTATTTCGCGGCGATCCTTCTTGGTAGGGCGGCCACTCCCCCTCTCCCGTTTTTCGGCGGCTGGTGCGGCATTCTGGAACCATGCATTATACTTGTTCCGCTCCTCCGGCGCAGTAATATCCTGATAGCAGGTGGCTGCAATCGGAGCCCCTACCCTCTTTTCGATCAGTACGAGCACCCTGAACTGGAAACTGAAGCCTTCCTTTTTAACCGTTACAACATCGCCTTCAGTAACAAGGTGGGAAGGCTTGACCGGTGTATCTCCGATTCTGACCTTCCCACCCTTGCAGGCATCGGTTGCAATTGTCCGGCTCTTGAAAATTCTGATACTCCAGAGCCATTTATCCACCCTGACCTTGCTCATTTTTTCTCCCAGATATTACTGTCTCTGTTCACATCAGCCATTCGACCCGAGGGATCAATTTCAATTTTGGCAATTTTTTTCATCTTTGATGGTATTTCAAACACATATTCCGGATCCACCCAGCGATGGTCGGGCAACATCGTGCGCTCCAGGGTACCTTCCTTCGGTTTTTCACCGCGCATACTCTCCAGCGGTGCGTAAAATATCTCCTGATCGCCATTGTTATAGGTAACCAGAATATCGAGAGGCATAGCCATTCTGCCGGAGCGTTCAATCACCACACGGGTACTTTTGCCCTCACCGGATTCGACTGATTTGACACCATAATCAATTGTATTCAGCGTATTGACCCAGTCTTCCCTGTACCAGTCGAGTTCCAGTCCGCTCTCCTTTTCAAAAACCCGGATACAGTCATTTACATTCGGATGTTTGAACTTCCAGGTGTTGAAATAAGACAACAGTCCGCGATTAAAGGCCGGTTTGCCGATCACATACTCAAGCTGATGCAGGAACACAGCACCCTTCACATAGGAAGCAATGGAGTAGGCAAAATTGGTATTGAAATGATCCGCGTGCGTTGTGAGCGGTTCTTCCTTTCCACTGGTCGCCAGTCGGAAGTAAGTGGAATAATTGCCTTCAAACGGGTTGGTTTCGGGTGCCTTGCCCGGCAGGAGGCCCTCTCCGGCGAGTTCATTCTCGACAAGTGTTTCGGCATAGGAGGTAAATCCTTCATCCATCCACGCGTACAGACTTTCGTTCGTGCCCAGAATCATCTGGTACCAGGAGTGCAGCTGTTCGTGAATAGCCACACCCGCCAGCGAGTTGAGCGGTCGGTCGCCGGTGATCAGCGTGGCAAGCGGATATTCCATGCCGCCATCGCCGCCCTGTATGAAAGAGTACTCATTATACGGATACTTGCCGAATCGCTCGTTCATAATAGTACGGGCCCTGTTCATGACAGCGGGGAGCTGGTTCCATGCATCATCGTACCCTTTCCCCTTCTGCCAGAAAAAGCGCATGACAGTACCATCATCGGCTTTCAGAACCGACTGGGTGTAATCGGGATCTGCGGCCCACGCAAAATCGTGAACATTCGGTGTTTTGAAATGCCAGGTCAGTTTTTCACCGGCGGGCCGGTTCACTTTCATGCCGGGGGTTTCATAACCGTAACCAATTTGCTCCGGATTTTGCAGATAGCCGCCGGCAGCTACCACATAACTTTTGTCAATAGCAATTTTAACATCAAAATCGCCCCAGACCCCGTAAAACTCACGGGCAATGTACGGGTTGGAGTGCCAGCCCTGGTAATCATATTCGCAGAGCTTGGGGTACCATTGAGTCATGGAAAGCTCTATACCTTCTTTATTATCCCGACCGCTTCTTCTGATTTGCAGGGGCATCTGAGCGTCCCATTCCATTTCAAAGGAGACGGTTGAATTGGCTGCAACAGGCGCTGCCGACAGGTCCACCTCAAGAATGGTTTCATTCTCGAAATACGGAACCGGCTTCCCGTTGATTTTCAGAGAAGAAACCCGGATCCATCCGATTTCATCGGGTTTGAGTTTCGAAATACGGCTTCCCACCCTCGGATCGGCATCTGCAATAGTTTTGGAGCGTACATCCATCATACTGCCGGGCTTGAAGGCATTGAGGTACAGATGGAAGAAAGCCTTGTCAAGAACATCCGGACTATTGTTGGTGTAATCGAGCTTCATGGAACCACGATACTGGTTTTTCGCAGCGTCCATATCAATATTCATCTGATAGTTGGCGCGCTGCTGCCAGCGGTCCGGCTGCGACAGCAGGACAGCAGGGGAAGCGGAAAACAGCAGAAACAAAAAGCTGATAAATCTCATAAGTATGTCAGTTTACTTCAGGAATGTGCGAAAAGAGTGCAATAATACGCCAACAATAAGCATTGTTAACTGTTTTTTGGAAAAACAGCGCAAAGGGACACCCGTTCGCCCTATCTTTGTCGCGAAATCGGAAAACAACGTACGATGAAACTTCGACTCGCCCTCTCTCTCATAGCCATTGCCGTCCTGACCAGACTGACGCTCAATCTGCTTCCTGCACCGCCTTATAACTTCTCTCCGATAGCTGCAATCGGTTTGTTCGGCGCTGCCGCTTTCAGCCGGAAATGGCTGGCCCTTGGTGTGCCGTTTGCTGCGCTTTTCCTCAGCGATCTGTTCCTGAATAACGTTATCTACAGCGAATATTACTCCGGTTTCACCCTTTTTACCTCCGGATGGATTTATGCAGCATTTGGAATGGTTGTGTTGCTCGGACTCGTTTTCGTACGAAACAGCATGAAACCGGGCCATATCGCACTCGCAAGCATCGCCGGATCCCTCATTTTCTTCCTGGTAACCAACTTTTCCGTCTGGTACGGTAGTACTTTTTATCCACAAAATCCGGCCGGTCTGCTCGCCTGTTACACGGCAGGTATTCCTTTTCTTGGCAATACACTGATGGGTGATCTGTTTTTCAACGGAGTACTTTTCGGCGCCTGGTTCCGGGTGCTTAACAGTCGGTATGCTACCCAAAAAGCCTGAATAAATGCAACAAAGAGACTTGTCGCCCAAAAAAGTGTCGGAGAGCCGTACGGTCATGACAGAAATGATCATGCCCAACGATACCAACCCGATGAATAATCTCATGGGGGGCTATCTGATGCGCTGGATGGATATCGCGTGCGCTATATGTGCGGGAAGACACTGCGAAGCACATGTTGTGACTGCAGCTGTTGACCATATTTCATTCCAGAATCCGATACGACTGGGGGATGTCATCACGCTGGACGCCCGGGTAACCCGGGCATTCAACACATCTGTTGAAATATTTGTGGAAGTATTCGCCAACGACCTGAAAGGACTGAATGCGCGGCGCTGCAACCACGCCTACTTTACATTTGTTGCGCTTGATGATGACCGCAAAACACCTATCCCGGTGGCCCCTGTTGCACCACTTTCCTCGGAAGAACAACACCTGTTTGAAAGTGCAGCACGGCGCAGGGAATTGCGCCTGATACTTTCAGGAAGAATAAAGCCCAAGGAAGCCGTCGAGGTGCGCAAGTTCTTCGCGGAACTCGACGGCTGATTCCAATACCTGCCCCGGATATGGCTTATCTGGGAATAAAAGAAAGCCGCTCCCCCATTTTTGAATCGTCGAGGCGACCGTTATGCCAGGCGAGGTGTCCGCTGACGATGGTACTCAGCACCTTGCCCCGGAAGGTGTGCCCTTCCAGCGGCGACCAGCCGCAGTGATAGAGCAGATTGTCTTTGGATACCTGCCAGGTTTGATCGGGGTCAACTACCACCATGTCGGCCCAGTAACCCTCATCGAGAAAACCGCGCTCTTCCACCCTGTAGGCAATGGCTGGTGCATGGCACATTTTTTCTACAATCTTCTCCATAGAAATTCGGCCTTCGTGATAAAACTCCAGCATCATATTCAGCGGATGCTGGATAAGTGGCAGGCCTGCGGGTGCCCTGGAATAAGTTTGTGATTTCTCATCCCACGTATGCGGAGCATGATCGGTGGCAATCACATCAATGCGGTTATCGAGCAGAGCAGGGAGAAGAGCATCCCTGTTTTCGGCGCTCTTGATTGCAGGATTGCATTTGATCTGATTACCGTAGCGGGCGTAATCATCCGAACAGAAACGGAGATGATGTACACATACCTCTGAAGTGATCATTTTATCGGCCAGTGGAGTTACTGCATCAAAAAGATCGAGTTCAGACCTGGTGGTGATGTGGAGAATATGCAGACGGGTACCATGGCGGCGGGCCATATCTACCGCTACTGAAGACGACAACAGGCAGGCGCGTTCATCCCTGATGAGCGGATGATGTGCGGCCACAAGCTCGTCTCCGTATATGGCCCTGAATCGTTCAAGATTCTCCCTGACAGTTGTCTCATCTTCACAGTGGGTGGCAATCAGCATGGGTGTTTCTGCAAATACGCGCTCGAGCGAGATGCGATTGTCAACCAGCATGCTGCCGGTACTGCTGCCCATGAATATCTTCAGTCCACATACCCTGCGGGGATCAGTGCGGAGAACCTCATCCAGGTTATCGTTGGTTGCGCCCAGATAAAAAGAATAGTTGGCGGGTGAGGTACGCGCTGCAATCCGGTATTTTTCTTCCAGCAACTCCTGTGTGATGGAAGGAGGATTCACATTCGGCATTTCCATATAAGAGGTGACCCCGCCGGCAACGGCGGCACGACTTTCCGAACCAATGGTAGCCTTGTGCACAAGTCCCGGTTCCCTGAAGTGGACCTGATCGTCAATAATGCCCGGTATCAGGAATTTGCCTTTGATATCCAGTTCCACATCGGCTGATGCGTCAATTTTTCCGGCAACCCGGGCGATACGCCCGTTCGATACCAGTATATCACCTTCTGTAATATTGCCCCGGTTCACCATCCGGGCATTCCTGATCAGGATTGTGTTTGAATTCATAACTTTTCAGATTTCCCGCAAAGTTGCTGTTTATGGGCTTGATTAAAAAGTGCTGTCGCAAAAAGTACCGGATAAAATGACCGGATAGCCAGAAATAGCGACCGTTGAATAAACCACAGTCACCTGTCAATATTTCTCCTTGTGCCATTGAAACATATAATATAATTTTGCAATTCAATTTCAGTCAGACGCCTGGTGAGATGAATCCGGATACTGATTTCTGTTCATAAAAAAATCAGATCATCAGGAACTTTCCGTTGAGGATCACGCGTTTATTGAAATGAATCGTCGTTCGTTTCATGAAAAAATTAAAAAAATTAAAAAATTCCGGAAAAAGATATCAGAGACAAAATATTTGTCTTAGCTTTGCCACAGGATTTATTTTTGATTGATGCAATTCACTTTTGATAGTGAATTTCGACGATAAAGGTTTAAAATGAAGCGTGTTTTGATGACGTCCTCCTCCGATAATGTTCGGAGGGGGGCATTTTTTTTATATCTGCATCCTCCGGGCCAAAACAACCACCATGTCTGAAAAAAAAACGCTCAACCTTCAGCCTTTACTGATTCGATCTGTAGCAGAGGCGCTGTTTTCCATATTCTGTGAGCAGAGATATGCAGATAAAGTCATAGAATATACATTGCGAAACAATAAAAAAGCCGGGAGTCGCGACAGAGCCTTTATTGCGGAAACTACATACGAAATAGTAAGATATTACAGGCTTTATACTGAGCTGCTCGGTCGGAAGGCTGGCAGCCAATGGGATTTCTGGCAAATCTGCGGTATACATTTTATTGTGACTCAAAGACGTCCGTTACCTGCCTTTCAGGAGTTTTCGCGGCTTGATTATCAGCTGATTCTTGAAGAATTTGACAAATTGCAAAACAAACTGGCAGTCCGCGAAAGTATTCCGGACTGGCTTGACAATCTTGGGCGTGAGGAATTGGGCGAAAGATGGGAAGCGACGCTTCATGCCCTGAATCAGCCTGCACGGGTTGTATTGAGAACCAACAGGCTGAAAACCGAACGAAAGCAGCTGCAGGACAAGCTTGCCTCTGAGCAGATATTCTGTGAGCCTGCGGGAGAACGGGATGCACTGGTGCTCAGACAGCGAAAAAACGTCTTCCAGTCGGAAGCCTTCAGGAAAGGACTTTTTGAAGTGCAGGACTACAGCAGTCAGCTTGTTGCCCCCCTGCTGGCTCCTGAACCCGGTATGAGGGTGGTAGATGCTTGTGCCGGCGGTGGCGGCAAAACACTGCACCTGGCTGCCATGATGCAAAACAGGGGCCTCATCATTGCCCTGGACACGCTGGAATGGAAACTGGACGCTCTGCGCCTGCGCGCGCGACGCGCGGGAGCAACCAACATTGAAACCAGGGTAATAGAAAACAATAAAGTCATCAAAAGACTTTACGCATCGGCCGACCGGTTACTTCTTGACGTACCGTGCACCGGACTCGGCGTTTTGCGACGCAATCCGGATACAAAATGGAAACTCACCCCGCAGCAGGTCACAGAACTTGAAGCAACACAACAAAGCATACTGCAATCCTACAGCCCTGTACTCAAGTCCGGCGGTAAAATGGTGTATGCCACCTGCAGCGTCCTGCCGTCTGAAAACAGCATGCAGGTCAAGAAATTCCTTGACTCGGAAGCGGGTAAAGATTTCCAGTTAACAGAAGAGCACAGCATCCTGCCCCAGGATGAAGGCTACGACGGATTTTACATGGCACTCCTGAGCCGGTCCTGACAAACTTTACTTCATCCTTCCGATCGCGCAACTCACATACGATTTTGCTTTCCTTCCGAGCGTGTTGTCTTCCCCTTCCGGTGGATAACCCGCTGCTGCGAGTGCACGTCTGTACTTGTCAGCCAACTGGTCGTCAGGGATTGAAAAGACGACCTCAGCCTCTTCAGGCGATACCGACACACCGGTTACTTCGGGGTATGACTCCATCAGGTCCACGATGGTTTTGACGCATCCGCTGCATTTGAGGTTCTGGATCACTATTACTTCCTGTTTCATGGCACATAAGATTTCCTGCAAAGGTCAGGACAGATCGTATACCCCATATATGATATACATCGCCCCTGTCGGCGACCAAAGTCATTGAGCAAGGCCCCGGAATACCTCCAATTTTGCGGCATCAATTCATCAGACAAACCTGATTACCATGAAAAAACAACTGTATGGTTCGGTTATCGCCCTGGCAAGTATCCTGTTCGCCCAGGGATTGTTCGCTCAAAAATCGGTGGAAAAGCATCCGCGGGACAAGCCTCTGATCGTTTCCGTTTTCAATGTCGGGGCACAGCTTCCCTCATTCAGTTTGATTACTGCACCGCTTCACCCCGGATTAAGCGCGGGAACAGAGTTTTATTACAATGAAAGTACGAAAAACCGGTTTTTCCAGACGGTCAAAGCGGGCTTTTACTATCACCAGTACATACAAACAAGCGTACAGATTTATTCTGAGGCCGGTTACAGACGGTCGGTCTGGAGAGGCACCGCCGCCGAATTCCGGTTGGGTGCCGGCTACCTGCATGCATTCACAGGTACAGAAGTATTTCAGCTTGAAGAGGGCGTTTACAGAAAAAAAACGAACTGGGGCAGACCTCAATTTATGGGATCAACGGCCTTTGGACTGAGCTACCAGAAACCTGCTGCAGAGAAAGCACCCCGATTCTTCCTTGATTACCAGTTCTTCCTGCAGATGCCATTCATCAGGAAGTACGTGCCCATGGCGCCTGCTGCTGTACTGCACATAGGTGCCTCTTTCCCCATGATTTTCTGAACATCCCAATACATTTTACGATGAAAAAATATATCATTATTCCGGCAATCGCCATTCTGGCGTCTGGGTTTCAGGCCTGTGAAAAGGAAATAGGTCATACCTCTGACTGTTCTTCAACAATCGCACTCAATCACCCCCGGGGTGACGCGTATCAGGCTGTTCTCGATCAATACACGGGAAACGGTCTTCCCGGCATTTCAGCGCTGGTAAGGGACCAATATGGCGTATGGACAGGCGCTTCTGGCCTGGCAGATATATCGCAGGGGATTCCAATGAGCAGTTGTACTGTATCGAAGGCAGCCAGTATTACCAAAACCTTCATTGGCGCGCTCACCCTGAAGCTGGCCGAAGAGGGCAAACTTGACCTCGATGACCCGCTGAGCAAATGGATACCTGCAAAATACCTCGATCCTGTGAGGAATGCCCGCGAGAGTACCCTGAGAATGTGCCTCAACCATACTACAGGCATCAGTGACGTCATTTCAGACAACGGCTTTTACCTCGCACTGCTCAACAATCCGGATAAAAAATGGAAACCGGAAGAACTGCTTGAATTTGTATATGGAGACGAGCCCGAATACGCTCCCGGGACAGATGCCTCCTATTCCAATACCAACTTTGTGTATCTGGCCATGGCTGTTGAAGCAGCAACCGGCCGGGATCATGGAGTGGTACTTCGTGAGAAAATACTTGCGCCACTCGGACTGAATGATACCCGGTATTACTGGCACGACAATCTGCCTCCCAACACGGCACAGGGATATTTCGACCTGCACAACAACGGTACCATCCTGAATGTAACCAATTACAACACAGGAAGCGGAAATGGTTACGGAGGTTTATATTCCACCGTTTTCGACCTTCAGACATTCATAGAAGCGCTGGTACGCGAAAAAAGAGTTCTTTCTCAGGGATATCTCAGTCAGATGCTCACTTTTACCGATTCGGTTGAGACATACAGCAGAGCCAACGGGCTGGGTATTTTCCGGGATTTTCTGGAGCGGGCACCTGACGAATATGCCTACGGTCACCGCGGCCGCGATCTTGGCTATACGGCAGATATGTACTGGTTTCCGGAGAAAGACATCACCATGGTTTACCTGATCAACTATGGTACGGATGCCGACAGTGACCTGAAAAAACAATTCAGGGCATTCAGAAATACGATGGCTGACGCAGTAATGCTGAAGTAAGAACCTGATCAGAATTTGCTGCCAGAGACAAAAATCACCCCCTGCCCTGACGCTCGTCATACCCCAAAAAACCGTGTTGGGGCCACCTTGTGCCCGATTTCAAAACAAAACAACCATCGGGTGAATATGAAGATAATGCTCTTCCTGATTCTCGTGAGTCTTACAGTGGCAGCAGGTTTTCTGCTGGCTTACCTGTTTGCCGCCCGAAACGGACAATTCGACGACGATCATACGCCGGCCATCCGGATGCTCTTCGACGATGATGTCGCTTCAGCAAGTAAACAAGATGAAGATCTAAAGCCTTCCTTATGAGTAATGTTCAACAATTTCAGTACGACAACAAAATAGTCCGCTCCTTCGGGATTGCCTCTTTTGTTTTTGGCGTGGTGGGTATGTTGGTGGGCCTCATTATAGCCCTCCAGCTCATCTATCCGTCTCTCAACTTCGGCCCATGGCTTACCTTTGGCCGCCTTCGTCCGCTCCACACGAACGCCGTTATTTTTGCATTTGTGGGTAACGGAATTTTCATGGGTGTTTACTACTCACTGCAGCGTTTGCTCAAGACGCGGATGTGGAGCGACACCCTCTCCTGGATTCACTTCTGGGGCTGGCAGATTGTCATCCTGCTGGCAGCAGTCACGCTGCCCCTCGGTCTGACAACCAGTGGTGAGTATTCGGAGTTGATATGGCCGCTTGATATCCTGATTACGCTGGTCTGGGTAGTTTTTGGTGTAAACATGTTCGGCACCATTCTCACCCGACGCGAAAATCACCTGTATGTGGCAATCTGGTTTTATATAGCCACCTGGGTAACAGTGGCGGTACTCCACATTGTTCGCAGTCTGGAAGTGCCTGTTTCACTTACGGAAAGCTATCCGATATTCTCAGGGGTACAGGAAGCACTGGTACAGTGGTGGTACGGGCACAATGCCGTGGCCTTCTTCCTGACCACACCTTATCTGGGTATGATGTACTACTTCCTGCCCAAAGCAGCCAACAGGCCGGTTTACTCCTACAAACTGTCTATCATCCACTTCTGGGCACTCATTTTCATCTATATCTGGGCCGGACCGCACCACCTGTTGTACTCCACCCTCCCCGACTGGGTTCAGTCGCTCGGCACAGTTTTCAGTATCATGCTGATTGCGCCATCGTGGGGCGGTATGCTGAACGGCCTTCTCACACTCCGCGGAGCATGGGACCGTGTACGACAGGATCCTGTTCTCAAGTTTATGGTTGTGGCGGTTACAGCTTACGGTATGGCTACTTTCGAGGGCCCGATGCTGTCAATCAAATCAGTGAATGCCATCAGCCACTTCACCGACTGGACGATCGCGCACGTACACGTGGGCGCGCTGGGCTGGAACGGATTTCTGACCTTCGGAGCATTGTACTGGCTCTGGCCCCGCATGTATAAAACACAGCTTTACTCGGTCAAACTCGCCAACATGCACTTCTGGCTGGGTACGCTGGGTATTATTATATACGCTGTTCCATTGTACTGGGCTGGATGGACGCAGGCGCTGATGTGGAAGGAATTTACACCGGAAGGCACGCTCGCATGGGGCAACTTTCTTGACACAGTCACCCAGATAATTCCGATGTACGCCATGCGTGCAGCGGGCGGAACCCTCTTCTTTGTGGGTGTACTCCTGGGTGTTTATAACCTGATCAAAACTGCAGGTCAGGGATCATTCGTTGCCAATGAGGCTGCCGAAGCACCAGCAAGGGAGGTACACCACGCCTCCAGTGGAGAGCACTGGCACCGCTGGATCGAAATCCGTCCGATGCAGATGCTTCTGTGGAGCACCATCATGATTTCGGCAGGCGGTATCGTCCAGATTATCCCGATGGTGTTTGTTGACAGTCAGGTACCCAAAATTTCAACGGTCAAGCCCTACACTCCGCTGGAACTTGCCGGACGTGATATTTACATCCGCGAGGGCTGCGTTGGCTGTCACTCCCAGATGATTCGTCCGTTCCGGTCTGAAACCGAACGTTATGGCGAATACTCCAAATCCGG
The DNA here is from genome assembly GCA_039804245.1 of Bacteroidota bacterium. Classification (GTDB taxonomy): domain Bacteria; phylum Bacteroidota; class Bacteroidia; order Chitinophagales; family Saprospiraceae; genus M3007. The sequence continues at coordinate 12,820 of JBDLWO010000227.1, forward strand.
TGAATACATATATGACCGGCCATTCCTCTGGGGCAGTAAACGCACAGGTCCGGATCTGTGGAGAGAGGGCGGAAAGTACCCTGACAGCTGGCACTTCAACCACATGATAGAACCCACCTCCATGTCGCCGGGTTCCATTATGCCTGCCTATCCGCACATTGCCGACAACCAGCTGGATCTGACGGGACTGCCTGGTAAAATTGAAGCACTCAGGACACTGGGCACACCCTATCCCCGCGATTTTGAAAAGTACGCTATTCAGAACGCGCAGGAACAGGCACAGAAAGTGGCCAAAAATCTGTCAGAGCAGGGCGTCAAAGACTCCAATCTGGAAAACAGGGAGATTGTGGCACTGATTGCTTATCTGCAACGCCTCGGCACCGATATCAAAACAACCAAATAACAAAGCAACCGGTATCCCGGTAACCGGACATACCATCCGGTTGCCGGGGCGCCACAAACTGCAACAAATGTACAAGTACTTGCTTCAATCAGTAGAGGGCATCCAGTGGTTTGGAATCGTCACCCTCCTGTTGTTCTTCGGCACATTCTGTGCGGCAATTATCCGCATCATGCTGACCAACAAAAAGCAGATTGATTACATGTCCAACCTTCCGTTGGAAAATTAATTCAACTTAAAATTGATTCCTTCAAGATATGAAAGCACGGAACCATAAACGCCTCCTGATGATGTTGCCGCTGATACTGGCTGCAGGGGTTGTCTTTGCACAGGATCCTGCCGCCGCTCCGGCATCTGCCGCCACGGGCGAATTCAATAATATCATGACTGCCGGAACAGGTATCGTGGCGATTGTTCTGCTCGCGGCAGCGCTCCTCACGATTGGCCGGGCAAACAGAATGCTCGCCAGGCGGCTTCTCCAGCTGGAGGCAGCCCAAAGGGGCATCGAACTCCCCGAAGAGGTGGATGAGGCCGAGCCTGAGCAGGAAGATTTTCTCACCCGCATGCGCAAGCGCTACTGGGAAGATCCGGTACCGATTGAAAAGGAAGGAGATATTCTCCTCGAGCATGCACACGATGGTATCAGAGAACTGGACAACCGGCTGCCGCCATGGTGGGTCAATATGTTCATTATAACCATTATCTGGGCGGGCGGTTATATGTACTACTACCACTTCGGCGGTAGCGGACCATCCTCGTCCGAAGAGTACAAAACTGAGATGGAGATAGCCAAAAAACAGAAAGCGATGGCACTCGCAGGCAAAGCAGAGGCCGTTAATGAAGAAAACGTAACCACCCTGACAGAAGCCGCTGCCCTGGCAGAAGGTGAAGCCACTTTCAAAAGCGTCTGCGCTGCGTGCCATGGCCAGAAAGGCGAGGGAGGCGTGGGCCCCAACATGACCGACGACAACTGGATTCACGGAGGTGGCATCAAAAATGTGTTCAAAACCATCAAGTATGGTGTGCCTGAAAAAGGCATGATATCCTGGCAATCGCAACTCAAACCATCTGATATGCAGAAGGTGGCAAGCTATATTCTTGCACTGAAGGGCACCAATCCGCCCAACGCCAAAGCTCCACAGGGCGAAATCTGGGAAGATGAGAGCGCCGCATCACCTGCAACTACACCGGTAACGCCCGGAAAGTAGAATAATTGACTATGGGAAATAATATCCTCAACACGGAAATCGGGGACTCGGAAGAATATCGCGATCATATTGCCACGGTTGACAAATCCGGCAAGCGAATATGGTTGTATCCCAAAAAACCCGGCGGGCGTTTTTATAACGCCCGCATCCGGGTCAGCTGGATATTTCTTCTCCTGTTCCTCACCGTTCCATTCATCAAGGTCAACGGCGAACAATTCCTGCAGTTCAATATTCTGGAGCGCCGTTTCATGCTCTTCGGATTATTGTTCACCCCCCAGGACTTCCACCTTTTCGTACTGGCGATGATCACATTCATTGTCTTTATTATTTTGTTCACCGTTGTTTATGGCAGGCTGTTCTGTGGCTGGGTTTGTCCGCAAACCGTTTTCATGGAAATGTTCTTCCGGCGGATTGAATACTGGATTGAGGGTGATGCCGGCGAACAGCGCAAACTGGATCAAAGTGCCTGGACTACCGAAAAAATACGGAAGAAAGCCCTCAAACACATGGTATTCTTCGCTATTGCTGTTGTTGTATCCAATTATTTTCTGGCATACATCATCGGTATGGATCACGTAATCCAGATTATTCTCGAACCGGTATCCAAACACCTGCCGGGCTTCTTTGCCATGCTTGTGTTCTCCGGATTGTTCTATTTCGTTTTCGCCCGCCTGCGCGAACAGGTATGCACGACCATCTGCCCGTATGGAAGGCTCCAGGGTGTATTGCTTGTAAAGGATTCTATTGTGGTGGCATACGACCACAAAAGAGGTGAGCCCCGCGGAAAACTCAAAAAATCAGGCAACCCTGTTGACATGGTCCGTCAGCAGGCAGCCGATGCATCCACCCTTTCTGCAGGCGATTGCATTGACTGCGGCCTGTGCGTGAGGGTGTGCCCCACCGGGATTGACATTCGCAACGGTACGCAACTGGAGTGTACCAACTGCACTGCCTGTATTGATGCCTGCGATGATATCATGGACAAGGTGAACAAGCCCCGCGGTCTCATACGGTACGATTCCATGACAGGGATCGAAACCTCAGGGAGAAAATTGTTTACTCCGCGTGTGTATGCCTACACCGCTGTACTCATAGCCCTCCTGTCACTCGATGTATTCCTGATTGCAAAACGCGGCGTTATGGAAAGTATCATCCTGCGCGCTCCCGGTCAAACATACCAGCAGAAGGACGAGACACACCTGACCAACCTTTACAACTATATACTGATCAACAAGACCTCACAGGAACTTCAGGTACAACTGAGCGTGAAAAATGGAGCAGGACTGATTGAGTTTATAGGCAAAGCGCCCTCCTCCATCCCCAAAGGAGGAAAAACCGAGGGCACTTTCTTCATCGAAATGGCTGCCGAAAAAGTAACCGGCCGTAAAACACCCGTCGAAATTGAGGTGGTATCGAACGGCAAAGTGATTGACAAAGTCAAAACCAATTTCATGGGACCGGGCAACTGATCTCCGGGGGATTGAGCGTTATTATGGCGCTCAATCCCCTGTCCCGATCTTCAAATTCAGTTCGCAACAAAATCATCTGTAACACTATGAAAATGAATTGGGGTACCGGTATTGCACTGGTATATATCTCTTTCGCAGTCTCAATGGCAGGCGTGGTTTTCGCTTCCAGAAAACATGACCCCGGACTGGTACAAAAAGATTATTATGAACTTGATCTCAACTATCAGGATCGTCTTCAGAGGAAGCAGAATACAGCCGCTCTGGCAGAGAAACCCGTAGTAAAGTACGATGCTGATCATCACACCGTCACGGTTTCTTTCCCGGAAACTATGGGAAAAGCCGTCGGGAAGGCCAAATTCTTCAGATCTGCCACTACAAGCGATGATTTTACGGTATCATTCAGCAATGGAAATCCGTTAGTGGAAGATGCCTCCGGCCTTGCCTCCGGCAGGTGGCATGTTGAAATAGAATGGGAAGCAGGAGAAAACCCCTACTTTTGGGAGTCCTCATTTTTCGTATCCAGATAATGATCTCCTTCCAGATACTGCTCCCGGCACTACTGCTCGGTATCGCCGGCAGTCTTCACTGCGCAGGCATGTGCGGGCCGTTGATTCTGGCTATGCCCTTTCATCAAAAAAGAGGCAGCGACGGTGTGAGGCATTTACTGGTTTATCACACAGGACGAATACTGGTTTACATGCTCCTCGGCGTGCTGGTTGGGCTCATTGGCCAGGGAGTTGCCATCGCAGGTATTCAGAAAGGGCTCTCCCTCGCGGCCGGTCTTTTTCTGATTGCCATGGCGTTTATGGTCTGGCGTTTTGAATTTCTTGTAGCTTCTGTCCCGGGCTTTGCGCGCTACACAGGCACCATTCAGCAATTGATCGGAAAGGCAATGGGGCAACAGGGATACATCACCTCACTGTCGCTGGGAGCCCTGAACGGCCTTCTGCCCTGCGGACTGGTTTACGGAGCACTGGCTGGCGCCATTTCTACCATGGAGGCCTCAGATGGAGGCTGGTTTATGCTGCTGTTTGGTGCCGGCACACTGCCTATGCTGCTGACAGTCAGTTTGCTCGGGAACAAGGCAGGAAATCATATCCGGAGAAAGCTGGGTATTGTACAGCCCGCCCTGATGATTATCGCAGGATTTCTGCTTGTCATGCGCGGATTGCACCTGGACCTGTCGCTGTTCGAGTCGGCTGTACCCAGAGCCGGTTACGATTGTCACTGAAATCACTCTCCTTTCTGGGACAGTACCACCATCAGTACACCCTGCTCGGGACTGACAACCTTGTCAACACGGACAAACACACCGGGCTCCACTTCTCTGTCCTCTCCCAGTTTCATATCGCCCCTCAGCTGTTCAATGACATCACCCCATGCCTGCAATGCCGACTGCTTTTCGGAGAAGGAGCTCAGGAAGACAAACTGGCGCGAGGCTTCCTTGAACCACAACGAATCGGGCATGGAGGCAAAATTGCCGGGTACCGTAAACCGGAACTCCTGACGGGTATCAGTGCATACATCCTGGGTTAGTTCCAGTAAAATACCCCTGTCTAGCTCCAGCGTTTCGAGTGATCGGGAGCCATCCTGCTGATACTGATAACTCAGGATATGAGGAAGCCCCTTTTCAAATACAGGAGCCGGTTTATATTTGCACGATGGTTTGCGCTGACACGCTGCCGCCAATGTCATCAAAAGCGCTATTGAACAGAGAAAGCGAAACTGAACTCTCATTTTTGATGCAAAAGTAAATACTTGCCGCAAAATTGTACCACTTCCATGACCAGAATAGGCCTGCTCTCCGATACACACAGTGAACTTGATGAAAGAATCTTCAGGCACTTCGCTGAATGTGACGAAATCTGGCATGCCGGCGACTTTGGCAGTTTGGAGCTGATAACCAGACTTCAGAACTTCAAGCCACTCCGGGGGGTGTACGGCAATATTGACGATGCCCGGATAAGAGCACAGTTTCCTCTCGATCTGCGCTTTGAATGTGACGGAGTGCCTGTCTTCATGACACACATTGGCGGATACCCCGGAAAATATGCGCCCCGGGTAAAAAAAATACTGCAGGAAAATCCGCCTGTCAATGGCCTGTTTATCACCGGGCACTCACACATACTCAAAGTGATGCCAGATCGCGAACTGAATTTCCTGCATATCAATCCCGGAGCATGCGGAAGTCAGGGCTGGCACAAGGTGAAAACACTTGTGCGGTTTACGCTTGAAGCGGGGGTAATTGCTGGTCTGGAAGTAATTGAATTGAAAAGCCACTGACTTTTTTCGTACCTTTGCAACCATTCTGGTGTAAAACTTGTTACATCTTGTACACTCAAAATTTCGATCAAAATCACCTTAATTCAACGAAAATGGCATACGAATTCAGCGATGCAACCTTCCAGAAGGAAGTGCTGGAAAGCGACAAAGTAACCCTGATTGACCTGTGGGCAGAATGGTGCGGACCCTGCAGAATGATGACGCCGGTTATTGACGAACTGGCGAAAGAGTACGAAGGAAAAGCTGTTGTCGGAAAACTCAATGTGGACGACAATCCGAAAACTCCCGGCGACTACAATGTGCGTGGTATTCCCACATTCCTGATTTTCAAGAATGGCGAACTCAAAGACAAAGTAGTGGGTGCAGTCACCAAGCAGGCCCTCAAGGAAAAACTCGACGCGATCATCTGATCTGCTGATCAAACAAAAAAGGCCCGCCGGATTTGAATCTGGCGGGCCTTTTTATTTGACGTCTTTACGAGACACTCATAAATTCTTACTTCAGGTTGAAACTTCCCGTTCCGACGAGATAACCCTTGTTATAAACCTCGACCTTGTATTTGCCCTTGGCAAAATTCTGGCCTGGCTCCCAGGTACCACATACATCGGTCTCTTCATTGGAGTAATCGCAGGTAGCAACCGTAGTGTAACGGAACTCCTCATCGGAGCGCTTGTTCTGGGAAACACCGGAGCCACGCTCCTCTACCGACAGCGGACTGCCGGATGGATCAATGATACGGAGGTAAAAAGTTTCCTCTCCCTGTGCAGCCACTTCATTGGCTTCGGTACGGAAGCAGATATTGAGTTTGTCCACTCTCTTTGCCCTGCTCTTGGAACGCTCCTTGGTACCCTTGACATCAACACCTTTGGTCGTAATGTTCTTTACGCGAATGGCAGAGGCGATGTCAACCTTTTTGCTCAGTTTGTTGCGCTCAGCCTCCAGACTGCTTTTTTCGCTGGCCAGGCTGGCTTTGGCAGCACTCTCCTCTTTCAGTTTGGACTGGGTTTCACCCAGCGAACTGTTCAGTTGTTCGTTTTCCTGGGAGAGCTGCGTGTTCTGCTCTGTCAGGATACCCACCTGTTTCTTTAATTCCTCAATTTGTGCCAGATACTCCTTCTTCTGCTTGTCGAAGTTGGCCATGGCAGATTTGTAGTCTTTTCTTCCGCGAATCAGCTCGGCAATCTGGTTTTTCTGGCTTTCGAGCTGGGCAAGCTGGGCATTCACCATAGAATCGAGCTGAACATTCTGTCCCTTCTGCATCTCCAGCTGGGCAACGGTTTCCCTGTACTTCGTGTCGAGTTCAGCCAGTGCAATGGACTGCCCGTCAATTTGCTCCTGCAGAGCATTTGTGGCACTTTTTTTGGAAACGAAAAGATAGACGCACAGACCGAGCAGAACGACTATGATACCGATCATAACCGGCATGAGATTCCTGTTGTTGCTGTCGCCGGCGGACGGCTGGAATGGGGGCGGCGTACCGGGCGAATTGTAATTCGTACTCATAGATAGTTGTAGGTTGAAAGTTGAAAGATTAACACCAATAGCGGCAAATTTATTGCATTAACACGAAATATCTTTTTGCGATTCAAAACAAACAAAATACCAAATAATTGATTGTCAGTATTTTAAATCTTATTTCTGTATTAAAATTATTTCAATGGCTTTACAAGACGTTCCCAGAGCCTAACTTTGTGCCCGTTAGCAAAAAATACAAGCCATGTCGGTATTTGAATCATTCGATCCGTTCAACATTCTGTATCTGGATATTGAAACTGCACCAGTTGTTGGTGACTTTGAAGAGCTCAGCGACGAGCTCCAGGACCTGTGGGCACACAAGTGCAGGGGCCTGTACAAACAGACCGACCTGCAGCAGGATGATATAGCCTTTGCCTTTGGTGACAGAGCCGGCATTTACGCAGAATTCGGCAAAATTATCTGTATCTCGGTTGGTTTCATGACCCGGCAGCCAGGCTCCAATGAACCGCTGCTCCGACTGAAATCATTTACCAATCATGTGGAAGGTGCTCTCCTCGACGATTTTTCCGATCTGCTGAACAAACACTTCAGCAACCCTGAAAAATTTGCCGTTTGCGGCCACAATATCCGCGAATTCGATATACCTTATATATGCCGGCGAATGCTGGTTAACCAGATGCCTCTGCCAAGGGTTCTCGATATTGCAGGAAAGAAACCATGGGAAGTAAAACACCTGCTCGACACACTTGAAATGTGGAAATTCGGGGATATTAAAAATTACACTTCGCTGCGCCTGCTCTGTGCCCTTTTCGACATCCCGTCTCCCAAAGATGACATAAGCGGTGGAGATGTGGGTAAAGTTTACTGGGAAGACCGGGACCTCGACCGGATCGCCAGATATTGCGAAAAAGACGTGGCCGCTACCGTGCAGTTGTTTCTGAAGATGCGCCGCCTGCCGCTGCTCGAACCCGGGCAGATTGTCTCTGTCAGATAAATACCTGCCCAGACTCCTGATTGTCCAACCGTTTTTCAAACCATAAGCCCTCTCCAGGGCAACTCCCTGACCTGTATGCCACGCCAGCACCTGATCGCCCCCTCTCTTCTCGCCGCAGATTTCACCCGCCTGCATGAGGAGATGCAAATGGTAAACCGCTCTGAAGCCGACTGGTTTCATGTAGATGTCATGGACGGCCGATTCGTCCCCAACATTACATTCGGTATGTTCATCGTTGAAGCCATGAAGAAAATGGCTGAAAAACCACTCGATGTACATCTGATGATTCTGGAGCCTGAAAAATATATTGAATCATTCCGCAAAGCAGGAGCAGATGTGATTACGGTGCATTATGAAGCATGCCCGCACCTGCACCGCACTGTCCACCAGATCAGGGAATCCGGCGCAAAAGCCGGGGTTGCGCTGAATCCGCATACGCCTGCATCTGTACTGGCCGATCTGATTGAAGATATTGATCTGGTGTGTATCATGTCGGTAAATCCGGGTTTCGGCGGACAAAAATTTATATACAGAAGTCTCGAAAAGACCCGTCAGCTCCGCGAAATGATTGATACCGCCAACGCGTCGGTCCTGATTGAAATTGATGGCGGTGTGGGCCTGCAGAATGCGGAGTCACTGCTGCAGGCAGGCGCCGATGTGTTAGTGGCAGGGAGCAGCGTTTTTGGTGCCCAGGACCCTGTGGATACCATTTCAAAATTGAAAGCGTTTAAAGCGGGTTTCGATTTCTGAACCGCAGCTGTGCATGAAAAAGATTGACAAATACATACTGAAAAGTTTCGTCGGGCCTTTTTTTGTCTCGTTCGGCATAGCGCTCTTTGTGCTGGTGATGCAATTTCTGTGGCTGTACATTGATGAAATTGCCGGTAAGGGAGTCAATATCTTCATCATGCTGGAACTGATCGGGTATATGTCGGTCTCCACCTTCCCGATGGCACTGCCAATTGCAGTACTCATCGCTTCGGTGATGGTAATGGGCAACCTGGCAGAGCGATACGAACTGTCGAGTATGAAATCGGCCGGAGTGCCACTGATCCGGATTATGGCAAGTCTGGTTTTCGTATGTGCCGGCGTCGCCTTCTTTTCCTACCTGTGTTCCGATTTCATTATCCCGAAATCAACCGCCAAGTTCAAATCAAGACTTACCGATATCCGGCGACAAAAACCGGCGCTGACGCTGGAGAAAGGGGTGTTCAATGAAGATTTCCGCCAGTTTGTAATCAGAATTGGTGACAAGGCCAAAGACGGCGAAACCATTTCAGGCGTGATGATTGAAGATCACACGAACAACGGGAAAACCAAAATGAACCAGATTCTGGCCGACAGCGGGCAGATGTACACCACGCGCGACAAGCGCTATTTCGTCATGAATCTGTTCAGTGGCACCCAGTATCAGGAGCCCTCGGCACAACAGAATGTAAGGCAGAGTCAGAAATTTCCTTTCGTCAGAACCCGATTTGGCTCCTGGACGAAAGTATGGGACATGAAGGAGTTCGAGCTTGTCAGATCGGCTGAAGACAAATACTCGAAGCAGCGTGGGTCATTGACAATGAATGAGTTACGCGCAAACATGGACTCCCTGCAGAATAAAATAAAAGAGGGAGGCCAGTCAGCGGTGGATGATATAACCCTGAACCTTCGGCGCAGGGTGGAGCCTCCAAACCTGGAAAAAAAGGCAGCCCAGCCACATCCGGGGAATATTCCCAAAACGGAGATAAAACAAAGTACCGGGCCGGTAATTCCGAAGCAGGAAATAACCGGGCCGCTGAATGGATATGCCAGTTTTGCCGAAACTTTTCAGGGGCAATTCAGGTATAATTTGCTGAAGGAGGCAAAAACGCTCTCCGGTATAGCCAAAAGCAGTGTGGAAACAAGAATCGCCCAGACAGAAAGCAGGCGGCTGGAGTGGGTAAAAACCGGCTATGAACTCTATATCAAATTCAGTTTTGCACTGGTATGCTTTGTTTTCCTGTTTGTTGGTGCACCTATGGGAGCCATTATCCGCAAGGGAGGGTTCGGGTATCCGATTCTGGTTTCGATCATTTTCTTTGTGGCCTTTATTTTTCTGACTATTCTGTGCAGAAAACTGGCCGAATCAAATGTTATGACCCCATTCTGGGCCGCCATGATGCCCTGTATCAGTATGGTTCCCATCGGGGCATATCTTACCTCCAAGGCTATGAATGACGCACAGTTGTTCAGAAATGAATACCTGGACCGACTGATTTACTGGATTTCAGTGCGATTCAGGAAGAAAAACACCCCGGAAACAATATGAAAACTTGCAGATGGTACTACTACCCAGTCGGTATCTTTCTGGTTGCAGCACTTTCTGCAGCTATCTTCCTGCCCTACGGTGAAGAAATCCTTTTCCTGAATGACTACAGATATGAGCCATTCAACTCGGTGTTCAGGGTGATCACGTTGCTCGGTGAACCTTATATGTGGGTGCTGGCGGGCGTTTTTTACCTTGTTCGCTCCCGCAGTATGGCTATCCCGGTAATAGCGGCCGGGCTGCTCATTATGCCGGTTTCGTACATTGTGAAAGACAAGGCGGGAACCGATCGCCCCTATACACATTTTCAGAATATCGGCAAGACAGATCAGGTAGTGGTGGTACCCGGAGTAGCCCTGAACAAGGGGAAAACAAGCTTTCCGTCGGGTCATACCATGTCGGCATTCGGGCTGTACAGCCTGCTGGCTCTGCTGAGCGGGGGGAAAAACAGGTACTTGATGATGACACTGGCGGCCCTGTCGGTTCTCACGGGCATTTCGAGGATATTTCTTGTGCAGCACTTTCTGGTGGATGTGATTGGCGGCGCTGTACTGGGTATGCTTATCAGTGTACTGGTATGGAAGATATGGAGCATAAAAAAGCCCCGGAATTTCTGGGAAACTCCGGGGCTATGATATGTAAGGGGGATCCTTACTTGGCGTCAGCAAAGAAGTCTTTGACTTTATCCTTGTGCACCATTACCTGTTTGTAGGTGTATTTGCCGGTTACCGGGTCTTTGATGGACTTTACCACTTTAACGTGGTCTTTACCAGATCCTGCGTTAGCTGCACGCTGTGCTACACGAGCGTTTTTGGAAACCTTCTTGGCCATTTTTCAATAGTTTGGTGGTTAATGAATTATTTGATTTCGCGGTGAACTGTGTACTTTCTCATGATGGAGTTGTACTTCTTCAGTTCCATACGATCAGGGTTGTTCTTGCGGTTCTTTTCAGTGATGTAGCGGGAAGTGCCGGGAAGACCGCTGTTTTTATGCTCTGTACATTCCAGGATAACCTGAATGCGGTTGCCTTTGCTTTTCTTTGCCATGGTTGTCGCGTAATTTAAAAATTCAGGTCAGGATTGATCAGATGCCGGATTCGCTTGTTCCGTAGTAAACGATTTCGCCCTTCTTTTCCAGTTTCTTGATGTACTGGTAAATACCGAGCTTGGAAATCGTGCGGATAGCGTTTGAACTCACCTTGAGGGTGATCCATTCGCCCGTTTCAGGCACATAAAATTTCTTGGTGTGGAGATTCGGAAAGAAGCGTCGCTTGCTTTTCCGATTTGAGTGGGAAACGTGGTTCCCGGAGATCGGGTGTTTCCCGGTCAGGTCACAAATCTTGGACATTGATGTAAAATTTGAGTGTTCTAGTTGAAAAAGTTTCAAAAAATGAGCAAAGCTCAAACACTTCAAAACTGTGTGACTCCGAGAGGACTCGAACCTCTAACCTTCTGATCCGTAGTCAGATGC
>JBDLWO010000228.1:0-3455 GCA_039804245.1 Bacteroidota bacterium
ATTGATTAATGATTTGCTACTGCTTTCAAAAGATGAGCAGATTAAAACAGGAAGCCTTGATCAGCCTGTAAAGCTCGTTCCGTTGATTGAGGAAATTATTGGATTACACTCGTTTGGTGCATCGCAAAAGGGACTCAGGTTCTACTTTGTCAGGGGAGAGGCCGAGAACCCTGTGATAGCTGGCGATGAAAAGCTGATCAGACGTGTTTTGGTAAACATTGTTGCCAATGCAGTCAAGTATTCAAAAGATGCGGGAAAAATTACTATTTCGCTGAGTTGCCATGATGATGTGCACACGGTGTCGGTGGCCGATAACGGGCGTGGAATTGACGCCATTGATCTGCCCCATATCTTTGAACGCTATTACCAGACGCAGCGGATGGATATTCCGTTTGAAGGTGGTACAGGAATCGGGTTGTCTATTGCCAGAGAGATCATGGATATCCACAAGGGCAATATCAGGGTGGAAAGCGAGCCAGGCAAAGGCAGTACTTTTCATCTGGATTTTCCTGTCATGAACGGAGACCCAGCGAACGAAACAGATATGAATTCTGTGCCGGTTCTGATACACGGGGCTGAAATACCGCCAGCAGGTACAGAAAAACGATGGCGTATTATGGTTGTTGATGATAATCCGGAGATGGGAATGTTTATTTCAGAAATACTGGGACCGGATTTTGATGTATCAGTTCACTTCTCGGCAGACAGTGTATTGAGCAGTTTGACAAGCTATCCATTACCTGAAGTTCTGATCTGTGACCTGATGATGCCCACGATGAATGGTTTTCAGTTGATAGAAGAAATCCGGCAGACTGCTGCTTTCGAAAAATTAAAAATACTTGCTCTGACTGCCATGTCAGGGCCGGATGTTGCCGAGCAGGTGAGTGCAGCAGGAGCCGATGGTATCGTCTGGAAACCATTCACCCGTGATATACTGAAATCACAGATATTGGAACTGGTAACTGAAACAAGTTCATCTGATATTCTGAAAGATTACGTACAAACTTTTGCGATAGAGCGAAACCTGTCGGAAGAACAAACCATCTGGCTTAACCGATTGAGCCGTTTGTGTATTGCGGATATGGCTCAATCCGATTTTTCAGTAGACAAGTTGGCGGAAGATATGCACGCAAGCAGAAGTACATTCTTCAGAGAGTTGGCCAAACTGACTGGTCAGACACCTAATGAATATATTCAGGGTATCAGGCTGGAATATGCCCGTACATTACTCGAGGCCGGAGAGGCATCGTCGGTCGCTTGCGTACTAAGTAAAATAGGGCTTAAAGACAAGACCTATTTCTCAAGGATGTATAAAGACAGATTTGGCAAATCGCCTCACACTTACTTTCAAAAGGCCCACAAGTAATATTGTCACCTCTGTGTAATCTGTATTGAACACGTATTTTTGACACTTCAATCAGGTATTATAGGCGATAAATCGCAAAATGAGACAATTGTCCCGTTGGGGCAGGAGGAATTGAGCATTCATCCCGGATAGTTTTGTGGCAGTAAATCATTGAACAAGTCATCAATAACTGCAAACACGCAACATTCCGACTATGAAGTCAACACTATTTATCTTAATCATGTTTCTGGGCTCATTTTCTTTTATGTACGCCCAGGCAAACCTCAGCGTTCAGGGTACCATTCAGAAATCTACCGGCGTTTCGGTTGAAGACGGCGAGTATAGTCTAACCTTCAAGCTGTACACCACAGAAACCGGTGGCTCTCCTGTCTGGTCCGAAACCCAACCCGATGTCAATGTGATCGGGGGAGTGTACAGTGTCACGCTGGGTTCGGTCAATCCGCTGACGGCTGCATTCGACAAGCCCTACTTTTTGGGTATTACTATAGGTAGTGCGACAGAGCTTACACCCCGCGCAGTTCTTACCTCTTCCCCTTACGCACTTTCGCTGATCGGTCAGGATAATGTGTTTCCATCTACCGGTTCAGTAGGGGTGGGTACCAACTCGCCCGCAGCAGGCTACAAACTGCATGTGAATAATGCCAGTGGCCAGGGCAAGATGTTATTGGAAGGTACCACAGGCAGTGTTCTGAATTTCAAAAAAGATACAGAAACAGCCATCATGGGTCTCACTTCGAACAGCGACAATATTTTCAGGTTGTTGCCGGGAAATAACATGACGCAATTTTACTATGGAAATTCGCCTAAGTTTTTTGTTGACAGTTACGGTACCTGGACTGAGGGTGATGCCAATGTCCATGGCGTAAATTCTGGCCGCATGACAGTTAAAAGTGACAAAAATGCTTCCGTTGCGGCGGCGCTGGATAATGGCAGTTCCTGGATTACCCTGGAGGCGAATGAAAGTACACACTCGGCTGTGGCGGCAAAAAATGACCTGAATCTCTGGGCTGGAAGTAATGGTGCCAACTTTAAATTATGGAGTGGCGGTGCTTATCTGAACAGGGTATTAACCATAGCAGCCAATCAGACGTATTTTATTAACAGTTACTTCAAATTTACAGACCCCTGGAATAACTATGTTACCGTGTGGTCGGGCAATTCCTACCCATCTCTGATTCTGGAAGGCGAAATGGTCGCTAATGCCATCAATTTAAGATCGGACCGCAGAATAAAAAAGGACATGAAACCAAGTGTGGCCGGGAAGGACATTGCCGTGCTGATGGGTCTGAAAGTGACAGACTACCACCTGATAGACTCTCTCGCTCTGGGTAATGGAGATAAAAAGGGATTTGTCGCACAGGAGGTAGAGGAAGTTTTTCCACAGGCGGTTGCCAGTGAGTCCGATTTTACCCCTGACATATACGTGGCTACTACAAAAATAGCCAAAGAGGGAGAACTGCTGAAATTTGAACTGGATAAAGAGCATCATTTATCCGAGGGCGACGAAGTCAAATTGTACGTCAAATCAGGTAGCACGGAAGCGGTTAAAGTTGCCAAATTGATTTCTGACAAAGCTTTTTCAGTTGAGTGGTCGAAGCCGGTACCCGAATGGGCTTTTGTTTACGGAAAAATGGTAAAGGACATCCGCCGTGTTGATTACGATCAGATCCATAATCTGAATGTTTCTGTAACCCAGGAACTGGTGCGTCGTGTAGAGCAACTGGAACGCGAAAATGCCGGGCTCCGCACCGAAAACAGCGGAATACGCAAACAATACGAACATATTCAAAGTGTGAATACCAATCTGCAAAGTGATTTCAATATGCTCAGTGAGCGTATCCTGAAACTGGAAAAACGCTCTGATGCCGGAATTAATAAATAGGCTCGTGCCTATCTCCGACTTCAACTGTTCATCACTATTCACCGCAGAGTATCATGAAAAAAATATGTCAACACTTGACGTTCGTCGGGGCGTTGCTTCTCGCCTGTGCGCATTCGATGTTTGCCCAGTCGAGCCCTAACTGTGTGTCCGCCACTGACGATGATTATATCACAGGCAGGGCTTTTTTTAACTACGGCAGCCTCACCG
>JBDLWO010000229.1:0-15116 GCA_039804245.1 Bacteroidota bacterium
GGTTTTTTGGGGTTATACAGGGTGCTACCAGTATCTGGTCAGTGCCCTGTTTTTTTTGTGTTAAATTCCAAAATATTTCATGTTTTCAGATGCGTTTCAGCAAATTGTATTAACTTTGCGCTCTGAAAGCATGGAACTTTAACGAAAGAGGGAACCCGCAAGTTCCCTCTTTCGTTTATAAGGCGCCATGCCTACGGCTGAATTACGATGGAAATAACAGATCGCATTGAAAAACTGCTGGAAGAGAAATATACCTCCGATGAAGCTTTTTCGGATTGCTTCACGGTGGATATTGAGTTGTCAGCTTCGAAGAAGTTGTGTGTATTCATTGACAGCGACAGTGGATTCACCTTCGAAAAATGCCAGAAAGTAAGTCGTTATCTGGAGCATATTCTTGATGAAAATGGCTGGCTTGGAGAAAAATACATACTGGAGGTGAGCAGCCCCGGTATCGGACGTCCACTCAAATTCCCGAGACAGTACGCCAGTAACACCGGAAGGACACTTTCTGTGAGCGTAACGGATCAGGAGCAGCCTATTACTGGCAAAGTTTTATCAGCCGATGACAAACAGGTGATTCTGGTGAATACCGTTGTCGAAAAGGTGGACAAGAAAAAGAAGGAAGTGCTGGTAGAAACAGCCATTCCCTATGACAGGATCGTGAAAGCGGTAGTCAAACTTGATTTCTGAAATATTCATTCGTTCAACTCAAACCATAAAAGGAAATGGTCAACTTAGTAGATGTATTCTCCGAGTTTAAAACCGGGAAGAATATTGACCGCCCAACCATGGTGCGCGTACTGGAGGACGTGTTCCGCACCCTGATCAAGAAAAAATACGGTACCGATGACAACTTCGATGTTATCGTAAACACGAATACCGGCGACCTTGAAATATGGCGCGTACGGGAAGTGGTGACCGACGGCGAGGTTACCAACGAACTGGCCCAGGTCAGTATATCCGAAGCACACGCTATTGACGAAAGTGTGGATGTCGGCGATGAGTGCTATGAACAGCTTTCCATCGAGGACTTCGGCAGAAGGGCTATCATGGCAGCCCGCCAGACGCTCGTCTCCAGAATTATGGAGCTGGAGAAAGATGAGATTTTCCGCAAGTACTCCGAAAGGATTGGTGAAGTCGTTATAGGTGAGGTAAGTCAGGTTGTAAAACGTGAAATTCTTGTACTCGACGACGCCACCAGCAACGAACTGGTACTTCCCTACACCGAACTGATCCGGAACGACCGCTATCACAAGGGCGATGTAGTCAAGGGTATTATCAGCAAGGTTGAGATGCGAAATAACGCACCTTATGTCATGATCAGCCGTACCGATCCTGCTTTTCTGGCAAAACTGCTGGAGGCGGAAGTGCCCGAGATAGAAGACGGCGTGATCGAAATCAAGAATATTGTTCGTTTGCCGGGTGAACGCGCCAAAGTGGCCGTCGAAAGCCACGACGAACGAATTGATCCGGTCGGTGCATGTGTGGGCATGAAGGGCAGCCGCATACACGGTATCGTGCGCGAACTTCGGAATGAAAATATTGACATCATCAACTACACGACAAACCTGTCGCTTTACATCCAGAGAAGTCTGACACCCGCCAAAATCACATCCATTGATATAGACCAGGAACGCAAACGCGCCAATGTCTATCTCGACGCCGATCAGGTGAGTCTCGCCATCGGCAAAGCCGGAAGCAATATCAAGCTGGCCACCCGACTCACCGGGTACGAAATTGACGTTTATCGCAATCAGGCTGAATACGAAGTGGATGATGTTGATCTGGAGGAATTCGGAGACGCTATCGAGCCATGGGTAATCGAAGCACTTAAAAATATCGGTTGTGATACCGCCCGACAGGTGCTCGAACTCAGTATTGATGAGCTCGTTCGCCGTACCGATCTGGAAGAAGAAACCATCAAGGATGTTCACCGGATTCTCGCTGAAGAATTCGAGGAGGAGAAATGAAAAATATAGTCCAAAAGTCATCGAATTTTTTTATGTACTTTTGCACTCTGTTTTGTCACTAACCAAAAATAAAAGCCTTCTAAACGTTACTTTTTTCAGTGGAGAAACTGGCGTTGTCCCGCTGGCGCTCAATTCAAAAATTTTCAATAAAGCAGGAAAAAACACTGCATGGCAACTAAACTCATTAAGGTAGCAAAGGAATTTAACGTTGGTCTGCACACCATCGTGGAAACCCTTCATAACAAGGGCTTTCACGGTGTTGAGGAAAAACCTACTGCCGACATCAGCGATGAAATGCTGCTGGTTCTCCAGAAGGAGTTCCAGAAAGACCTGGCTATCAAAAAAGAGGCAGACAAACTCGCACGGCCCTCACTGAAAAAGGAACAGCCTGCGCCAACTGTTACAACTACTCCAGCCTCTTCCGCGCCTTCCACGCCAGCAACACCGCGCCCCTCTCTGCTCCCTCCACGCGAACCGGCAGTACCCAAAGAGGAACCCAGGCCCACCCCGGCTCCGCCACCCCCTCCTCCGCCACCGGCAGCCAAAGAGGAACCCGCTCCCGAACCCCGTCGCGAACGACCGGGCGGACTGCGTATTTTGGGTAAAATTGATCTCGACAAGCCCAAGGCCCAGCCAGCTCAGCCACAACCCAAAAAGGAGGAACCCAAACCGGCACCCCCTCCTCCACCAACCCCGGCCAGGGAAGAGCCTGTCGTACAGAAAAAGGAAACTACACCACCTCCGCCCAGGAAACAGGAATCTCCTCCTCCTCCGGCACCGGTACCTCCAACGCCCACCCCGACTCCGGCACAGACGCCCACAGATGATGTCATCCGTGCAGATGCTCCTACACTGCGAGGCCTGAAAATTCTGGGTAAAATCAATCTGGATAAACCCCAGCCGTCTTCATCCGGCAGCAGTGGTAATGACCGTGGCAATCAGGGCCGTCGCGATGGCCGCGGTGGAAACCAGAACCAGGGTAACAGAGGCAACCAGCAAGGTGGCAATAACCAGGATAACCGGTCCTCCGGCCAACGGCCGCAGGGCGGCGGTAACCAGCAGGGCGGCAGCGGTAACAGCTCATCGTCATCGTCCGATGAACGCCAGAAGCGCAAACGCAGGAAGGTGCAGCAACCTATTACTGCCGAATCCATCCAGCAGACAATCGCCGGGAATCAGGGCGACAAAAAGGGAAGAGGACGTACAGAGGTATCCAAGGAAGTATCCCAGAAGGATATCGAAAATCAGATCCGCCAGACAATGGCACGGATCGGTGCAGGCGCCAACCGCAAGCGACAGCGCGTGCGCCGCGATAAACGCGAAGAAATGCGCGAACGGGCAGAAATGGCCGAACAACAACGCGCAGAAAATGAAAAGGTACTGCAGGTAGCCGAGTTTATCTCGGTCTCGGATCTGGCATCACTCATAGACGTAAGACCAGCCGATGTTATCAAGGCCTGTATGTCACTCGGCATCTTCGTTTCCATTAACCAGCGCCTCGATGCCGAAATCATCGAACTGGTAGCCAATGAGTTCGGATTCGAAGTCAAATTTATCACCGCCGAAGAACAGGTCGAAGTCGAAGAGGAGGAAATTGATGATCCAAAGGATCTCCTCCACCGACAGCCCATCGTCACTGTCATGGGTCACGTTGACCACGGTAAAACATCGCTGCTCGACCATATCCGCTCCGCAAATGTGGCACAGGGCGAAGCAGGTGGTATCACCCAGCACATCGGCGCCTATGAAGTAGGTGTAGGCGACGGTACCGGAAAAATCACGTTCCTCGATACACCGGGTCACGAAGCCTTCACGGCCATGCGTGCTCGTGGTGCCAAGGTAACTGATATCGCTATTATCGTGATCGCAGCTGACGACAGTATCATGCCGCAAACCCGTGAGGCAATCAGCCACGCACAGGCCGCCGGTGTTCCTATCGTGTTCGCTATCAACAAGATCGATAAACCGGGCGCCGATCCCGAACGTATCAAAAATGAACTCGCCCAGATGAACTTCCTCGTGGAAGAATGGGGCGGTAAATACCAGAGCCAGGATATCTCGGCCAAAAAGGGTACCAATATTGACAAACTTCTCGAAAAGGTACTCCTCGAAGCCGAAATTCTCGAACTGAAGGCCAACCCGAAACGACGCGCAGTAGGTACGCTCCTCGAAGCATCGCTCGAAAAAGGTCTCGGCTATGTATCCAAGGTGCTCATTGAAAACGGCACTATCCGCGTGGGAGACCCCATGATCGCCGGTGAATTCTCCGGTCGCGTCAAAGCACTGTTCAACGAACGGGGCAAGAAGGTGCAAAGCGCAGGACCCGCTCAGCCAGTGGTTATTCTCGGTCTGCCGGGAGCCCCGCAGGCCGGTGAAAAAATCAAGGTGGCCAACTCCGAAAGCGAAGCCAAGGAAATCGCCAGCAAACGTGCCCAGATTATCAGGGAACAGGCTAACCGGGCCACCAAGCGTATCTCCCTCGAAGAAATCGGACGCCGTCTGGCTCTCGGTAACTTCAAGGAACTCAAAATTATCGTTAAAGGTGACGTGGACGGCTCAGTGGAGGCTCTCAGCGACTCGCTGATCAAGCTCTCCATGGAGAAAATTCAGGTCAGTGTCATCCACAAGGCCGTGGGCCAGATCGTGGACAGCGATGTCATGCTGGCTTCCGCTTCCGATGCGATTATCGTCGGCTTCCAGGTACGTCCATCCCTCACAGCACGTAAACTCGCAGAAAAAGAAGGGGTCGAAATCAAACTCTACTCCATTATCTACGAGGCTATCGAGGAAATCAAGTCCGCTATGGAGGGTATGCTCGAACCCGTCAAGGAAGAGGAAATCATGGGTCAGGTCGAAATCCGTGAAGTCTACAAAATCTCCAAGGTGGGAACTGTGGCAGGTTGCCAGGTACTGGAAGGTAAAGTCAGCAGGAACCACTACGTCAGGGTTATCCGCAACGGTATCGTGGTTTACCCCGCCAATCCAAGCCAACACGCAGAACTGGCATCCCTCAAACGATTCAAAGAGGATGCAAAAGAAGTCAAAGCAGGTCTCGAGTGTGGTCTTACTATCAAAAACTTCAACGACATCAAGGCAGGAGACGTAGTCGAATCTTATGTTGTCAATGAAGTGAAATCGAAGCTGTAATATACTTACGCGCAATATTGAATGTCACGTGCCCTGTCCCGAATTGTCTCTTTAAGGATAATTCGGGACTTTTTTGTGCCATTTTCCCTTCTTTAACCAAAGAACAGGTTTCCAAAGTTGATAATTATACATATGTATGCCTAAATTTGCCATTATGAATCATTTTTGGAGGTTTACTATATTCGTCTCCGGCATGCTTCCGGTATGCTGGATGTTACTTGAAGGAAATAGCATCCCGGGCCGGCAACTTATGCATGAACCCGATCCTGTGGTGCATCCCAAAGATTTTTTCGGACAACCTGTTCCCGGCGCCGTCGCTCTCACAGGTACCTGCGGAGAACTCAGGCCCGACCACTTTCATGCAGGTATAGATATTGATGGCGTAACAGGAGCCCCCGTTCTGGCGTCCGCCGACGGATATGTTGACCTTGTCAAAGTCAGCTGTAACGGATATGGAAATGTTCTGTATATCAAACACGCCAACGGATATACTACCGTTTATGCGCATCTCGACAAGTTTTCACCCGAAATTCAGGCGTTTGTACGTGAAAACCAGTATCGCAGAGAGCGTTTTGAAATAGAACTGAACCCACCTGTTTCAAGATTCCCGGTAAGGAAAGGGCAGGAAATCGGCAAAATTGGCAACACTGGCAGCTCGGCAGGCTCCCACCTGCATTTCGAAGTCCGCGACCCCCGCGGCAGAAGTGTCAACCCGCTCCTGTTGGGTATTCCCGTGAGCGACAATATTGCTCCCGAGTTCCGCGATATGAAGTTCTATGTCCTCAGTGAAAAAAGGGAGGTGCTTTCCAGTAAACCGTTCCCTCTCATGAAGGACAAAACAGGCCATATCGGACTGGCCGACGATACGGTCAGAATTGGCGCCTGGCGCGTCGGATTCGGTGTAAAGGCCTACGACCGGACCAACGGAAGAAGGAATGACAATGGTGTATATTCAGTAACAATGTGGGCCGATGACCAGCTCTCTTTCGAGTGGACGGCCGAAACGTTTGACTTCGATGAAACACGATACCTGAATGCGCATATTGACTACTCCGCGAGAAAAAGATATGACGCCTGGTTCCACCGCTGTTTCGTACTCCCCGGAAATGAACTCAGTAATTACACCATAACGCCCTCTATGGGCGCTATCAAACTGTACAAGGACAAGCCCGTACAGATAAAAATAAGGATCGCCGATGCATTGGGTAATTCCAATACACTGATATTCTGGGTGTTACGCGATGCCGATGCCATGGAGACCATTGTAAGCCCCCCTTATCAGTTCGATGTTCCCTACAACGCCGATACCCGGATTGATGTGGGCGATTTTTCCGCGGTCATACCTCAGGGTGCACTCTATGAACAGCTCGGGCTGCAATTTGAGACGAAACCGCCGGTACAGGGCTCTTATTCTCAGGTGTACCGTCTTCACGATAACCTGACGCCTGTACACAAATACTTTGACATCAGCATTCAAAGCCGGGATATACCAGAAGAACTCCGGGACAGGGCCGTAATAGCCTGTGTGGGAGCAGGCCGCCCGGATAATTGCGGCGGAGAATGGGATGGAGCTGTTCTGTCAACAAGGGTACGCCATTTCGGCAACTTCTGTATCATGGCAGACACAACGGCTCCAACGATTACCCCCGTGGTTTTCGGGCCGGATATGCGCAAGAAATCCACCATGGCATTCCGGATTAATGATAATTTTGCTGTGACCGGTACCGCAAACGGTATGCAATACCGCGGAACTATTGATGGAGAATGGGTATTGTTCGAATATGATAAAAAACGGGCTCGTCTGACTCACGTATTTGATGATATGACAGGCCCGGGAGAGCATCTTTTGTCGCTAACCGTAACCGACGACCGTGGAAATGCCAGGGTGTTTGAAAGAAAATTCAAAAAATAAACCGTTTTGAGCCCGGTGATGAAGTCCTGAACACGTTCTTAACAAAATTGACAAAATAGAAGTGTGAGTTTCACCGTTTAAAACAAACTTTCACATTATTACGTTAAATTTTTTGACAAGATGTAGCAAGGTATCCGGAAAAACTTACCTTCGCCCCTCAAGTCGAAATCAACTGACAGTTCAACCCAGTCGCGTACTGTTCAACTCAAACTACAAGAGTTCGCTTATGCTTATGAAAAAAACTACTCTACACCTCCTTCTGCTGTGTTTTGTGACGCTGGCGGCTTCGGGTATCCAGGCTCAGGACATACACTTTTCGCAGTTTTATCAAAGTCCGCTGAACCTCAACCCTGCGTTGACAGGCGTGATGAACTGTAATCACCGTCTGGTGGCCAACTATCGCAACCAGTGGGCATCCATTCTTAAAAACAACGCCTACAATACATATTCTGCCAGTTACGACCAGAAGATTCCTGTAGGACGCTACGATTACTTCGGCGTGGGCGGCACGCTCTGGGGCGACAAGGCTGGTTCTTCCGAGTTCGCAACTACACAGCTTCGCGCATCCGGCTCTTACGCCAAGAAAATGGGTGGATATCGCAAGAAGGCTCACTATCTCGTTCTGGGTGCAGACCTCGGTGTCAGCAACCGCAGTATCAACGTGGGTAATCTCCGCTGGCCAAGCCAGAACAACGGAAATGGTCAGTACGACGAAACAAAACCACAGGAAATCATTGATGATCCAAGTTTCATCTTCATGGATTTGTCTGCCGGTGCACTTTGGTTCAGCGTACTCAGCCCCGATGCAAACTTCTACTTCGGCGGTGCTTTCAATCACCTGAACCGTGCCAATCAGTCTTTTGATCGCGATGATCAGACAGGTTCACGCATCAGTATTCCGCTTTACAGCAAGTTTACTTTCCACGCTGGTGGCGAATTCATGGTTGCCCAGAAGTTCGGTCTCAGCCCGGGTGTTGTTACTTTCTTCCAGGGCCCTTCCTGGCAGGTGAACGTGGGTAACTCCTTCAAGTTCCTGCTCGGCAACAGCCGCCGCTACAACCAGGCATTCCAGTTCGGTATCTGGGCCCGTATGGCTAACCGCCTCAGCGATGGCAAACTGCTCGATGCTGTCATCGCCAGTACGCGCTTCGACTACGAACAGTTCACAATCGGCTTCAGCTACGATATCAACACATCAGGCCTGAATCCGGCCACGAATGGTAACGGCGCCTTCGAATTTTCTTTGGTGTATAAAATCTGCGGACCCGAGCGCCGCGGTGTTTACTGCCCCAACTTCTGATTCCAACTTTATATCAATATTTATCGAGGCTTTCCGACCAGTGCGGGAAGCCTCGATGTTTTTGGGGCACTCTACACCGCAAGTTCCTGCAGTGCCAGCCAGGCCATCAGTCCCATGCCTGTTTCCAGGGCAGCCTCGTCAATTTCAAAAGTATTGGTATGTACCGGTGAGGTAATACCGCGATCCGGATTTCCGGTTCCCAACCGGTAGAAACAGGCCGGCATCACCTGCGCATAGTAGGCGAAATCTTCACCCGTCATACGCAACGGCAGGTCAACCACGTTTTCCTTGCCCAGATACGCTTCCGCCCAGCGCCTTGCCCGTGAAGTGAGTTCCTCATCGTTGTATAGCACAGGATATCCCTTCACGATATTGAATTCACAGGCGCCACCCATACTTTTGGCCAGCGATTCGGCAATTTTTTTCATGCGTTTGTGGGCATCCATACGCCAACGCTCATTCATCGTGCGAAATGTTCCCTGCAGCTGAACTTCTCCGGGTATGATATTCGTGGCGCCACCAATGGTGTTTATTTTTCCGAATGACAATACAGCCGGCACTGCAGGGTCGGCGTACCGACTGACTATCTGCTGCAGGGTCACGAGTAACTGGGCGGTAATCATTACCGGATCCACACACTGATCAGGCATGGCGCCATGCCCACCTTTCCCTTTTACTGTCACATAGATTTCATCAGTGGAGGCCATGTATATTCCCGGACGAAAGCCCACCACGCCTGCGCGCAGGGGCGGGTGTACGTGTTGTCCGAAAATACTGGCGGGCCTGGGCTTTTCCAGAACACCCTCCTGAATCATCAGACTGGCTCCGCCTGGCAGCAGTTCCTCCCCGGGCTGAAATATACACTTGACAGTCCCCTCAAAACGGTCGCGCAAACTGTGAAGTATTTTTACCGCCCCGAGTAGCGAAGCTGTATGAACATCGTGTCCGCAGGCGTGCATAATCCCCGGGTTTCTGGATGCCCAGGGGGTCTCGTTGGCCTCCTGTATGGGCAGTGCATCCATATCGGCACGCAGAGCCACGGTCCTTTTCCTCGGGTTACGCCCCTTTATCAGTGCTGCAATCCCGTTTCCGGCGATACCTTGCCTGAATTCAACCCCTGTTGACTGCAATTGTCCGGCAATAAAACGGGCAGTTTCCACTTCCTGAAAGGATAACTCGGGATGGGCATGAAGGTGCCGTCGCCAGTCGGTCACTTCCTGAAGCAGCCCCTTTGCCAGTTGTTGTATAGCTTCTTTCATGGTCGTAAATTTCCTTATTAAACACCTGATAACCAAAAAACATGGTAAATATTGCGAAAATATGCCAATTTGTACATCCATTTTATCCGAATCAATCATCATGGTTTACCTTAGCCTTTCCAAATATGAACTTCAATAACTTATTCCCGATATGGCTGCTTGCGCTGGCACTTGTCTCCTGCGCGCGGCAGGGCGCACCTGCGGGTGGCCCCAAAGACACAACGCCGCCCTCGGTGGATACACTGTATAGTACCAGAAACTATTCCACCCGCTTCAGACCCTCCAGGATTGAGCTCCGATTCGATGAATGGGTAACTCTTTCGGATGCTGCCAGCCAGATTGTGGTTTCACCCCCACTGGCCAAACGACCCGAGGTTGTACTGAGGGGGAAGACAGTTACCCTGACCTTCGATCCGTCAGAGCAACTGCGCGACAGCGCGACCTATACCATCAATTTCGGCACGGCAGTGAAGGATCTGCATGAAGGTAATCCCGCCAAAGATCTTCGTTTTGTTTTTTCCACCGGGGATATGATAGACAGTCTCAGGGTCAGCGGGCGGGTTGCAGATGCCCTGACCGGTGATCCGGTCGAAAATATTTCTGTCATGCTTTACGATATCGTTGCTGACAGTGTAGTTCGCAAATCGAGGCCTTACTACTTTTCCCGCACAGACAAATCAGGTAAATTTGAAATCAGAAACGTAAAATCCGGTCGCTTCAAGGTGGCTGCCATTGATGATGCCGATCAAAACCTCCGCTGGGATGGGGAAAATGAAAAAACAGCTTTTCTGGACACACTGCTCAGTGTGCGCGATTCGGCGCTGAATATTGTGGTGCTGCGGCTGTTCAAAAATCAGCCCCGATATCGGCTTGCCGAGAAAAATGCGGATACTTACGGGGTTGTCAGGCTGAAATTCAGCGGGACGGCGGATTCAGCTCTGATACGGACCGATACAGTGCCCGGACTGAATCTCATACAGGAAAGGGCGGCAGACTCTGTTCTGGTTTGGTACGATCTGCCGGCAGAAAACGCATGGAATCTTCTCATTAACAGCGACACGGTGAAGGTAAAAGCGCTTTCGAAAGAGAATTTTATAAAGCGACATGATATTTACTTCGATGGGGATGCCTCCCGTCCGGATCAGAAGCAGGCACAGGCTGCAGCCTTTGTCAAAACAATTCAGCATACGCCGGGGAAACCGCTGCCCCTGCTGTTTAACGTCCCGGTGGTGGCTGCTGATACATCGCTTTGGGTACTCACATCCGATTCTACCCGAGTTCGGAGCTACTCACCGGATACCGACATTACCCATCCGCGCCGGATTCTGCTGGATGTCAACTGGCAGCCGGCGGTCAGCTACAAACTCGAACTGTTGCCCGGCGCGATAACCGACCTGTGGGGCGGAAAAAATTCCGATACACTCCGCCGACAGATCAATATACCCGGGGAAAAGCAATTATCTTCACTGACAATCAATGTTGATCGGCTTATTCCGGGTGAACAATACGTACTTCAGCTGGTGAATGGCCCCAATACGGAAGAGGAAAGGGTCTTCACTGCAAGTGCGCCCAAAGAAACATTTCTGTTCCCGCGTCTTCCGGTGGCGCCCTGGATTTCACGGGTATTTCACGACTCCAACCGCAACGGCCGGTGGGATACGGGTGATTATTACCTCCGGAGGCAGCCGGAAGCCAACTACACAAAAAAAATAGAGGGACTCCGCGCCAACTGGGAACTTTCAGTAGATTTCACGCTTGATTCCGGCGAAAAGGAGCAAAAGAAGTCTCAATAAAATAACCATCATACTTCCGGCTGAAACCAGATATACTGCACCTCCGGATCAGTTTTTGATTGAAATATTCGTTCAAAACATGGCAAAAAAATCAGGCACCAAATCCGAAAAAACCGTTCCGGCTGTTTCCGGAAAACCCGGCAACATTACCCAAAACTGGCTGCTCTTTGCAATCACCTTCATTCTGTATGTCAACACCCTTGGCCACGGGTTTGTACTCGATGATGGACTCGTCATTCTGGAGAATGCCTATACAAAAGCGGGCCTGAGTGGAATTGTGGATATACTCACCCACGATACATTCCATGGGTATTTCCAGAAAGAGGGAATGGATACATTAGTTTCGGGGGGCAGGTACAGACCTGTTTCTCAGGTGCTTTTTGCTTTACTTTGCCAGTTTTTTGGCGAAAATGCCTTTGTTTTTCATCTTGTCAATATATTGCTTTATTCACTGACAGTGGTGGTGCTGTTTCATACGCTCCGTTTGCTGTTGCGTGATACGGGAGAAGAAATTGCCCGGAATGTACCATGGATGGCCGCTCTCCTTTTTGCTGTTCATCCGATACACACCGAGGTCGTAGCCAACATCAAGAGTGCGGATGAAATTCTGGCGTTGCTGGGAAGTCTGGCAACGTTGTATTACACACTCAGGGGTTTTGATACGGGAGAAAAAAAGTGGTTGCTGCTGGCTGGCGTCACGTTTCTGTTGGCCTGTCTTTCCAAAGAGAATGCAGTAGCGTATATTGTCCTGATTCCCGTTGCCATCAGGTATTTCAGATCAGAAAAGAAATCTCTTATGGGTCATACCTGGCCTGTAATCGCTGCCTTTCTGGCGTTTTTTATTATTCGAGGCTCCATATTGCCATGGAGTTCGCTGGCCGGAACGGCTCCTGCTGAACTGCTGAACAATCCGTTTCTGAAGGATTTGAACGGACAGCTTGTTCCTTTTTCCTTTACTGAAAAACTGGCTACTATACTTTTCACGCTCTGGAAATACCTGCAGCTACTCATAGTTCCGCAACCGCTCACACATGATTATTATCCGAGGCAGGTAGATGTGACGTCCCTGACAGATCCGTTTGTGCTGCTGGCGGTGGTGCTGTATGGTTTCATTGTATACAGAACCGTCCGTGGGATCATGCGTCGCGACCCGGAGTCTTATGGCTGGCTGGCATTTTTGCTCCCCCTCGGCGTCGTTTCCAATCTGCTGTTCCCGATTGGTACCAATATGAGTGAGCGTTTTGTATTCATGCCGTCTGTTGGTATCTGCCTGGTCGCAGCGCTTCTGCTTGAGAGGTGGCAGCAGCGTGGCGGAGCTGCACGTATGCTGTGGATATCGGTACTGATACTATTTTCCCTGAAGACATTTACCCGCAATTTTGCGTGGGAGAGCAATGAAAAACTTTACAGGGCCGATATAGTTGTTTCTGACAGGAGTATCAAACTTCAGATCGCGTATGCGCAGGTACTCCTCGAACGCGCGCGCGAGACAGAGGATGCTGCTGGTAAAACGGCATTTGTGCAAGAGGGTTTGAAGCACATCAACAGTGCGCTCGCGTTATACCCCGATTTCCCGACGGCACTGGTGATAAGAGGAAATCTTTATGCGGAGGCGAAGAAATACCCGGAAGCGATTGCCGACCACCGGAAAGTATTTGCCGGGGCTCCCGACAATGTGGTTAATGGAGAGCGATTGGCCACTATCCTGCGGGGTGCAGGACTTGACGCCGGACAACTGAAGCGCGATTTTGCCTCATCGCGAGTTTATCTGAACGAAGCGTGGCAGATAAATCCGCGAGATCCGGAAACGGCTCGTCTGCTTGGAGTCCTGAATATGGTTCAGGGGGACAGGGACGCTGCCCTCGAGTGGTTACAGAAAGGGGAGGCTGTGGCCGGAGAAGATGCCGCAGCGCTCTGGGAACTGGGTGTTGCGTACAATAACCTCGGTATGCCCGACAAGGCACGGGCTCTTCAGCAAAAGGCATATCAGGTGGACCCCGATATCGTGAAACGGGTACAGGATACTCAATAAGTATGTGAGGAAAGCTGCTATCCCGTATCTTTGCAACTGAAACTATGGAACAGGAAATACAGAAGAAAAAACCGCTCCGCAATTTGCTCAATCGCGTCAACCGGCGCGAACTGAAGGAGCGCATGCGCAACAGTACGGAAAAACGCGTCACGCTTTCCTATTACAAATACCACAAGATTGACGATCCGTACGCATTTCGTGATGATTTGTTCATCAATTACCACGAGCTGGGGGTTCTGGGCAGGATATATGTAGCCCGGGAGGGTGTAAATGCCCAGCTTTCGGTACCCGAAGAGCGATTCAGCGATTTCAGGGAATACATGGACACCTGGCCCATGTTCCGCGGAATGAGGCTGAATATCGCCGTGGAAGCAGACGGGAAGTCATTTTTCACACTTACGATCAAGGTGCGCGACAAGATTGTGGCTGATGGCATTGACGATCCGGAATTTGACCCGTCGAAAACGGGAATACACCTGAACGCCGAGGCATGGAACAAGCTGGCCGAGGATCCGCATACCGTTATTGTGGATATGCGTAACCACTATGAGAGCGAGGTTGGCCGTTTTGAGAATGCCATTATACCCGATGCAGTTACATTCAGGGAAGAGTTGCCGATGGTGGCTGAAATGCTGGAACAGAACAAGGATAAAAATATCCTTATGTATTGTACCGGAGGTATTCGCTGTGAGAAAGCGAGCGCCTACATGAAGTACAGGGGGTTCAACAATGTTTTTCAGCTGGAGGGTGGTATCATCGAGTACAACCGGCAGGTAAAAGCGGGTGGTTTGACAAACAAATTTCTGGGAATCAATTTTGTTTTTGACGAGCGGTTGGGTGAGCGCATCAGTGAAGATATCATTTCACAGTGCCATCAGTGCGGTCAACCGGCAGACAAGCATGTGAATTGTGCCAATCATTACTGTCATATCCTTTTCATACAATGCACTGCCTGTGCAGAAAAGTACAGCGAGTGTTGTTCCGACCAGTGTGCTTCGTTTAATTCGCTTACGGAGGAAGAACAGAGGATAAAGGCGCCCTCCGCAATATTCAATGGTTCGAAATTCGGGAAAGGGGCCTACAAGGCGTTCCGGAAGTCGGGCGCGCAACTCAACAAGGACTGATTAGAATGGAAAAAGATAAAAGGAAGACCAGATTTGTTTACCAGCCGGAGTATCCCGGCGGGCCCAAAGAGCTTACAAAGTTTTTGTATTCCAACCTTCGTTATCCCAAAGATGCATTGTCGAACAGGATTGAGGGTGTAGTTTATATGGAATATGATATAGACAACAAGGGAGTTGTTGTTGCGACGCGGGTTCTGAAAGGGTTAGGACATGGTTGCGACGAAGAGGCTGCCCGTGTTGTAAAGATGCTCAGGTTTACGGTAGCCAAGAACAGGGGAATACATGTATTGTTTCACCAGAAAGTGCGCATCAAGTTCAAATTACCGGAAGAAAAACCGGCTCAGCAGGCAGTTCCGCAGCAGGTGAACTATTCATATACTGTTACCACAACAGTTACACAAACAGCCGATGCGCAGGAACAGCAGGAACAGGGTAGTACAACAACCTACAGCTACACCATTACATTTTGAGCAACAGGCTCCAAAAAAAACGGGAGGCCAGGGATAATTCCCTTCTGCCTCCCGTTCCGTTATAAACTGGTTCAGATCAGAACCTTGCTGTCACTCCGATCATAAAATT
>JBDLWO010000230.1:0-7456 GCA_039804245.1 Bacteroidota bacterium
TCTGCTCCATCCTGACAAGTATCATCTCATACAGGTTGGATATGCGGTCGTCTTCACTGTCAGGCTCTCCTGTTTCCGACGCAGTAACAGTTTCCTGTACTACCGGCTTGCTGCGCGCCAGCTCGGTATTGACATAAAACAGGGAGCGTGTACGGCTCCGCAACCGGATAAACAGCCGGATAATAATCATCCCCGCAGATACAACAACCAGCAGCAGGAGTGCCAGCGTGATAATCCAGATTCGCTGCTCTTTCACATTTTCAAACAACCGCGCCTGCTCTTTTCTCAGTTTTTCATTCTCGTACAATGCCTGTACCTCCTCGTACAACCTGCGCGCCGATTGCTGGTTATTGGCCTCCATCTCCCGAATTACACTGCCAAAAGACTCCATAAACTCCGCAAATCGCCCTGTCCTGGCATAAAAAATAGTCTGTTCTTCCTTTAACTTCAATCCGATGAATTCGGCCCCCATTTCGCCGGCCGATTGAGAGACCTCATTCAGCATTTTTTCAGCTTCATCCAGACCGACGCCTGAACGAAGTTTGTTGGATGCATAACTCAGTTTCAATACCAGCTTTAATTCCTCAAATGGCAGACTCTTGCATCTTTCCACTGCATTTTTAATTACTTCATCGGAGGCAGTGTAATCCTCCAGGCGCGAAAGCCCCTCTGCCTTGTTTAACAGCGCAGAAATGATTCCATACTGGTCGCCGGTGTATTCGCACCACCTGAGCGCCTCGTTGATATGGTACTCAAATTCACTTCTTTTCCATTTTTCCAGGTATATACTGGATAAATTGAGGTGGCAAAGTGCAATGTAGGCTGTGTCATGTTGCCGGTTAAAGTACGCAAGCAAATGCCCGAATCCGGCAATTGCCTTGTTGTGATCATCGTATCTGCCCTCCAGTTTGTATATATTGATATAGGACTGCATGAGTGAACTGGAGTCACCGTTATGTTCAGCAATCCTGACCGACTGAAAATAGGCATCCCTGGCTTCCGACCACCGGTTCTGTTTATCGAAAGCGATTCCCAGGTTATTCCAGCACCTGTCGCTGAAATTGCTGTTACCAAGTGCATATTGCGAGTTCACAGCCTCCCTGAAGTGCTTTTCTGCCAGCAAAAATCTGGATTCGTAGTAGGAGGCAAGCCCCAGCAGATAGTCGGATTTGGCCACTATGGAGTCAATGCCCTTATTCACTGCATCCAGCCGCAGAACGGAGGCTTTCTGGTAGGCATCATCAGCTCTGTCGGGTAACTGATTGTAAATGGAATCGTAGCGGGAGACAAGTGTCTGCGACTGGCTACAGAACGGGTAATATGCCAGTACACACACAAAGAGCACATGAATGTATGAGCGGAACCTGATCATACGAGGTATCAAACTACCGGAAAAATGCTTCATCAGATTATACTTGGCGAGGTTTCAAAAGGGTTAGTAAAAGTATCTTAATTCCACTTGCCGGAAAAGTACTGACATGTTACAAATCCGGTTTTGATGTTACAATTTCAGCAGAAAAGCGCTTTTGTATAATTCCGACGTGCTGTGCAGACTCAAATATCCTCGACATAATCCATGTCACGGTCAAATGTGTCTTTCATACCCCACAAGGCTATCAGCGGAATAATCAGACAAACGGCACCCACCATGTAGCCTGCGCTGATGACACTGCCGGTTACGGCCGGTGCCTTCAGATATTTGAATGCCTCATTGATGGGCACCTGCATACCCCGTGCAAAGTTGGGCACTGTAGTAGCTACCGTTGAACGCAGGTTGGTACCGAATTGCTCGGCTCCTATTGTCACAAAGATTACCCAGAAGCCTACTGAAAAGCCAAGGATGAAATGACTGATGTAAAACTGTGTCGCATTGGCGAAAGGGAGGGTGAGATAAGCAGCCACCGCCAGTACGTCGAGGATCAGAAACAGGGCCATCACTTTCACCCTGCTGCGCAACCACTGACTCAGGAGCCCGGAGGTCAAATCACCCAGTATCAGACCGGAATACGCAATAGCAATGGCATTGCTGGCAAGAACTCCTTCCAGCCCTTTGGCTTTCCCGAATTCGGGGGAGAAAAAGATCAGTACCCCGATTACAAACCAGGTGGATGTACCTATCAAGATACATCTCAAAAACCGGAAAAATCTTTCGCGATTGGTGAAAAGTGCTATAAAATTTCCCCTGCTCAGGGTTGTATTGGCCTCTGCCTGTCTGAATATGCCTGATTCGGCCACACTGATTCTGAAAACAAGCAGCAGGACTCCCAGTCCGCCACCAATAAAATAGCAGGTTCTCCAGTGGAAATTGTGCTCTATTACCCATGCGAGCAGCGCGCCCGTGAAACCGATCGAAGCCACCAGCATGGTACCGATACCTCTTCTTGATTTGGGAAGCACTTCAGAAACGAGCGTAATTCCGGCGCCCAGCTCTCCGGCCAGACCTATTCCCGCCAAAAGCCGATAAAAGGCATAGTCGGCATATCCGGTTGCAAAACCATTCAGAATATTGGCTGCCGAGTAAAGCGCAATAGAGAAATAAAGCACCTTTACCCTGCCCTTTTTATCGCCCAGTACTCCCCACAAAACGCCACCCAGCAGCATACCGAACATCTGCCAGTTCTGCAGGGAAAGGCCCTTGTCGGTGAGCTCCTGCCCGGAAAATCCGAGTTCAGTCAGACTTTTCACCCTGACGAACCCGAAGAGGAGCAAATCATAAATATCCACAAAATAGCCAAGGGCGGCTACAATAACGGCTGCGTTCAGGATTTCCTTTTTCATAGTACAGAGAATGTTTGTTCTTCAGTTTGCGAGATTACGGCGCTTGCTTTGCGGAATGGTTGGTGGCGCCGGATCCGACAATTGTGGTGGCGCCGGCTCACTGTTCCCCTTGCCCCCGTCTTCGGCAGGTGGTTGCACCTGTTGTTCTGCAAAACGGATTTCCAGTTTCACTTTACGCCCCATCGCTCCGATGGTTGGACCAAGCAACATGGTCATCACCGAATCAGCCCGCATTTTTGCCTTTTCAAGCACCTGTTCCTGTCCGATAGCCTCTTCCCTGAACTGTCGCCTCAGCTCATTGAAGTTTCTGTTCATTTCCTCACCCGTAATTCCGGCAAGGAAACCCACATCAAGCTTGTCTATTCTCGGATAAACCTCGTGCGAAAGGATAACAGGTTGCGGGAGGGTCACATATACTATTTCCTTCGACGGACTATAGGTTACATCGAGGTAATCATTCAGTCTGAAACCTGCCTTTACAACACTGATGGCCTCCACCCGAAGATCCGTTTCAGAAACAGCATACCCGAACAGCTTGTACTGCAGGGTTTTATCCAGCGCGAGCCGGCTTTGCAGTTCCCAGGTAGCCAGTTCGGCAATACCCTTTCGCACCCTTTCTTTCAGTAAACCCTGCGAAGCGCTGAAGTCCATGATGGCCGCTTTTTTCTTTAACCGCTCCACAAGAGGCTGCAGGCCCTCCCTGATGGCAATACCGCAGGGAGAATCCACCCCATCGCCCTTGGCCATGAGTTTACCGTTATCGGCCTTCAGCAATGTCGCCATGATCTGTGTTACAAAAAAGCAGGTGTATTTACCGGCCACCTCGCTGAACAACTCCACTGCCTGGTTGGCATTATCGTTGTACCAGGTTTCATACAGGGTGGCGCTGGTATCTTTCAGTGTCACAAAATCGTTGTAATACAGGGTTTTGAGATACTGATGATGCTTCACATACTCGGGCTCCAGCCGGCGCTTCAGGCTGTCGGGCAGCGACATGCGACTGGCCACGTGATACAACAGATTGATATTGAAATGATAAACAATATCGTCAAATTCCTTCGCATACACATCGGGCTGTGCGAGCACGCGCAATGTAGCTTCTTCATCGAGATTCGGATTGAAGTCGGAAGGCACATAAGTCAGTTTTACTTCTTTGGAGGGTTGAAAGAGGCTGGTCAGCGACGATTTGCCGTCGCTGAAAAAGACATTGTATAACAAAATGAGCGCCACACAGATCAGCAACAGCAGAACAACCTGCTGACCTATCTGACTTTTTCCTGATTCTGACCCCTGATACGGATCGTCGGGTTGATACGTTGACATAAGTACAGCTGTTAATCCAGTTTCAAAACAAGTCCTTTCAGGTAAGAGCCTTCCGGATGGAAAAGGCTCACCGGGTGATCGGCGCCCTGTGAAAGGTGGTGTAGAACACGCACCGGCCTGCCCACTTCCATGGCTGCTGCCGCAATAGTGTGGTAGAACAACTCCCTGTCCACCACCTGCGAACAGGAGAAAGTGAACAGGACACCTCCCGGGGCTACACTTTTAATGGCCTCCACATTGAGTCTTTTGTAGCCCTGAACGGCATTGTGGCGTTTGTCGAGACTTTTTGCGTACGCAGGCGGATCAATAACTGCCACTTCGTATCGCTTTTCATTTTGTTTCAGAAAGCGGAGCACATCTTCCGTGTAACCCTCGTGCGTACCGCTGAAAGGAGCGTTGAGCGTTACATTTTCCGCACACAATTCCATCGCTCTTTGAGAAATATCAACGGAATGTACCAGCCGGGCGCCTGCCTTGAGGGCATAACATGAAAACCCTCCGGTATAACAAAATGCATTCAGCACGCTTTTTCCGGGTGCAAAACGGCTCAACAGTTGCCGGTTATCGCGCTGATCGAGAAAAAAGCCTGTCTTTTGCCCTGTTTGCCAGTCAACCCGGAAACGCACCCCGTTTTCACTGACAATATGCGGAGCGGATGTATCGTGCCCCCCGGCAATCCACCTGTATCCGTTCGACTGCGTTTCGGCGTACCTGACGGGAAGCGACTCATAGCTTTTGTCATAAACGGCGTGCAACCGACCCTTAAAAACAGTCTCCAGTGCGGCCGCAATCAGATCAATCTGTCGGTGCATGCCAATGCTGTGACATTGCACCACAGCCGTATCACCGTAGATATCAACGATAAGCCCCGACAAGCCATCACCCTCTCCATGAACCAGCCGGTAAGCACCGTCGGCTGCTGCCATATCGGTAAACAAGGCACGGGCAGCCAGCGCATTGCGCAGTTTTTCTTCCCAGAACACTGAATCGCCGATATTGGCTGGCCCGAAACTCAGCAGCCGTACCGCAATACTTCCGTGATGAAAATGCCCCACCCCGAGCAGTTCACCGGCGCGATCGTAAACTTCTGCAATATCGCCGTCTTCCGGACGGCCCTCCACGCGCCCTACAGCACCACTGAAGATCCAGGGGTGAAACCGGCGTACCGGCACATCCTTGCCTGATTTTAAAAAAATTTTAATCATACCCATAAGCAGGCCGCAAAATCGGAATATTCAGCAACAATTTCACGTAAATTTTTGCTAAAATTCGGGCAACCTGCGGGAAATGCACATCGTATTAATGTCAATAACAGAAAAGCCTTTATATTGCGCCTGAAACCAGATCAAACTGTAAAAACACCTTTCAATCTCTGTCACATGCGTCCCATCTTTCGCCTGATTACTGTAACTACCCTTTTCTGTACCCTCGCATTCACCGGTGTATTCGCTCAGGATTGCGGTAAAGTCATAAGGGAAAACAAGAAAGTAAGTGGTGTTCAGTTCGCTTCCACCAGTCAGCTTTCTATTGTTATACGGAGTGGCTATATCTACTTTCTCGAACTCTTTACCGACGAAACCGGCATCTACGCACGAATAACTTCTCAGGGAGGTATTGAATTCAACCGCGATGATCAGGTTGTTTTTGTTGACGCAAGCGGACAGGAACGGGCCTTTAAATTCATAGGAAATGACGAGCGTGTACCGGGATCATCTGTGCCCACTCACAAGAACAAACTCGGACTAGATACCGAATCACTTAAATGGATTGGGGAATCAAATATTACTGGTATAAATTTTATCAATTTTGTTGACAGACAAAAGTACAAGTTTACGGTAAACGCCGACAGGCAGCTGGAGCTCAAGAATCTCGTTAACTGTTTCTCGGCTATTCTGGAAAAAGATGTCTCCGAAAGCGCTTCTTCAGCAGTGCCAACCAGGCCGGAATCAACTTCATCAACAGGAACTTCAACCGGAAAACCGGGAGCCCCTTCCAAACCCGGATCCTATCCATCCGGCCCTGCTACCGACAGCGAGGTGGCTGCCCTGAAATCAGAACTGGAGAAGACAAAAGAACGCCTGAGGGCCGAGATAAAAGCTGAAAAAGATCGCGCAGAGGCTACAAAAGCCCAGATTCAGCAGGAAGTACTCGCTGCACGCGAAGCTGCCAACGCCCGGAAACTTGAGTTCAACAACGAGGTGCTGGAAGCCCGCAAGAACTCTATGGCCGAAATTGAAAAAGCCAAGGCCGAAGCCCAGAGTTTCGTGGCTCAGAGCAAGGCGAAGGCAGATTCCATGGTCATCAGGATCAACTCAAATGTGGAAGATGCACGAAAACAGGCGGGTGAGGAAATACAAAAGGCACGGGTAGCATCCGCGGAAGAAGTAAAAAAAGCACGTGAAGCCGCCGCCAAAGAGGTGGCCGATGCCAAAAATCGCCTCGAACAGGCCAAACTCCAGTACTCTGATGAAGTGGCCAGTGCCAGAACCAATTCTGCCGACGAATTGAAAAGAATCAGGGAGGAGAATGCCCGCATGATAGCAGACGCGCGAAAATTAGCCTCTCAGGAATCTGAAAAAACAACCACCGACGTGGTAGAGGCAAAAAAATCAGCTTCAGAGCTCATCCTGAAGGCACGGGAGGAAGCGGCCAATGAGGTAGCCAGAACCCGTGAAAATTCGGTACTTGAAAAACAGAAAATTGCCACCGACATAGCCGAAAGCCGTCGCAAGGCTGCCGAAGAGAAGAATCTCATTCAGCAAAACAATGCAACCGAACTCGCCGAACTCAAGGAGGGCATTTCAAAACAACGTGAAGCCGCAGCTACCGAAGTGGCCGAGGCACGCAAAAAGGCATCCGAGGAGGTAGCGAGGATACGCGCCGAAGTGGCCGACCAGCAGAAAAAAGCTGAAGCCGAAAAAACTGAAATAGCCCGTCAGGTACAGGAAAGCAAGCTGAAAGCAGCTCAAAACGTTCAGCAAATTCAGGAAGAAGCCAACAAAGCTATTGCTGAATCTCAGAAAAATTCGAAAATTCAGCGCGACTCCATAGCGCTCGAGGTAGCTGAATCCCGGAAAAAGGCTGAGGCAGAAATTGCCAAAATTCAGGCAGAGCTGGCCGCTGCTGTCGAAGCGGCAAAAGCCCGCGAGGAAAAAATTCGCCAGGAAAGTGCAGAAGCTGTTCGCCTCGCACGCGAGCGCAGCGCACAGGAGGTGGCAAAGGCACAGGAGGAAGCCAGAACCAGGGTACAGGAGGCAAATACCAGGGCAAGTGAAGTGCAGAAGCAATACGCCACCGAAATAAATTCGTCCAAACAAACGGCCGATGATAAAATCAAACAGATTCAGGCTGAAGC
>JBDLWO010000231.1:0-10245 GCA_039804245.1 Bacteroidota bacterium
TACTGCGAGACGTACATCATTGTCCAGGACAACAACGGCAACTGCCCGAACAGCGACAAGGTGAATGTATCCGGTGCGCTGAAGACGGAAGCTGTAGACGGTGTAGAAGAATCAACAGTAACGATAGACGGTACAGTGAACTTTGCACCGCCATTCAGCTACTTCGATCTGTCTGACGATCTGGGTGAGTATAAGGTGACGAACAGCGTACCGGTAGCATCCAACTACACGATTACTCCTGCTAAGGACGACAGTCCGCTGAACGGTGTAACCACATATGACCTTGTTCTGATCTCGAAGCACATCCTGGGTATTGAGCCACTTGGTTCACCATACAAGATGATTGCTGCGGATGCGAACAAGTCCAACTCGATCACGACGTTTGACATTGTTGAACTGCGCAAGCTGATCCTCGGTATCTACAGCGATCTTCCGAACAACACGTCCTGGAGATTCGTTGACAAGACGCAGGTGTTTGCCAACCCGCTGAATCCGTTCGCAGGTACGATCAAAGAGAACATCTCGATTGCTGATGCACAGAACAACTCTGTAAGCGACTTCGTGGGTATCAAGATCGGTGACGTGAACGGTACTGCAGTAGCGAACAGCGCGATGCAGGTGGATGATCGTACGAACGGCACGCTGCTGTTCGATGTAGACAACCGCATTGTGAAGGCTGGTGAAACGTTTGATGTGACATTCAAAGCCAGCGAGGCTGTACAGGGCTACCAGATGACACTGAACCTGAACGGACTGGAAGTAGCCGGTATCGTGAAGTCAGACAAAGTATCAGAGAACAACTTTGGTGTGTTCGGTGATGCACTGACTGTATCGGTTGACGGTGAGAGCGCGTTCACGGTGACGTTCAGGGCTGCGAAGGCAGGCAAGTTGAGCGAGATGATGAGCGTATCGAGCCGCATCACGAAGGCAGAGGGTTACAACATGGCGAACAATCGCCTGGATGTGGCACTGCGTTTCGACGGTCAGACGATCAGCGGAGTAGGCTTCGAGTTATATCAGAACCAGCCAAACCCGTTCATCAACAAGACGTTCATCGGATTCCACCTGCCGGAGGCTGCTACAGCAACCCTGACAGTATATGACGAGACAGGCCGCGTGGTATTCACGCAGCAGGGCGATTACGCGAAGGGCTACAATGCTG
The DNA here is from genome assembly GCA_039804245.1 of Bacteroidota bacterium. Lineage (GTDB taxonomy): Bacteria > Bacteroidota > Bacteroidia > Chitinophagales > Saprospiraceae > M3007. Next base: position 1,163 of record JBDLWO010000231.1, read on the forward strand.
TTACGCTGGATCGCGCGCTGCTGAGCACAACGGGCATACTGTACTACACACTCACTGCGGGCGACGACACTGCTACCCGCAAGATGATTCAGACGAGGCAGTAAAAATTGATTAATAAAACACAGGGTCAGCTGCCCCGGTCGGTCTGAAAGTTTCATAACTGGAACTTTCAGATTGGCCGGGGCAGTTCCCTTTTTTGGCTGTACGGTTTAAAGATGTATTTACTGAGGAGATACTGTTCCTGGCAGATGAAGGATTGCTTCGGTTGGAAAATTATCCTGTTGACGGACCAAGACAGAGAGTGCTGCTGATCGCTATACTTTTGTTTGAGCCAAACTACAGCAAGCCTATATTGTGTGCCTATTTCACCTGTTTTACCTTCTTCAATCGCCCATAAACTCAAAAAAGCCTTGCAAATTGGCCTAAATTCGCAGTATCCAGGGAACGCCACTGAACCAAAAATCCCAAGAATAACAGCCCTTGAAAATGAAAGATGCCGTCTCACAGCTTTACCTGTGAGACGGCATCTTTGCTGTTTATACAGAATAATTTTCTGATTTACATGCCGTTGAGATTATTATGGGGCAAAAAAAATCCCGAATTCCGGCAAGGGCCGGAACTCGGGATAACATGGAGATGTCAGAATCAGGAAAGTTTGCCGAGACTGTTTTCGAGGATAGAAATTCGAGTTAGTCCGTCGGCCATTTTCTTTCGTTCATTTTCTACAACCTGGGCGGGTGCACCGGATACAAACCGTTCATTGGAGAGTTTGGCTTCGATTGATTTGATGAAACCGCGCTGATATTCGAGCTCTTTCTGAATTTTTTCACGTTCAGCTTCGGTATCAATTTCCTGGTTGAGTACTACATAGCATTTATCGGTACCTGAAATGAATGATTTGGCATTGTGTGGTTCATCAGAAGTTACCGCACATTCACTGAGAACAGCCAGTTTGGCGAGTAATTCTGACAAACCAGTGCGCCCCAGAAAAACATTGACACCGGGAGAATCCTGAAGGAACATGGCAAGCGGGTCTCTTGGTTTAATCTGATTCTGATTCCTGATATCACGTACTTTTGAAATCATATCTTTAGCTTGTTCGATATCAGCTACGAGCTGTTTGTCCCAGTCGGATGAAGAGGGCCATGATTGAGCTGTACAGTCTTCTCCCTCCGTGCGCTGGCGGAGCTGATGCCAGATTTCTTCCGTCACGAATGGCATGAAGGGGTGAAGTGTTACCATCAGTCTGGAGAAAATATCGAGAGTAGCTTCCGATGTTTCGCGATCAATTGGTTGTTCATATCCTGGTTTGATCATTTCCAGGTACCAGGAGCAGAAATCGTCCCAGATGAAAGTATACAGACTCAGCAGGGCTTCACTTAGTCTGTACTGACGGAAGTCACTTTCGATATCAGCCAGAACTGACTGGTACTTATGATTAATCCACAGTACCGCAAGTCTGTTTTTTTCAATAGTACCTTGATTTTCAGCTGTTTCTGTTACAGTCCATCCTTTAACAAGACGGAGGGCATTCCAGAGTTTATTACTGAAGTTTCGGCCGTTTTCGCAGAGTTTTTCGTCGAACAGAATATCACCACCAGCTGCGGCACTGGACATAAGACCATACCTGACTCCATCAGCACCGAATTCTTCGATGAGTTTGAGTGCATCGGGCGAATTGCCGAGTGATTTGGACATCTTTCTGCGCTTGTTATCGCGCACCATACCTGTGAAGTAAACTGCCTGAAATGGTTTTTGGCCTTTGAACTCGTATCCGGCCATGATCATTCGGGCTACCCAGAAAAAGATAATATCCCACCCGGTGACGAGAACATTGGTTGGGTAGTAGTAGCTGAATTCACCATCCGGGTTTTCGAATCCATCGAACACACTGATAGGCCACAGCCAGGAGGATGCCCATGTATCGAGTACATCTTCATCCTGGCGGAGATCGCTGAGGGTGAGCGACTGGTTTCCGGTTGCGGAACGCGCCTGGGCGAGAGCGGCATCTGCTGATTCTGCGACGAACAGATGAGTTTCCTGTCCGCGAGCTTCTGATACCAGATACCAGGCAGGTACACGGTGTCCCCACCAGAGTTGTCGGGATATACACCAGTCTCGGAGGTTTTCCATCCAGTTTCTGTAGAGATTTTGGAAACTTGGCGGGAAAAACAGAATTTCTTCTTCGAGGACTGCTTTAAGGGCCGGATCTGCGAGGGAGCTCATGTTGACGAACCACTGAAGGGATAATTTGGGCTCAACAACAGAACTGGTTCGTTCGGAACGACCAATATTAGTGGTATAATCTTCGATTTGTACGAGTGCATCAACAGATTCGAGTGCATCTTTCATTTTCTTTCTGGCATCGAATCGGTCGAGACCGACTATAGGCTTCCATGTACACTTGTCATTGATGGTACCGTCATCGTTGATGGTGTCAATGACTGGAAGTTTATGGCGCAGTCCTACTTCGTAATCGTTCTGGTCGTGAGCGGGAGTTATCTTCAGTGCGCCAGTTCCGAATTCGATATCAACATAATCATCAGCGATGACAGGTATTGGTCTGTCGATCAGGGGGATGAGTACATTTTTTCCTACGATTGATTTATAGCGTTCATCTTTGGGATTAACGGCTATAGCTACGTCGGCGAAAATTGTTTCCGGGCGTTGAGTGGCAATTGTTATTCCGCCTGTACCATTTTCTAATTGGTAGGTGATGTGGTAAAGTTGCGCCTGTTCTTCCTTGTAGATTACCTCTTCGTTGGATAGAACAGTCTGGGCCTCGGGATCCCAGTTGACCATACGCAGGCCTCTGTATAATTTTCCGCGGTTATACAGGTCAATAAAGACATTGATAACATCCCTGTAGTAGCCGGGATCCATGGTGAACGCAGTTCGTTCCCAGTCACAGGAGGCGCCAAGCTTTCGAAGTTGGTTCAGGATGATACCGCCGTATTTGTCTTTCCACTGATAGGCATATCCGAGGAATTCATCCCTTGTCAGATCAGCTTTCCGGAGTTTTTTTTCTTCACGGAGCCAGCGTACGACTTTTGCTTCCGTGGCGATGCTTGCATGGTCGGTACCGGGTACCCAGCAGGCATTTTTGCCGTCGAGGCGCGCTTTTCGGATGAGAATATCCTGGATCGTATTATTCAGCATGTGCCCCATGTGGAGAACACCTGTTACGTTAGGGGGAGGGATAACAATTGTAAATGGTTCCCTGTTATCCGGTTTGGATTGGAAATAGCCGCGGCTTTCCCAGTGAGCGTACCAGCGCTCTTCAACTTCAGTTGCGATGTATCGAGATGAAATTTCCATAATTGGCAAAGGTAACGCTTAGCGAACAATCAGAACAGGGATTTCAACGGCATGTCTGACTGCTCCCACTGTTGTTCCGAAAATAAGATCTTTGACAGCATGATGGCCGTGAGCACCCATTACGAGGATATCAGCATTGTTTTCGATTACGAGTTTGGGTAATGCTTTTTTGGCAGATCCAAAACCAATGAAAGCCTCGCAGGGGTAGCCCAGTTCTCTGATGGCATGGGCATACAAATCCAGATTTCTGGAGTCACTTTCGACCTCGAGGTCGCTGATATCATTCCCGAGAACCCAGGCACCGGCAGTTTCGACGGCATGAAACAACATATAGCGGGCATTTTTTCCACCAATATATATGGCGTGCTCAATAGCTTTCTGATCTGCGCCTGAGAAATCGAGTGCGATAGCGATATTATTGTATTGAGGTTGCCTGATTTCAGAGAGACCGTTGAAATGACCATGAGGTACAGCTGGCCTGACAGCTTCAGTAAGACGGGAGGCAAACGGTTTAAAAGTGATATAAGCGAGCATGATCATTGAAAAAATGAACAGCGGTACAGCAGTTATGTAAGTTGTAAGTGCTGCAGGGCCATTTATCCATTCCTGGATCTGATTGACTACCATCCAGATATTCAGGCTTATGATGACTGATGCGGCGGTCCAGCCGCCCGCTTTTGCCCAGGTTCCGATTGCAAAATCGCCCATTCTGTTGCGGTCGCTGACGTAGTGAAGAAGCGGGATGACCGCAAAACCGAGCTGCATACCGAGAATAACCTGGCTCATTACCAGCATTTCACCGGTGGCATGTTCGCCGGCGTAATGCACAACGAGGAGTGCCGGAATCACTGCGAGCAGTCTTGTGATCAGCCGGCGAAGCCAGGGGGCGATGCGGAGATGCAGATATCCTTCCATAACAATCTGACCAGAGAGCGTACCTGTAACGGTGCTACTTTGGCCGGAGGCGATCAGTGCAATAGCGAACAGGGTAGGGGCGTAGCTTTTTCCGAGCAGGGGTTCGAGGAGTTTGTGTGCATCCTGAATTTCTGAAACACCGTTGTAGCCACTCTTGTAAAAAACCGCCGCTGCCAGAATAAGAATGGCGGAATTGACAAAAAGTGCCAGATTAAGTGCGATAGCGGAATCAATAATGTTGTAACGGATAGCTTTCCTGATGCCTTCATTTGTTCGGGTAATCATACGGGACTGCACGAGTGCCGAATGCAGGTACAGATTATGGGGCATTACAGTTGCCCCGATAATTCCAATAGCGATAATCAGGGCATCAGAATCAGGAAGCGAGGGGATGAATCCGGCAGCTACATCCGGAAGATACGGTTTGGCCAGCAGCATCTGTATTCCGAATGCCACACCAATAACAAGCACCAGTCCCAGAATAAACGCTTCCAGTTTTCTGATTCCGAGTTGCATGAGCATCAGCAGGAGGAATGAGTCGAGAATACTGATAGCAATTCCCCAGGTAAGGGGTAATCCGAAAAGTAACTGCAGGCCAATTGCCATCCCTACAACTTCTGCCAGATCAGTTGCGGCGATAGCGATTTCTGCCAGCAGATAATTGAAGATATTGGTTGCAGGGTGATAAAGCTCCCGGGAGGCCTGTGCCAGATCCCGCTGTGCCACTACTCCAAGGCGGGCGCACATGCTCTGGAACAGCAGAGCGATAAGATTGGACATGAGCAGTACCCAAAGCAGTGAATACCCATACCGGCTGCCGCCGGCCAGGTCGGTGGCCCAGTTTCCGGGATCCATGTAACCGACACTTACCAGGTATGCGGGGCCAAGAAAAGCAAACAGGCGTTTCCAGAAACCACCTTTGACATCCGTTTGTACAGTTGAGTTGACTTCGGAGAGTGATTTTCGAGACATTGGATGAAAATTGGACAAGCGAACAGCAAAAAACGCAACAAATATGCTGTTTTCCGGACATTTTGCGGCGGGTTATCTCACAAGTTTCTCGTAATAGACAAAAAAATACAATATTTACCGCGAAAATCTGACAAAGATATGATTGAAGAGGCATTAACTGAATTCAGGCTACATATCATTGGGCGAATGCTTCATAATTCAAATCATTTTTTCACATTTGCTTTCACAAACTCAACCATACATTTCAAATTGATGAAGCAACACTTTATTTCAGCAGTCTTTCTGGTTTTATCGGGAATATTGACTGCTCAGGAGAAGCCCGCGCTGACAGATCTTTCATTCTGGAAGCCGACCCAGGCAAAAAACTGGCAGATTGCCGGATCGGTGAGTGCAGACTTGCGCAAGAATGAAACGATGAAAGCCTCGGGCGGCACGGGGGTACTGGTAAATCTTCCGGACGACAAGAACAGAGCCAACCTGTTGTCAGTTGCTGAATATGGTGATGTGGAGGTTTCATTTGATTTTATGATGGCCAAACATTCCAATTCTGGTTTTTATCTGCAGGGAAGATATGAAGTACAGCTTCTGGACAGTTGGGGGCACCAGCAGCCGACCTATGGAGACTGTGGGGGTGTTTATGCAAGAAGGCGATGGAATCCGAATGAACAGATGTTTGACGGACATGCCCCGAGACTGAATGCCTGTCTGGCGCCAGGTTTATGGCAGCATCTTGATATCAGTTTTCAGGCTCCACGCTTCGATGCGTCCGGAAATAAAATTGCCAATGCCAGATTACTCAAGGTAATGCTGAATGGTTATATCGTTCAGGAGAATATAGAACTCACGGGTCCGACGGGCGGGCCGATTTCTGAAAAGGAGGCAGCAAAGGGCCCATTCATGATTCAGGGTGATCACGGGCCGGTGGCATTCAGAAACTTCAGTATTACAGACAAGGGTGGAGAGCCTGTAAAGGGTGGTCCGTTCAATTACAAAGTCATTTACGGTGATTTCCGTTATCCGGAGGATTTTGCCAATAAAAAGGTGGAAAAAACCGGAATTTCAGATAAATTGACCTGGGAGGTTGCAGGTAAGGAGAATGGTTATGCCATTATCTTCAACGGTAAAATGAGCAGTCCGAGGGCCGGAAAGCATCGTATTGTGCTCCAGGCGGGAGGGAAAACGATCCTCAGGGTTAACGGGCAAGAGATCATGCCGGACAGGTGGACCTACGTTGCTGATCAGAGGACAGCGGAGGTGGAACTGGCTGCAGGTCAATGGGAAATTGAATTGACAAACTACAAGATGGATGGCTGGATGACTCCCTATCTGGGTTTATGGGTAGAGGGTCCGGGCTCCCGGGCATCCGAGTTTCATTCAATGGGTTCAGCACTTTCCCTTGTGGCTTCAGATCCGATTGAACTGGATGCCAATACCCCCGTGATATTCAGGTCATTTATGGATATTACCATGCCCAACAGTGTAAGAGGAGAGATGAATTTCATGAATTACGATGATCCGCACAGAAAGCGTGTTGTCCATGCCGTGCAGGTAGGTGATCCTGCGAAACTGCATTACACCTATGATCTGGACAATGGCTCAGTGGCACAGATATGGAAAGGTGGGTTCCTGAATACATCACCCATGTGGGATGATCGTGGTGACGGATCTTCGCGCCCGCGGGGGCCTGTGCTTGCTTTGGATGATATTCAGACGATTGTGCCCAAAACAGGGTTGTTTGATATGAAGTCATCGGAGCAAGATCCAGTAAGTGGTTACAAGCCAACAGGTTACAATATTGATGCTGAAGGTTATCCTGTATTTCGGTATATACTCACAAGTAGCGGTACGGAGGTGCAGGATCAAATAAGCGTTGTTAACGGGGAGTCGCTGGTGCGCACACTCACCTTTGGCAGCGCTGATGCTGCAAAAAGTTACTTTGTCAGATTGGCAACGGGCAGGAGTATTGAAAAAGTGGACGACGGAGTTTGGGTCATAGATGACAAGAGGTATTACGTTCAAACAAAAGCCGATGCGCGTGTAGAAACCGCACAGGGTATTTCTGTTTTATACGTGGTGCCTGCCAGCGAGAAGGTAGAGTGGCAGGTTCACTGGTAATTTATCCGGGAACAACTGCGACAATTTTTCAAACCATTGCTTTTCAACTGAATACGCGATCAAAAACATGAAACATATCACATTCTTACTGTTATTTTTCTTTGCTCTCGAATTGAATGCTCAGAGCACACCGGCTGCACCGAAGGAAGACGACTATTACAGGATCATCAAAGTTCCCATTCCGGAGGGAGTAGTACTGGAAGTAGGCGGGCTTTGTGCGCTCAACGACGGGAGCGTTGCTGCGAGTACCCGCAGGGGTGACGTCTGGATAGTGGAAAACCCAGCATCGCTTAAGCCCAATTACAGACGTTACGCTACGGGTTTGCACGAGATACTGGGGTTGGCGGAGAAAAACGGTAATCTGTACTGTGCACAGCGGGGAGAGCTGACGAGACTCTCGGACGGAAATGGAGACGGGCGTGCGGACAAGTATGAAACGGTTTATGCCTGGCCAGTATCGGGTCACTATCATGAATACAGTTTTGGGCCGAAACTAACACCAGAAGGCGATTTTCTGGTTACCGGAAATGTCAGTTTTGGCTCAACTGACTGGTGGTCGGGCAAGAGCATAGTACCCTGGAGAGGCTGGACGATGAAGATAGCGGAAGATGGTAAAATGCAGCCTTTTGCTGCGGGTATGCGTTCGCCATGCGGGATAGGTATGGTGAACGGAGAATTTTTTTACGGAGATAACCAGGGCGACTGGATGGGTTCCGGGTTTGTGACGCACGTTGAACAGGGTGACTTTGTTGGTCATCCGGCTTCATTAAACTGGGCAGACAGACCGGAATCTCCTGTCAAAATGCGGCAGGAGATGGTTTATAAACAGGTAGATCCGCGCGACGATTCGCGAAAAAAACCTGAATATATTGCTGAGGAGCCTGCGACTACGATATATGACATGGGGCACAAAACCTATCCGTATATGCAGGTGAAGAGTCCGGCGGTGTGGCTTCCACACGGTGTGCTGGGTGTATCCACATCAGAGATCTTGCCCGATGAGACAGCAGGAAATTTCGGGCCTTTTTCGGGGCAGATATTTGTGGGTGATCAGGGCATGTCGAAAATAGCGCGTGTGTTTCTGGAAGAAATAAACGGACAGTGGCAGGGCGCCTCCTTTGATTTCAGGAGTGGCTTCAAATCAGGAGTATTGAGGATGTGCTGGGGTAAAGAAGCGGGAACCATGTATGTGGGAGGAACCAACAGAGGGTGGGGGAGCACTGGTAAAGAGCCTTACGGACTGGAGCGACTGGTCTGGACGGGCCAGATGCCGTTTGAAATGAAGGCAGTTCGGGCCATGCCCGACGGGTTCGAGATAGAGTTTACGCAACCGGTTGACAAAAATACGGCTCAGAGTATAGCCAGCTACAGCGTCAGCAGTTACACTTACAAGTACCATCCTGTTTATGGCAGTCCGATCATCAATTTCAAAGAGCACAATGTACTGGGAGCCAAAGCGAGTGCCGATGGATTTAAAGTGCGCGTGGTAGTTGACAGTTTGAGAGAGGGATATATTCATCACATCCAGCCGGTTGGAGTCACGAACTACACAGACGGGAAGAATCTGTTGCATCCAGCGGCTTACTATACACTGAACAGTATTCCTGCCGGGGAGAAGGCTGATTTCAGGCTGGAGATGCCTAAAGCAAAAACAGGGGCGGCTGCACCTGCCGGGGATCAGGGGAGTGCAGTCAACACACCGGATAATCAGATGAAAGAGGCACGTCCAAGCACTGCAGGGGAGGCCAAGAAGCCGGCACCAG
>JBDLWO010000232.1:0-2963 GCA_039804245.1 Bacteroidota bacterium
AGTACCCAGTTGATTCCCGATCGCATCAGTCCCATCACAAGAAGTACCGACATCGTGATACAAAACACAAGCATAAATGTCAGTCGAAGCCCGATTTTCATTCGGCTGTAGTAAATTTCAATAACAGGAGCGTTCATTTCGTTGATATTGGAATAAGTGTATCTGCTCCTGATTATTACAGATTTGCCAATAGAGAGAATGATCATGGCAAGCACAAAAGCTGTCGGGAAAAGAATCTGTTCCAGCGACATGACAGCAGCTGTAAAAGCCAGGAGAGGCACCCCCGGAAACAGGAAAAAACCGGCCACCTGTTCTGCCGGCAAAAGTTCCTGGAATCCGTTTTTCAGGCTGTAACCGCGCGCTGGAAAGTAAAAAAAACGGTAAAAAACTATGGACAAGAGCAAACCAGCCCCTACTGTTACAAACCAGCCTGCCGTCTCCGACAGAAAATTGAACGCAAGGATTGCCGTTGCAAATACAATCACACAGTATGCGGCGACTGCGAAAAAAAATTGCTTGTTCTTCATGATGTTTTATTTTAATGATATTAGTGGCAGAAAACCTCACAGACCCCTTGTTTATTGATGAAACTCCAGTCATCACCCTTCCTTACCAGAGCCCTGCCTTCGGAGAAACTCCTGCAAACGTATTTTTAAATTTGTCACACACGCTGCAAGCGTTTTCAGATTTACTGTTTTACAACTTTATTTCCGGCATTTTTTCAGGTTTATCTGCTGATTGCTACCTTTGTATAAAAAGACAAGTACATGTCTGATACCTACCTCACAAACAGAAAACGCAGAAAAGGTGACCCCGACAAACAGATGAACCGTTATGAACGCGAGTTCATCAGAGTCAAACTGTACCAGAAGACAGCAGGAGGTACCGGTCTGAACGGACGAAACTGGTCCGACAAGCGGCTCTACGATCCGCTGGCCAGCCAGATAAACAGCTTTAATACAGAACCTGCCCCCCCCGTTTCAGCATCCCTGCTGCAGCGTATCTGCTATATATCGGAATCAGAACCCGATATCACGCTGAACGAGCCATCCTGGTTACAGACTGATGTCATTTATGCGTTCGTACTTGATACCCCGAATGCCTGCAGGGCAGATGCCATGCGCAACCATCTCTCCCTGTTCGCGCAATGGTACCCTGATGACGAAGAGGTAGTCAGAATACAAAAACTGGTTGCCATGACCGGCAACAACGATAGCCCGGCAGTTCATGAAGACGCACAAGACATCCGAAAACAACTGAAGAAGTGGCGGATACTGGCCATTTCACTCCTTTTTGCTATCATTTGTATCCTGACAGCATATGTCAGCCAGTTGATTGGCAGCCGTACGCCACCCTGCCTCGTGGCACCCGGAATGCTCGGCATACCCGGCGGGAGTTTCCGCATGGGAAATACTTTCGGTGAAATTGGCGACAGTGACAAGGACGAACTCCCTGTACACGCCGTATCGCTCGATTCCTTCCTGCTGTCGGAAACCGAAATTACCTTTGAACAATATGATTGCTTTACAAATGCGACCGGAAAGCCTCACAAAAATGACGATGGCACCGGCAGAGGCGATAAACCCGTCATCTATGTGTGCTGGCTTGATGCCGTGGAGTACTGCAACTGGCTCTCCGGCTCACAGGGGCTCCGGCATGCTTATATCATACAGTACAGCGATGGCTACGAATGTCCTGCCGTCTCGCTCGATACGCTTTCGGATGGTTACCGGCTCCCAACGGAAGCAGAATGGGAATATGCAGCCTCATGGACTCCTGACGGGAAATCGCTGTACGGAAACGGAAAGAACGTCGCTCTGACTGCAGAAATTAATTTCCAGACGGAAGAAGCCTATTCGCCCAAACCCCTGACCCGGACGGTGAAGTCAGGCGAACCCAATCCGCTCGGATTGTACAATATGAGTGGAAATGTATTTGAATGGTGTCAGGACTGGTATGGCGAAGAGTATTACACACAATGCGGGAGCTTTATAAAAAATCCGCGGGGCCCTGATACCGGTCTTTTGCGCGTATTGAGAGGTGGCGGCTGGTATTACGAAGCTGAAAAATGCAGGAGTTCATACCGGGAGGTCGATCATCCGATGAACAGAGATCACAATACCGGTTTCAGGGTAGCCAGAAGTATTAAAAAGCAGTGACATGCCAGTCAGCTGAAAAAAAGGGGCGCCTCCACCGGAAGCGCCCCCTGTCAATCTATTTCTTTCCCTGCTGCGACATGAAATCCGTCGAACTCAGGGCCATCATTTCTTTCAGTGTTTTCTGCATGCCATCCACAGAACCATCGAGGAAAATAACATTGCCCTTTCCGTGCTCCGTGAAGTTCTTCAGCGCCTCGGTCCACATGGAGAAAAGTATCACCGATGTATCCAGATTGGCATTCTGCATCTCTTTGGCAGCCTGACTCATACCCCGTGCCACCTCCTCGCGGAACAGTGCCACAGCCTGACCACGCATTTTGGCAGCCTCCCTTTCTGCCTCTGCGGCAATCTTGATCGCGTTGCCCTCGGCCTCGGCAGCCTTGGTCTTGGTAATAAGCAAGGCCTGACCTTCATTCTCCGCAGCAGCCTTCAGGTTGTTGGCTGCCACAATTTTCGACATGGAGCGCATCACCTCGTCATCAAAGGTAATATCGTTGATCTGCAGGTCAATGAGGTGATAACCCCAGTCCTCCAGCATGTGGTCAATATTGCTCTTAACTGCTTCAGTAATTTCGCGGCGAAGACTCAGTATTTCCTGCTGTTTCTTCGATGCCACATAGGAGCGTATACTTCCCTCTACCGTGCGGCTGAGAGTAGCCATGAGATCGCGGTCGCTCAAAAAGCGGAAAGCCACTTTTTTAATAGTCTCTTCCAGATCGTCCATGACCGAAAACAGCAGGAGCGATGTGAAATGTACGTTGGCCTGGTCAATGGTAACCGCCTGAAAGTTCAGCTCTACCGCAC
>JBDLWO010000233.1:0-24989 GCA_039804245.1 Bacteroidota bacterium
ACCTTCGACCAGCTTTTGCCGGCGTTATTGGAAAGGAACAGTCCGCCAGCCTCCTTTTCGGAATCACTTTCAATGAGTGCATATACGCGGTCGGAGTTCGAGCGGCGTACAGCTATGGACATCTTGCCCATTTCCGTGGGAAGCCCTTCCGTCATCTTTTCCCAGGTATCGCCGCCGTCTGTGGATTTATAGAGACCGCTGCCGGGTCCGCCGCTGATAACCTGCCAAGGTCGGCGGCCGTGCTCCCACATGGCTGCGTACAAAATCCGTGGATTATTCATATCCATAGATAATTCAGTACAACCCGTTTTATCGTCAATGTAGAGCACCTTTTTCCAGGATTTGCCGCCATCGGTTGATTTGAAAATACCTCTTTCAGTCGAATTGCCGTACAGGGCACCCTGTGCAGCCACAAGCACCATATCAGGATTGGAGGGGTGAATGACGATGCGCGCGATGTGGCGGGTATCGCCGAGTCCCGATTGTTTCCAGGATTTGCCTCCGTCGGTTGATTTGTACATACCATCGCCCGAGTGCGTCATGACCCCGCGCACCGCGTGCTCGCCCATACCCGCGTACACGACATTCGGGTCACTTTCCGACACAGCGACCGCGCCGACAGTGCCGGTTTTGAAGAAGCCGTCGGAAACATTATTCCAGGTAAGCCCGAGGTCGGTTGTTTTCCACAGACCGCCGCCGGTGGTACCCATATAATACGTGGTCATATCGCCGGGAACCCCTGAAACAGCCACTGAACGACCACCCCGGAAGGGGCCTATATTGCGCCATTTTACTGATTTGAGGGCAGTATTCAGGTCAGATTCGCCGGTTTTGCTGTCGGATTGTGCGTTTACAGGAAGTGACAGCACAGACAGCAGGAGCAGAGGTAACAGTATCTTTCTCACGGTTGGAAATAATTTTAATGAGGCCGTGAAAGTACTTCATTGCCTCCAAGACTTTCTCCGGCAGGCTAATATTAAACTGAAAAAATAGATAAGTTGGTAATTTTGCGGCAGAATTGTAAAGAAGAGTCCATGAATTTTGATTTGCTGCTTGAGAATCTGACGAACCCGGCCCTGTTGTTTTTCATCCTGGGCGTACTGGCCGTGTATCTGAGAAGTGACCTGGAGATACCCTACAATTCCTCAAAGTTTATCTCCTTGTACCTGCTTTTTTCCATCGGGTTTAAAGGCGGACAGGAACTGGTACACGAACACATCACTGCCGAGGTATGGTGGTCCATCCTTTTTGGGTTGTTCATTTCTGCACTGATACCGGTTTACAGCTTCTTCATCTTGAAGCGCCGGCTGAACATACACGACTCGGGCGCACTGGCGGCTGCCTACGGATCGGTCAGTGCCGTGACCTTTGTTACGGCGGCATCCTATCTGGAAGCACAGCAGATGACACTGCACGGGCACATGGTAGCCATCATGGCGCTGATGGAATCGCCGGCGATTATTGCCGGGTTGCTGCTTATTTCACTCTACTCGAAGGAAGAAACACCGGGTGTCAGCAAGAAGGAGGTGATACTTCACTCGTTTACCAACGGGAGCGTTTTACTGATACTGGGCAGTCTGGTGATTGGTCTGCTGGCCAGCGACAAGCAGGCGGAGGGTATCAAGCCCTTTACCAATGATATTTTCAAGGGCTTTCTGGCTATATTTCTGCTCGACATGGGTATTACCAGCGGCAAAAACCTGAAGTCTTTCTTTTCTTTTGGCTGGTTTCCATTTCTTTTTGCTGTTTTCATCCCGCTTGTCAACGGCTGTTTCTTTTCCTGGGCCAGTGTACTGGTAACCCATGATCCTTCCAACCGCTTTATTTTCGGCATTCTGGCGGCGAGTGCATCGTACATTGCGGTGCCGGCGGCCATGAAAATTGCGGCGCCGAAGTCGAATCCGGGTTTATTGCTACCCATGGCACTTGCTGTCACCTTCCCGATGAATATCACAGTGGGCATGCCGCTGTACTGGCAGATCGTGCAGATGACGATGTGAGCATTGGCTCAGTCATCATCGCGGCCCAGCAGTTCCCTGACTTTTGCTTTGTGCGACTTGCTGACCGGCAGTTCGTGTTTGTTTACCACAATGACTCCGGATTTCAGATTGACCTGTTGAATGAGGTCCTTGCGGACGATAAAACGGCGGTGAATCTGCAGGAAACGATCTGCAGGAAGTTTGTCCAGTATCTCCTGAATGGGCATCCTGATCATAAAGGACTGGTTGCTGGTGGAGATAATCCGGCAGTAGTTCTCCACGGACTCGGCGAACAGGATATCGGAAAAGGCCAACTTGTGAAAAACCTCATTTTTCTTCACAAAAAAGAAGTCCCTGACTTCCCCCGACTGCCCTCTTTCCATGCTGAAGGCGGAAGCCCGCGTCAGGGCATCATTCAGGGCAGTTATGAGTATATATTTTTCTACGGGTTTTCTCAGATAGCCGAAGGTAAGTGTGCCACGTGTTTTTTCTTCATACGCGGGGTCAATAATCGCCGTCATGTAAAAGATTGGAATATGCAGGTGAGCGACAGCTTTACCGACATCCACCCCGGTAAGTCGTCCCCCGATATTGATATCCATGAAAACGATATCCGGTTTTCGGGAAAATATCAGGTCGAGCGCTTCTGCCGAGTTGTCAGTTCGGGAGTAGCAGGTGTAGCCCAGTTCGTGGAGCAGCATTTCCAGATCCAGGGCAAAAGAAAGATCGTCTTCAACAATAAGAATTCGGAGTTCGCTCACGCTGGTGGATTAACTGCCTTATTTCAAGACCAAAGATAATTGTTTTTAGACATTTCTTAGATTTATTAAAAAGAAATTAAAAGTAAATATATCTTTGTAAATTCCGATGTTCGAAAACAGCGTTCAAACGTCTTTGCAGTATGCAGATTTTTGAAACTTTGATTCACAGTGTAAATTTTAAGGTGATGTGTTCAAGATGTATGAGTACCCTGCTGTTTGTTTTTCACGCGCTGGTTTCGTTAACCGGGCAGAACTCAGACGAACTGAAGCAAAAATTAACTCGTCAACTTCCATCGGGAGAAAGGCTGGAAACTATAAGAAGTCTGATTACACTACTGATCAGCGAAGACAAGGCACTGGTAAAGTCGGTATACCTTCCGATGTTGCATGAGGAGGTTATGCGATCGGACAATAAAGAATTTGCTGCCTACGAGGCGGAGGTCGGAGCCAATTTGTTATATCTGAGCGGTCAGATTGATTCCGCACTGGTTCAGTACATGCGAGCGCGAGATCTTTACCTGACAGCCGGGAAAAAAGACAAGTTACTCACTACTTACTGCAGGGCTGGCATCATGTACAGCCTTAAGGGAGACTACAGCCGGGCCTTGCAGATATATCGCGAGGTGACAGCAGCCGGTGTTGACTATCCCGATGTTATGGCACTGGTAAACAATCAGTTGGGTTCTGTATTTCACTATCAGGGTGTCAGGGACTCCGCACTTTTTTACTACAAAAAATCTGCGGTGCTGTATGGGGTATTAAAAGATTCTGCGGGTATGATGCGTCCGATGTTTAACAGTGCCGTATTACTTAGAGAGGAGGGAAAGGAACAGGAAGCACTTGAGCTACTGATGACAATCAAGGCGTGGAGGGAACGTAACAAAATGTATCGAGACCTGTACAACACGGTTAATGTGATCAGTCAGATTTACACAAAGATGGGGAGATATGAACAGGCGCTCGAATATGCTGAACAGGCATACGGATACGCTGTCCGTCAGAATGACGACGTACTAAAAGTAATATCTTTGGGGAATATTGCGAATGTATGTAAGGAAACCGGGGAAATTGACAGAGCTGCACGTTATCTCGAGCAGGCACTCGATTTCGCTGAATCAACGGGAAATACCAATGACATACTTCAAACCATGTACAGGCTCGGTCAGTTGTGGCTGAATGCAAAAAGATACGATCTTTCGGTAGAAATATTGGAAAAAGCGAGGACGGTGATCGCTGCCAAAGGTACTTCGAGGACAACTCCAACTATTCTGGTGGCACTGGGTCAGGCGTATCTGATGCAGAACAAACTGGATGAGGCAAGAAAGTACCTGAAAACGGGTATGGGAATGGCTGAGTCAATGGGGCAGGAGCATGTAAAAAATGATGCCACAGGTCTGATGGGGCGAGTTTATCTCAGAGAAAACAGACCGTATGATGCAATAAGAGCTGCGGATATTTCATATAAAAGTTCAGTGAAAGAAGGTTTTGTTGTCAACCAGATTGAAAATCTTTCCACCTTGTATGATGCCTACAAGATGGTGGGCAACTACAAAGAAGCATTGTCTGCTTACGAGCGTTACAGGACGTTGAGTGATTCGGTGAACAGTATTGAGCAAGTAAAACAATTGACAGTTAAAACTCAGCAGTTTGAATTTAATCTTGAACGGGAAAAGACCATGGCAGAGCAAAGGCAGCGCGAGTCGTTATTGCAGGCTGAAATAAAACGCAATGGTATCATCGCAGTTGCTATCGGAGTTCTTTTTCTCCTTATGTTATTCCACTTCATGAATTCCAGATCCAAAAATCGGATCATTTCACAAAAAAATGAAGAACTGGAGTCACTGAACAGTGTCAAGGACAAACTTTTTGCTATTATTGGGCACGACCTCAGGAGTCCGGTACAGTCTCTTCACGGGCTTGTCAGGAAAGTGCATTACCTGATTGACAGGAATGAATTTGAGTTATTAAACAAACTGAGTGTTCAGATCGAACAAAAAGTATACTCCACGCTGCAGTTGACGGATAACCTGCTGATATGGGCACAATCTCAACGGAGTGCAGTAAAAGTAAAATTGGTCTCAGTTGATATGGCCGAAATTCTGAGGCTTACACTTGCGCCTCTGGAGCCATCTGCACAGAATAAACAAATTGAACTCACAGTTGACGAAGCTTCGTTCCGGGTTGATACCGATTCCGATATAGTACAAGTGATAATCCGGAATCTGGCCGATAACGCTGTGAAGTTCACAAAACCGGGGGGTAGTGTTCGGGTTAGCTCAGGGGAGTTTCCGGGTGGATTTTATGTGAAAGTCAGTGACACTGGAGTTGGTATGAGCAATGAAAAAATTGCCGGATTATTCACTTCCGAAGGTGCCGGCAGTGATTCGGGTACGATGGGAGAAATGGGTGCCGGACTAGGATTTTCGGTTGTGAAAGAGATGACGGCACTGCTGGGGGGGGAGGTACAGGTCACCAGTGTGGAGGGAGAAGGAACCACTGTTTGCATCGAGATTAAAACTGTTGCACAACAAATATCACCGTTATAACACCGACCAGCCGAACTCCGGTTGCCGGATAATGTCGAGAGATAGTACCGGGATGGTCCACTGGCAAGTTTCGATAATAGCCATTGAATGTCCTGCTTATTTAATAACAATATATTTTCAAATTATTGCTATTTATAGACGTTGTCTGAGTGAGTGTTCAGGCGTCTATCAAAAATATGGATGATGGACTGAAGTATTGGTTGCCTACCCGGACAGATTCGGTTGGGCACTCCACTTGTCACAAAAAAATGACCATTCGTCACTTATTGAATAAAGATTTCCTGAATTGGCGGTTCTTTCACAATAACTGCATATCACATGTTTGTGCGCAAACCCGTAGTGACGCCTACACGTACGCCTACTACCGTTCCTACGGGCTCTCTGTTCGCTGTGTCGCAGAATAATCAGTTTAAGGGTTTGAACAGTAATGTCCTGACCAGCTTAATACAACTCATTTCCAACTTTTTCTTCACTAGTCTGACTGGATATTCGAATCAGGCTAACAATTTGCTCATTTTTTCATCCTTTTGTATGTCGAAATTCAATTTCTTTTCTGTAGTAGTACTGACAATCATCATCGCGTCTTTCTTGATTCATTCTGAAATTGCTGCGCAACCATGGCTTGAATCAACAGGAAAAAATGCCAATTTCTTCGAAATTCAGAAATCCTTCAATCAGTATTGGGAAGGGAAAGAGCGTGTAAAAGGCAGTGGTTACAAAGTCTTCAGACGCTGGGAAGAATACTGGAGGTATCGTGTGAACCCTGATGGTACATTCCCTTTGTCCGGGGTCGTGCTCACAGGTTTGGAGGAGCATAGCCAGTTGGTGAATGCGAGCGCCAGCAGGGGGGGGGCAATGGCTGCCTGGACGGCCATGGGCCCCAATACTTCAGCCGGAGGTTACTCCGGTTTGGGTCGTATTAACGCCATAGCTTTTCATCCTACGAATTCGGATATAATATGGGCAGGGTCGCCCGGAGGTGGCTTGTGGAAGTCAACTGACGGAGGAGCTACCTGGAATACGGGGTATGATAATTTCGCCGTTCTGGGTGTTTCGAGCATTCTTGTAACGCCGTCCAATCCCAATATTATGTATGTGGCTACCGGCGACGCTGATGGCGGACATACAAGATCTATTGGTGTGTATAAATCTACTGATGGTGGCGCTACCTGGGCGGCTACCGGGCTCACGTTTACGCTGGCCAGTTATATGTCCATCTGGAAAATACTCATGGACCCCAATGACGAATCCCATATTCTGGCTGCGACCAACGATGGGCTTTATCGCACCACTGACTCCGGCACTTCCTGGACAAAGGTGGTGAATGACCACTTTTTTGACGTGGAGGCACAGCCCGGTACCTCCTCCAATAATTTCTATGCATCCACCTATGATCGCCTCTATCGAAGTACAGATAATGGTGCCACCTGGACACTTGTCCAGAACATCACTGGTTCTGGCCGTATCGCTATCGGAGTGTCTGCTGCCGATCCTTCGATAGTGGTTGCCTTGTGTAGCAAGTCATCCAACAATTCGTTTTTAGGGTTTTATCGCTCAACCAACAATGGCGCGAGCTACTCGCTGCAGTCAAGTGCCCCAAATTTGCTCGGATACAGAGCTGACGGATCGGATAACAACGGACAGGGTTGGTATGACCTTGTGGTAACAATTGACCCAACTGATGTAAATACCGTGTATATTGGCGGAATTAATATATGGAAATCAACAGATGCTGGCGTTACCTGGAATCTGAAAGGCCATTGGCTTGGTGAAAATGGTGCACAAACAGTACATGCTGACCAACACGCTTTTGAATGGCAAAATAACACGACACTTTTCAATGGAAATGATGGTGGCATCTATAAAACAGTTAATGGCGGAACAAACTGGACTGATATAACCAATGGTATGCAGATCAGTCAGATGTACCGATTGGGCGTGTCGCAGACAACCAATGAGGTGGTAACAGGTTTGCAGGACAATGGAAGCAAGTTGCGTAGCTCGGACGGTATCTGGACAGATGTACTGGGTGGTGACGGAATGGAGTGCGCCATTGATTATTCCAATGCGCAATATATGTATTATACATATCAGGAGGGTGTACTGTTAAGAAGCAGTGACGGCGGACTTACCGAAGTAGAAATCACCCCCTTCGGTTTGGGAAGAACGGGTGCCTGGGTAACACCTTATATCATATCTTCGCATGACCCGGCAACGCTTTTTATCGGCTATAATGATGTCTATAAATCAACTGACAGAGGAAATTCCTGGACGCAGATATCCACTAATTTATCCGTTTCAACAGACCTGACTGTACTGGCCGATGCATCTTCCGATGCGAATGTAATTTATGCTGGCAAAAATGACGCTCTTTACCGGACAATCAACGGTGGTACCGACTGGGCTACCATGACTATCCCGGCTGGTGCAGGTAGCCTCACATATCTTTGTGTCAGTCCGGCTGACGCCAACACCATTTATGCCACCATGTCAAATTACACCGCCGGCAGCAAGGTGTACAAATCAACTAACGGTGGCGTAACCTGGACGAATATCTCCGGTATTCTGCCCAACCTTCCAGCCAATTGTGTCATTTATCAGAAAGGATCTCCGGAGGGCCTTTATGTTGGAATGGATGCAGGTGTATATTATCGGGATAGTATTACCAATGAATGGGCACTCGTTGGTACGGGTCTCCCCAATGTAATTGTCAATGAACTTGAGATTAAATATGATACAGGCAAGCTCCGTGCAGCTACTTTTGGTCGGGGCCTTTGGGAATCCGACATCAATTGTGTATCGCCAACAATTTATGGGCCCCTTGCCCTTCAGCCAAGCTGTACACCGAATTACGACGGAGCTATAGGGATTTTAGCAGGTGGAAATGGCATGCTGGAATACAGTGTGAATGGCGGAACAAACTGGCAATTTAGCAATGCTTTCCCTAATCTCGCGCCCGGCAACTATGATATCATGGTACGCTTGAAAGACTCACCAACCTGTGTTGCCACCTGGTCATCTAATCCGGTAGTAATCATATCGCCCTATCCGACTGCTTCTACTGTTACCGGTGGGGGATCTTACTGTAGTGGTGGTGCCGGTGTGCCGGCAGGACTGAATAGTACTCAGACCGGCGTAAACTATCAGCTCCGACTCAACGATTCCAATATCGGGAATTCAGTCAGTGGTACCGGATCGGCAATCACGTTCGGAAACCAAATAGCTGCAGGGACTTACACAGTCATAGGTACCAATATCACAACTGGCTGTACGGCAAGTATGACAGGATCCGTGACGGTAACTGTCAACTCCATTCCAATGGCTGCCATAGAGATATCCGAGACTTCCGGCCTTAATAATAATGACGGTTACATTTGTGACGGTGCCAGTGTTACACTATCCGCAACAGGAGGTGACTCCTATGCCTGGAGTTCCGGATTAGGAACTAACAATCTGGTGACACTTACACCGGTTACGAGTGTATATACGAATCGTACCAACTGGTTGTCTGCTGTTAATGGCACTCCTTCACAGGATAATTACACAGATGCCCCTCCAGGATCAATAGGATCTCCTTACTACAGAACCGGGTATTCACTGTCGGCCTCAGGTGATATTTTTATTAACTCGGTTGAGGCAACGGCCCCCGAGGTGTCTACGGTAACTCCGAATACTCCCATTGTCATTACTTTTAGTTCCCCGCAAACAGCAGTCGGACTAAAGGCGTGGGTTTGCAATTTTTTGGGATATTACGAATCCGGCACAATAACTGTCGCTGCAGGTTCAGTCAATCAGCAGTTGACGGTAAGCTCACCCACATTCTTCGGATTCATTTCTTCTACACCTTTCACGACTTTGACCATAAATCACGTTGGAGGACTATTCACTACAATGGATGATCTGGAATTTGCAGCTCCCGCGGTTTCTCCATATAAACACAATTACTCAGTAACGTTGACCAATGCCAATGGCTGTACGGCAGCGGCCAGTGCCACCCTTACCTCACCGCCAGCGCTTGCAGCGACAGTTGCCTCTCAGACGAATGTATCGTGCCATGGAGGCGCGAATGGCTCAGTCACGGTGTCTGCGAGCGGCGGCGTGTCGGGTTATACGTATGTCTGGAACACCACCCCCGTCCAAAGTACTTCGACAGCCAGTGGCCTGCCAGCCGGGACCTATACAGTGACAGTGACGGATGCCAATGGCTGTACGGCAACAGCCAGTGCCACCCTTACCTCGCCGCCAGCGCTTGCAGCGGCAGTTACCTCTCAGTCTAATATATCGTGCTATGGAGGCTTGAACGGCTCAGTCACGGTGCTGGCGAGCGGCGGCGTGCCCGGTTATACGTATGCCTGGAACACCACCCCCGTCCAAAGCACTTCGACAGCCATTTTCCTGTCAGCCGGGACCAATACGGTGACAGTGACGGATGCCAATGGCTGTACGGCAACGGCCAGTGCCACCCTTACCTCGCCGCCAGCGATTGCAGCGACAGTTACCCTTCAGTCTAATGTATCGTGCTATGGAGGCTTGAACGGCTCAGTCACGGTGCTGGCGAGCGGCGGCGTGCCGGGTTATACGTATTCCTGGAACACCACCCCCGTCCAAAGCACTTCGACAGCCATTTTCCTGTCAGCCGGGACCAAAACAGTGACAGTGACGGATGCCAATGGCTGTACGGCAACGGCCAGTGCCACCCTTACCTCGCCGCCAGCGCTTGCAGCGACAGTTGCCTCTCAGACGAATATAGCGTGCTATGGAGGAGCGAATGGCTCAGTCACGGTGTCTGCGAGCGGCGGCGTGCCGGGTTATTCATATTCCTGGAACACCACCCCCGTCCAAAGTACTTCGACAGCCAGTGGCCTGCCAGCCGGTACCTATACGGTGGCAGTTACGGATGCCAATGGATGCTTAGCAACGGCCAGTGCCACGCTTACCTCACCGCCAGCGCTTGCAGCGACAGTTGCCTCTCAGACGAATATAGCGTGCTATGGAGGAGCGAATGGCTCAGTCACGGTGTCTGCGAGCGGCGGCGTGCCGGGTTATTCGTATTCCTGGAACACCACCCCCGTCCAAAGCACTTCGACAGCCAGTGGCCTGTCAGCCGGGACCTATACGGTGACAGTGACGGATGCCAATATGTGTACGTTAACCCAAAGTGCGACACTGACAGAACCGACATTAGTTGCGGCTGTATTAGTGGCGTTGCCCACCTGCTCTGGTCAAAGTATTGGCGCTATAGACCTAAGTATAAGCGGAGGAGTACCGGGTTATCTGTTTTCATGGAATAACGGTTCAAATACTGAAGATTTATCAGGTCTTGCAGACGGTACTTATACCGTGACCGTAACCGATAACAACGGATGTACCGTAACTGGATCTTCACTGGTTAATACATCAACACCTGCACCTCCTGTTATCAGCGCCCTTGAGACTTCTGCAAATATTACCAATGATGGTGTTATTTGTAAAGGTAGTGTCGCACAGCTTTCAGTTGCTGGAGGGAACAACTTTTTATGGTCGGATGGATCAACCGGAGCGACGCTGTCAGTTAGTCCGAACTGTACCAATTCTTACGGTGTATCAATAACTGATATGAATGGATGTCAGACATCCGGAAGTTATACTGTAATCGTGAGAGGAATCCCGAATATTACTGGAATCAGTCCTTTATCTGGCAGTGTGGGTGACATGATCACTATCAACGGCATCAATTTTGATGGATTGACCGGCGTTATGTTTAACGGAGCTTCGATTGAATATTTTAATATTGTCAATGCAAACCAGTTAATTGCAAGTCTCCCCTTTGGAGGCTCTCTGCAACAGGTTGAACTTCTGTCAGTATGCGGAAATATAGCCATACCGATTGCTACTCCCACTATTGCAAGTTTCACGCCCGCAACCGGCCACCCGGGCACCATGATTACCCTCACGGGTACGAATCTGGATCAGTTGGTATCCGCAAGTGTGGGTGGCAAGAGTGCAATTATCCTGTCGAAGGATGCTTCCTCGTCGCGTATTCTCGTAATGCCCGGAGCTGCCACGGGCAGTGTATCGGTAACCAATCCAGTAGCAACGGCTACTGCTCCATCCTCCTTTACTGTCAGCAGCACAATGCCGCACCCTTATATTCAGCAGGGCGGCAAGTTCACGAACAGCAGCACAAATGCTGC
This sequence comes from Bacteroidota bacterium, assembly GCA_039804245.1. Taxonomy (GTDB): domain Bacteria; phylum Bacteroidota; class Bacteroidia; order Chitinophagales; family Saprospiraceae; genus M3007. Next base: position 11,460 of record JBDLWO010000233.1, read on the forward strand.
ACAGGGTAGTTATGTGTCGGTGAGTGCCGACGGGAATACCGCGATTATCGGTTCTCCGGGTGACGACGGCAACAAGGGAGCCGCCTGGATCTACGTGCGAAGCGGCACATCATGGAGCCAGCAGGCCAAACTGGTCGGCACCGGCGCCACGGGCAGCGCCAAACAGGGTATGTCAGTAGCCATCAGCGCCGACGGCAATACGGCAGCAGTGGGCGGTCCGGCCGACAACTCAAATGCCGGTGCGATATGGATATTCAAACGCAGCGGCAATACATGGTCGCAACAGGGTAGTAAACTGGTGGGTACCGGCGCTATCGGAACAGCGCAACAGGGCGCCAGCGTAGCTGTCAGTGGCGACGGCAACACGGTTGCTTCGGGTGGAGTTGCAGACAACAATTACAGGGGTGCTGCCTGGCTGTTCATTCAGGCAGGGAACACATGGGGCCAGATGGGAGGTAAAATATCGGGTACAGATTATAATGGTGCTGCGCGTCAGGGCTCCTCGCTGGCTCTAAACGTGAATGGTACCCGCCTGATATTGGGCGGCTATCAGGATAATAATCGTCAGGGTGCGGTATGGGTATTCGATCTCAATAACTGCGACTGGATGCAGCAAGGTACCAAACTCGTGGGTACCGGCGGCACCTCGCAGGCGTGGCAGGGCTATTCGGTATCGCTGAGTGCCGATGGCAATACTGCAGTTGTTGGTGGAAATTCGGACAATAACCTTAAAGGCGCGGCGTGGGTTTATACGTATGCGGGCAACGCGTGGACGCAACAGGTCCGTCTGGTGGGCACACAGGCAATAGGTTCAGCTCGACAGGGCAACTCGGTATCGCTGAGTGCCGATGGTCGTGTGATTATCGTTGGTGGTAGTGGCGATGACTCCAACAAGGGTGCCGTGTGGGTTTACAAGAAAACCGGCGCGAACTGGATACAGCAGGGAGCCAAGGTCAAGGGCAACAGTGCCGTGGGTTCGGCCAAACAGGGTACCTCGGTATCGTTGAGTGCCAACGGAACTACGGCTATTATCGGCGGCCCGACAGACAACACCAACAAGGGTGCCTTCTGGGTTTATGTACCTGCCGGGAGCAGTCTTTCCATGCAGCAGGTGATGCTGGAAGAGCGCACAGACGTGTCAACCGGCCTGCGCCTCGATCAGAACATACCCAATCCGTTTACGGGCAGCACAACCATTTCATTCAGCGTACCCGGGGCCTGTGTGGCCGAGTGGGAAATCACCGACGTGAGTGGACGGGTGATACAGCTGCTCCGGCGCACGTACGCGGGTGGCGAACACACCGAAAGTTTCGACCTGAGCGCTCACAGCGGAGTGTTTTACTACCGCCTGAAGACGCCATTCGGGACGGCGGTGAAGAAAATGATGATCGTTAAGTAAACAACAAACAATAAAAAGATCAGCCATGCAAAAGTAAATCAAAGCGGCTTCTGCCATATATATACTGATGACTACCCTGCTACCCGCGCTGCTACGGTCGCAGGTGCTGGTGGGAGGGGGCACACCCGACGGTTCGGCCGTGCTGGAATTACAGAGCGTGACTGGTGGAGTACTTCTTCCCCGTATGACACGGACCCAGCGGGTTGCGATTTTCTCTCCTGCTACTGGTCTGATGCTGTACAATACTACGTCGAAATGCCTCGAAGTAAATGTAGGCACACCGACTGCGGCTGAGTGGGCACGAGCAAATTGCCTGTCCGGGAGTATTACGACCCTCGATTGCAGCAATGCAGTGGTAACGGGCACCCTCACATCCGGTCAGGTGGCCTCCGGGGTGAGTGCGAGTATTCCATTCACTGGAGGTAACGGAGGTGTTCTTGAGATACAAACGGTTGCTTCCTCGGGTGTTACGGGCCTCACCGCCGTGCTGAGTGCGGGCATTCAGGCCAGCGTCGCGGGCAATTTGACCTATTCGATCACGGGTACACCCGCCAGTGGCGGCACGGCCAGTTTTGCGCTGAGTATCGGCGGGGAGGCGTGTACACTGAATGTGTTTGTGTGCAGCACCGGTTGCTGTGCCAAAGTGAATGCTACCGATTACAAAAACTTTATGTGTCACAACCTCGGCTCGCCAGCACCAGTGCCAATCCGTTTACCCCGGGCCGGGAGATTAACGATGGCTACTGGACTCCCGGGTGAGCCTCCCGGAATCCAGCTATTGGCATATATTCGTAATATATACCGATATTTTATTTTCATGTGTGCCAGATTTCCACCCTCCATTCTTATGATTCAGAAGGCTGTATGATTCGGATTGCACAGAAATTCGCCGTCCGTCATTAAAAAATGACCATTCGTCACTCTAGTTCATACATGTATCCGGTTGATAGGTTCCTTTACACAAGAAGATCCAATTGTGTCAGAAATATCCTGTTTTCTGTTTTTTTCTTTCTTTTAAAACAACAATATCAGTCATGAAACATCTCAATCTTTCCTCACTTGGAGTATTGATTTACTTCGCTCTGCTGCTGTCAAATGTATCGGTATTTGGCCAAAATACTGATGACGGCAAACCCAAAATCAGTTTTCAGGGCGTCTTGAAAACTGCCTCGGGCGAGCCAGTTCCCGATGCTGAGTACTCATTTGCTTTTTCGTTTTGGAGGTCGAAGGATGGTACCGCTAATGCCGACAAGTTGCCAAAAATCGGGAGTAACGAGCAGTGGGTTGAAACCGTAGATCTCCCTGTGGCAGGAGGTATCTATTCTCATAATCTGGGCTCCATAACGGATCTGAATCCCCAAAACTTCAATGGCCCGGTGTATCTGAACATCAAGGTAAATAACAAGGATATTTTACCCAGGACCGAGTTTACGTATTCTCCCTATTCTTTTTCAGTAGCCAGTGCCCAGAAAGTTGTTTGCTCGGGTGCCGTGGGCGATATCAAATATTCCATCCTGCCTCCTGATAAATTCAAAAACGTAAATGGCGACTGCTGGGTGCCGCTTGACGGACGAACACTTTCCGACACCGATGAATTATACTCGCTTGGAGTGACCACACTTCCCAATGCCGGTGGTATGTTTCTTCGTTCGCAGGATTTTAACGCTGTTTCAGGCACAGAGTCCTGGAAGCCCAAAAACTCCAGCAACAATGACCCGGACAGAGACCATACTTCTGGTATCGGTTTGATGCAAGGGAATACAATAGAAAGTCATGGTCACAATGGTGAAACGAATCAGGATGGTCAGCACAAGCATGAAATCAATAAAATTTATGTTAGGGGGAATGAAGATGGTGGTGGTAGTGACCAATGGACTGTTGCTAACAGCGGTAGTGCGGAAACTTCTTATACTACAACAGTTGCGGGGGAACATTCCCATACGTTCAGCACCAACGCTACTGGTAGTGCTGAGACCCGTCCGAAAAATATGAACTTCTGGATCTACATCCGGATCAACTGAGCAGTCCTGTCCTCCATTTTTCTGAAAAATAAATAATTCAGCGATGCGTTTAAAGTACTCTGTAGTGATTGCGGCCCTGTGTGTTGCAGCCACCTCCGTTCTTGCCCAGTCTGTCTCCACCTGTTTGCCAACCGCGGCAAGTGACTATCAGTCCATTGTTTTCCTGAACTTTGGCTTCGCCAATAATTCATTTTCAACAAAGTTCCGCACCAGTGCCACTGTTGGGCAGCCATTGGTGGAAACCGGACTCAGCACCTCGAATGTGACGACAACCGGATACTGGTCTCAGTTTCTGGTTCCGCCGCTGCCCCCTACCGTAACGGCCTCACAGGGCGAGTATCTGGACCGGATTCAGGTGAGCTGGCGGCCCAATCCGTTGGGAGCGGCACCTAGCGTGGGTTACAAACTTTTCCGCGACGGGGTGTTTCAGGCGCTGCTGGATCCCAATACCTTTAACTACAACGATTACAATGTAATTGCCGGGAAATCCTATAAATACTCAGTGAGGGGTGTTAATGAGTACGGAGACGGTTGTGCCACCGATGCGGTGGGTTTTATGGTTCCGAACGGTACCGTAACGGGGTGGGCATCTACCCGGAATTCCAATGCTGTGCCAGATGTACTCGTATCTCTAATGCCGTTGCAGGGGTACTCCCTGGTGCTGGATGCCGATCCGGTAACGGGTGCGTACGGCGGGGCGGTAGCTATTGACACCACCAATGGAAACAGGTATTTCCCGACCACAGGCACACAGGACTATACGCTCACCTTTTGGGTAAAAAATAGTGGAAGCCAAACTGGTACACTGATCGAGTTTGATGGTTATCCACTTGAAGTACGCGGGTACGGTGATGGGGTACAGGTGTTTCTTAATAATTCAGCAGTAACAGAAAAGGTATTGTTCGACCCTGGAACGGAGACCAAATGGCATCATATTGCCATTTCTCATACGAACCAGGTATTCAGATTATACCTGGATGGAAATCTGAAAACACTGGTATCAGCGGGGTTGCCCATCGGCTTTAGTAACCGCCTCTATCTGGGTAATAAAGAAAGGACAAACACTGGCTGGAGCGGCAACCTGGATGAACTGCGTATTTATCATCGCCGGCTTACTGAGATTGATTTGCGGGAGGTTTTGGTGGGAACAGCCTCCTCTTCCACGCCGGATTTAAAATACTACTGGAAGTTTGACGAGCAGCTGGGCAACAATTCATTTGATATAATGAACCGTTTAAAACTGTATTTCTGCGGGGCCTATTTCTCAACAGCAATGTTCGCCAGCGGTTCACGCACAGATATACCTATGGTGTGTACCTCTGCCAGAACAGACGAAACAGGTTTTTATACCATTGAAAGTGCCAGTTACGGCACGGGAACTACATTTATTGCCAGGCCCTCCAAGTTTTTCTACCTGAACTGGGCCCTTCAGTTTGCCAAAAACAGCAAATCTTATGCCACACTCCCCGATTTCGCGCTTCCTCCGCAGTCAACCATCGAAATGACTGTTTACAGCGATGGTCCCGATCCTGCGCCGCAGACGTTGCTTTCAAAGAAGTGGGGTGCCAACAACTTCTCCCTGAAATTAATGCAAAACCAGTCAGACCAGACCAAAAGTGATCTGTTGATTGATATCAACGGAGGTACTGGTCAGAACAGTGTGGTTGGTCAGCTCCCTACAGGATATACACATCTGGCCTTTAATATTGACAGCACCAGTGCCGACACTCGCACCATTACTACCTATGTAAATGGTACCCTGAAATCAACAAACGTGTTTTCCAACATAACTGGCAACTGGTCAGATACCACTACAAGATGGATACTGGGGGCCGATCGGACCGGGCTGGGCGATATCAACAATGAAAACAACTTCAATAATTTCTACTCAGGACTGATAGACGAGTTTGTGGTGTACAACTCTAAACTCGATTCACTTAAAATCAAAGGGCATAATCTTGTAGCCCGAGAAATGACCGAGCCCGGAATAATTGTATATTTCACGCTGGATGAAGGTGATGGTCCAACTTTGAATAACTGTGGATCATTGCCGTTGGGTTTTGGTTATTTGTATAATACCAGATGGAACAGTTTTGCCAAATTCGGCAAGGTTGAACCACACGAGTTCTTGCCTGCGACGCGCCAGGTTACCCTGAATCCGAGCGTAACATCCGTAGATCAGGTAGATTTCACCGATATTTCATCGATACCTGTTTCCGGTTTTGTACGTTACAGCAATACTGATTGTTTCGCCGACCAAGTGGAAATTACAAATGATGGCCTGCCGTTTTCACCCCCTATTTTTACCGATTCTGTTGGAAGGTTCATTATTGACGTACAGCCGGGCAAAAGTTTCAGACTAAAACCAAAATTTGAGGATCATCAGTTTATACCGGCTTTCTGGGATATAACCAAGGTGACTACTCCAATCGCCGGGATAGTTTTCAATGATAATACCACCCGTACCGTGAAAGTAACGGTGGCAGGCGGCGATTGCAAGGTGAGTACACTGGGTGACAATCTGGGTACTGACTACAAAAGTCTGAAGCTTCAGATCCGCAATGCCGGTAACGATTGCTATGAACGATACGGTGAAATGACAGACGGTATTACGTATGAGTTCAGGAATGTGCCTCCGTTCAGGCAACTGAATGTGGGCCTGTTCTCGCATGAAAATAACGATATCAAAAATGCCATTCAGTCGATAGGGGCATATACAGTGGATATAACGAAGAGAGATACTGCTTTGGAGTTCATATACCGCAATCCCGAACTGGAGGTAGACATCTATGATGGACTGGCACCAACCTGTAATGATTTGAAATACTGGGATCCTCCGCTACCGGCAGGTGCCACGGCTGACAGTGTTAGAGTCCGGAAGTGGACTCCGCCGCTGCCGTTGGGCGCAACACCTGACTATACCAATATGAAGGTGATATTTAATTCAACCTCCCTTCCCATTGTTAACAACCAGATCAATATTGGAACGACGACATACACCTACAGTGAGTACAACATCAATCTCGGCAGCGGTACCGTCAATATTAGCTCCAATGTACATACACTGACACCCTCAGTTGCCAAAACAATACTTGAACAGGGATCTAATGAGACAGTCAAGCTCCGTATTCAAGAAGAGTACCCCGGAGGCACCTGTATTCTCAATGAAGCTGATCTGCGCTTTGTAAACGGACTTGCGGATGAGGTGAAGGAAACAAATCTGGTAGCTGCAACTCATTCTCATACCGGTGTTCTGGCCGCTCCATCCGGGAATCCGCTGGCCAACAAAAGTATCAAAGTACGGCTGACGCTTCAGCCTCTCATTAACTCGTCACAGAGTCACGCATACTACCGCGAAGTTCACACAGTCAAAACAAACGATACGGGCGGCTATACGGTTGTATTGGGCAATGGTGTCAGAGATACCATCGTGAAGGGTACTTTTGCCGAGGTACCCTGGTATCCCAGTACTGATGCTCCCTTCCTGAAGGTGGAAGTAGATACCGTAACCAACGGTAACTACCTGCAGCATGGTACCACAGCACGTGTAATACATCCGCCTACTACACACACCTACAAATTCAAAGTGGGTGATACAAATCCTGTGAGTCCATACTACAAAACCATGCAGGTTATTGCCACAACACCGGATGGTCGTCAGGGATCAACGGACCGTGTGGCGGTAATCAGTGGTACCCGTCCGAATGGTGAGCGTTTTACAACCTATCTGCCCGAAAAACCTACGCTGATTCTTCGGGATCCGCCAGGTGATGGGAGTTATGCATATATTTCAAAGGACTCGACGGTGTGCAGGTCTTATTCATTTCAATTTGAAAAAGGCGGGTCTCTGCTGATTGAAAAAGAATTTGATACAACTCCCAAGACTTACACAGTGGCTGCTCCTCTTGGAATAGGTACTATGGTCGAGGCAGAAGGTGGAGTTAATGTCTCCGGCTCTTTTCAGGTAGGTTATTCCAGAATTGACGATAAAGGATGGGAAACCTGTATGACTTTCAATAATATAATCAGTACCAGTGATGCAGATATCATCGTTGGAGGTGATCAGGGGGGCGATGTTTATGTCGGAACCGCACAAAATATCATTTTTGGAACGTCTGATCAGATAAAAGTTGATAAATGTGTGATTCAGGCCAATCAGGTTATTGTGTTTAAACCGGGGAAACCAACCGTTTTCCGATACTCGGAATACTTTATCAAACACTACCTGATTCCGTACCTTGGCACTTTGGCAATAGCCTACGATGGTGTGGGGAAAACGGACAGCGCCAACATCATGCGCCAATCCAGCCAGTTGTGGAAGGACTATATCGAATTGAATAATCAGACCAAAAATTCAGCAAAGTTTGAAAGTAATGTATCCTTTGATGCAGGCACCACTTATGAGGGCTCAATTACCAGTTCGAGAGATGACTATGAAGCTTCTGATGATGTTGCCGAGGAGATTGTGTCCCTTTTTACAAAAATCAATCTTTCAATAGCAGGACTTGGTTTCGAGTTTGACTTGACGACTGAAGTAGCTTTCAATGAAACATTTCATAACGAGAATTCAAAGTCAAAAGCAACAACAACGGGATATGTTCTTGCCGATGATGATCCCGGTGATGCGTTCAGCGTGGATATCCTGAATGATCCCGTTTTTGGAACCCCGGTATTCAAAATCAAATCAGGCCAATCTTCTTGTCCCTGGGAAAAGGGTACGGCATCGCGTGACAAACCGTTACTGGAGCCTGTCGCAGGATATCCGCTCGAGGCTATCAATATACCGTCCAAAGAGGCAGCCGTATTCAGGTTCAATCTGGGAAATAACAGCCAGACTTATGAAACGCGGTCCTATAATCTTTCTGCAAGTAATGAAGATAATCCCCATGGTGCAGTTATAAAGTTAAATGGAGCCGTACTGAACAGTGATGCAAGTTATTCAGTTGAGAGTCAAAAGTCCGTGGAAGCTACCATTACGGTAGAAAGAGGGCCAGTAGAGTACATTTATGAAGATCTGGTAATTGGATTTTCGTCCGGCTGTGAGACCGATACTTTCAACCAACTCGCCTTCACTAGTCAGAATATCAGTGTCAACTTTGTGCGCCCGTGCAGCGAGGTGGATATTGACTACCCCCGCAATAATTATGTCATTCTCCGGAATGATCTGGCTGTTACACCCACCAATTCCACTGTCCGCGATATCATTGTAAATAATTATAGTCTGATTGATCCGAATTTCCAGGCAATCAGGGTACAGTACCGCCGCGCCGACGGAAATGGTATCTGGACAAATATTCTGGCGCCGGCCACTTTCACGGGCTCTAATCCGCACGAGCGCTGGAACAGCAAAAATCCGGATTATCTGGCCTGGAGCGGCAGCCCAAACCCAGATACGCTCGGACCCATTTCCACTACATTCCAATGGGAAACGGCCGGACTGGTTGACGGAGAATATGAGTTGCGCGCCATTTCTGTGTGCGGTGGCCCTGCTGCAGGTATGGAGGGAAGCTCGTATTATATACCCATCCGTATTGACCGCGATGCTCCCAAAATTGTGGCATTTGAACCCTCCGATGGTGTTTACAATATCGGAGATGAAATATCTGTGACATTCGACAAGCCGCTCAATACATCCCGTTTTGCCCCGCCAACCGGTAATCCGTTTGGCAAGGTGGACCTGTTCGACACAGAACCACTAGCCGGTACCGGGCAGATTGACGTAACGGTAACAGCCTATGAGAACAAGATATTTATCGTTCCAAATGTGCTGAACAAATTTATGGAGAATAAAATCCTGCGTCTGGAACTGAAAGATCTGGAAGATCTGGTAGGTAACAATACCGGGAATAATCCCATGAAATGGCTCAACAAAGTCCCCGAATTCTATGTCAACCGCAATGAACTGGCCTGGCTCACCGACTCGGTGGGCATGACCAAGCGAATGGAGAATACCAAAACAATTCAGGTCAATATCCACAACAGCGGCGGCTATCCGGTGCCTTTTGAAATCAGGGATTACCCCGACTGGGTACATGTGGTACCGAATACCGGTACGCTGGCACCCAACGAGATTCGCGCCATCAGTTTCACTGCCGACTCCACACTGGCGTTCGGATACTGGCAGGACTCGGTCACGCTTCGCACCCTGACGGGCGTGGCACCCCCGCTGGCCTTTATGGGTGGCGACGAGCGCATTCCCCTGGGTGTGCGCGTGGTGTGCAGTCCGCCCGCGTGGGCGCTCGACCCGGGCCAGTTCGAAGGCAGCATGAATCTGGTGCTGAAGCTTAATGTACAGGGGACAATCTCCACGGATGAGGAGGATATTGTCGGCGCATTCATTGACGGGCAGTTGCGCGGCCGCGCGAACGTGCAGTATGTACCGCAGGTGAGTTATCCCGGCAATAATGTATATCTCGCATACCTCACAGTCTATGGCTCGGCTGCCGACCTGAACAAACCGGTCAGTCTGCAAATTTGGGATGCCTCCGCCTGCCTGCTTTACGGTACAGTAGCTGAAAGCTATGGCTTCATCCCTGATGGTATCAATGGCGACGCCAATGCGCCCGCCACGGCCACGACCAACAGTATGGTGCTCCGGCAAATACCGGTCACGCCGGGCTGGAACTGGATATCGTTCAATCTGGCGTTCCCCAACCCGGCCATCAATACGGCACTCAGCAGCCTGAAATATCCTGCCAACGACCTGGTGAAGAGTCAGACGCAGTTTGCCAATTATTTCGGATCTGCCTGGGTGGGCTCTCTGACCACCCTCGATAACCGGAAGATGTACCAGTACCGGGCCGACAGAGCTGATACCATTCAAATGCTCGGTCTTTGCCTGCCGGATACCATGTCGGTATATGTGAAAACAGGCTGGAACTGGATCGGATACCTTCCGTCTTTCTCGCTGCCCGTGAACAGCGCCCTGTCTAAACTCCGTACGGATGGTGTGATACAGGCCGGTGACCTGATCAAGAGCAGAACAGGGTTCGCCCAGTATATCGTCAACCCGGTTTATACAGGCTGGCTGGGCAATCTGGAGTATATGATGCCCCCGTATGGTTACCAGCTCAAACTGACCAGATCGGGTGTTGCAGGCGCCAAATTGACTTATCCGCCTCAGGGCCTGATCGGAGACGGCAGCCATGCTGCAAACCGGGGCGGTAATATGCCGGCATTCTGGACGGTGGATCCGTCGCAGTATGAAAGCAGCGCCACACTCATTGGTATGCTCGGAGTGAACGGAAACAACCTGACAGGTGCCTCCATGGAACTGGGTGCATTTGTAGGTGATGAGGTGCGCGGCTCGGCACAGGCCATGTTCGTGGAGCCGCTGAACAGCTATCTGTTTTTCCTGACCTATTACTCCAACAACAACGGCGATCCGATCAGTTTCAAACTGTATGACAGTGATAACGGCCTGATACGCGAACTCGCTCAGACCATGTTCTTCACGGCTGATAACCATCAGGGCAGCATGGACATTCCTTTCCCGTTCTCGTATAGTGGACTATCGGGCACAGAAGATGTGCTCTCCGATGGTTTGAGTCTTGATGTCAGGCCCAATCCGTTCAGCCAGTCCACCGAAATCCGCTTTGCCCTGAAACAGGCATCGCCGGCGTACATCACAGTGACTGATCTGAACGGAAAAACAGTGTCGTTTTTCGAGGGTTACGGACAGGAGGGTATGAATGCTATCGAATGGAAAGGTACATCTTACAGCGGAGTTCCGTTACAGCCAGGTGTCTATTTCGTCAAGTTGAAAACGGATGCCGGAATGGCTATCCGCAAAGTAATGATTCAGCGATAGGCTGGCAAATCCGTCTTTTCACTGCGAAATTTTCAAATCATGACACAACACACCTCTCTATACGAGGCCATGTGTACACGGGCGATCTGCTGGTCGCCTGGTACATGGCTCATTGGTATTATACTGGTCTTCGCGACGGGTTACCTGCGTGCGGAACAACCCGTGACACCTCCCAACTGGACGGTTGATCCGGGAGCCTATCAGTTCAACATGAGTATTATCGCCCGGGTACAGTACCTGGGTGTACCCACCAACGCATCCGGCAATATTGTCGGGGTGTTTGTGGGCAATGAACTCCGCGGGGTAGCCACCCCGGTGGATGTCTCGGGGAATATGTTCTATTTCGTCACGGTCTATTCCAATGTGGCGAGTGGCGAAAACCTGAAGTTCAAAGTGTATTACCAGCCCAATGACGCGGTTTATACTTCCACGCAGTCGCTGCCTTTTACCACCAATGCACTGGTGGGCGATATCCCGTCGCCGTACTGGATCATGGTTGACAATACATCGGATCTGCCGCCTCAACTGACCACCATTCCCAACGACACCACACTGGTGGGGATACCGTTCGAGACGATAAATCTGGCAACTTATCTGGTTAGTGACGACGGAGATCCGGTCACTTACTCTGCGGTTGCCGGCGCCAATCTGTCGGCTTCCATCAGTGGTTCTATTCTTACAGTTACTCCGGTGTCGGGTACCTGGACGGGCACGGATACGGTGCGGGTGATTGCCACGGAGCAGACCTCCAACATGAAAAGTGCAGCAGTTACACCGAAATTTACGGTGAATGCTTTCTACGCTGCCCCTGTTCTGAATACCATTCCTTCACAGAGCCGGAATACGGGGCAACAGTTCACGGACTACGATCTCGATAACTCGCTGGTGTTCTCCGGATCGTGCCGGGCCTTCGACTATTATGTCACGCCTTTCAGCGGTACAACTGCCAATCCGGGCTGGACAGCCCCGCCGCCGGGCTCCGGTCCGATGACGGTGATTGCGCGGCCTCTGTTCGATGATATACAGCTTGCAGGATCGGGTGCCGAACTGGCTGCCTTCCGGGGCAGTACGCTTATCGGCAAGGCTGGCCCGTCCGGTACAGCACCCAATATTACCTATACACTCACGCTGGCCAATCTGGGTACGGGGAACATTACTTTCAAATTTTATGATGCTGCCCGGCAGTATCTCTACACCCTGCCAACCAGCCTGGCCTTTGTGTCAGGTGGCTCGGCCGGAACATCCGGCTCGCCGTATCTCGTGCAGTTTTGTCCACTTACGCCCACCATCAACCCGGCCGGAGTAGTCAGTATTGCTATCAATGACAACGACTGGCTGGGTACCCTTCCGGTGAACTATATGGTCTGGGATTGTCCGTATCCCAACCTGAATTCGCGTCGCGACACAGCTACGGCCAGTTATACGCGTTTTTATAGCCCCAACCCGGCGTTTACTTCCGCATCTGCCGTGAATTTTCAGGAAAATACCTGTCTGGAACTGTATGATGCCCAGTCTTACGATCCAAATTTTTCCGAAGGCAGCGGATTGACCTATTCCATTGCAGGTGGAGCCGACCAGTCGAAATTCAGCATAAACGCCACCACGGGAAAGCTCGGCTGGAACAGCTTTACACCTGATTTTGAGTTGCCGGGGGATGCCGACGCCAATAACGTGTATGAGGTGACTATCCGTGTCACCAATACGAACAACCTGACAGCTGATCTCAATCTGCTGGTCACTATTACCAACAATTCGGTGGAGAACTTTGCCCCAACCATCAACGGGGGTGCCACACAGACCTGCCTGACTACTTCCACCCTGCTAACTGCCACCGGAGGGGGTACCTACCTGTGGAGTACGGCACAAACCACGGCAAGTATAGCGGTTACGATTGCAGGCACTTACACTGTGACGGTGACCAATGCCGTGTTGTGCACCGGTGTGGCCAGTATTACAGTCAACCAGTCGCCCACCGTCAGTCTGGCGGGATCCTCGTCCCTCGTCTGTATCGGCGATCAGATCAGTCTGCTGTCTTCACCATCCGGCGGAACGGCACCCTACACCTTCTCCTGGACAGGCCCCGATGCCTTCATTTCCAGCCAGGAAGATCCGGCTCCGTTTGCGGCATCAGCCAGCAAGGCCGGCAGTTACCAGGTGGTGGTAACCGACAGCAAGGGCTGTACTGCCAGTGGTTCCCGGTCGGTGGTTTTCCGTTCAGAGGCAAAGGCTGCCCTCTCACTTACGGCGAGCTCTCCCGTGTGTGCGGGTGCGCCCGTGACCCTGACGGTGACACCAACGGG
>JBDLWO010000234.1:0-36223 GCA_039804245.1 Bacteroidota bacterium
ATCGCGATGATGTTGACCCGCTCCTCCACGCCGGTCCGATATGGGACTTCAATATCGCATTCGGAAATGCCAACTACTGCAATGCCGAACTGCCCTATGGATGGCAGATCATTGACATGAACTTCGTCTGCGGGGGTGACGGCTGGCTGAACCACTTCTTCTGGACCCGGATGTGGCAGGATCCGAAGTATAAAAAACAGCTGCGCGACCGCTGGTACGAACTGCGAAAGGATGCCCTGAGCGACGAGACCATCTACGGCGTACTCGATTCGCTCAGTCAGGTGCTGCAGGAAAGTCAGTATCGCAACTTTCAGCGCTGGCCCATTCTGAACGTCTGGACCTGGCCCAACTATTACTGCTGTGGTTCTTATAACGGTCACCTCAACTACCTGCGAGACTGGATCAGACTGCGACTGGCATGGATGGACAACGCTGCCAGAGAATTGTATCTGGGTGAGTATGTTGAAAAAGACCGCTTTGATACTCAGATATTCCCCAGCCCTTCCCTGGGCAGAGACATCAACTTCCGCATGTACCTGCATGCGCGGGATTTCGTACAGATAAGAATATACGACAGCATGGGGCGGTTTGTTGCGGAACTGGAACACAGTCCCGAGCTGCACGGGGAGAGTATCCTCAGCTGGCCCAACACACTGAGCAATGGTATCTACTTCTATGAAGTGATTATTGACGGGAAAAAAGAATCATCGGGCCGCTTTATCGTCTGAACAGGATAGCGGCTGCACACCGGGAGATGGATGGTCAGTCAATCATCATTTCATTCCAGCGGAGTATGGTATTGTATCCTCTGGCAGCAAAATAGGCTCTCGTATCTTCCTCCGATCCCGGACTGGTAACGAGGGCGAAGTCGCCTCCCCAGGCACCCAGGCTTTTAATTTCACCTTCAAAATCCGGAAAAAGACGGTTTTTGACGGGTTGGAAAGCCAGCGCCTCGCCGACCAGGGTTTCGTGCTCGCGCACGAGCGCACCGAACTCTCCGAGCGTTTCAGCATTCAGGATACGCTCCGTCAGTATGGACACCTCGGGCAGGTACCCTTTTATGTCCCTTGAACGCTCACGGTACCGGGCTATACCTTCGCGGGAATTTTGTTTTTTTTCCAGATAGACAAAAAACAGTCGGTCGGAAAAATCAGGATCAAACGAGACAGGCCTGATAACAGGATCCCCTCCATCCAGACGATACAGGAGTGGCGTAGTTGCGTAGGCGCAGGCGAGGTCGTATCCGGAGCCACCGAAAGTGCTTGCGAGTACCGGATAAGGATTTACTCCTGCCCATTGGGCAATAGCCGCAATGAGGGTACTGCTGGTGCCTAATCCCCACTCGCGCGGGAAATCACTCTGGGTGTTCACTTCAAGTCCCTCCAGGCCTGACAAAAACAGCGGATTCTGACGCTGACATTCGCGTATAATGGATGCAAGCATCTCGGCGATACTTCTGTCGGAAGTTTCCAGCACGCTCAGGTAGGGGAGCTCATATTCGACACTGAACCACGGATTTCCATGTTCATCGCGGCTGTTCCAGGCGAAAAGTCCGGAAGGGCGGGTGGGAGACACCACCAGGCGCTGTCCGTATCGAACGGGCAGGGCAAGCGCAGTCGCTCCGTCCAGGACGAAGTACTCGCCTGTCAGAAGCAGTTTACCGCTTGCGCGTGTTTCAAATTGTGTGGGTAGCGACATACTTCAGTCGTTGGGCAAAAGTAATGCGCCAATCTGGTTTAAAACAAAAAAAATGACGGATCAATAATTTCCGATGGAGAGCATCACCAGGGTACAGGCTTCAACGGTTTCGATACCGTTCGCTTCTGCGAGGGTTGCCAGTTCATCATTTTCGGTTCCGGGGTTGAAAATAATTCTCTTTGGCTTCAGGGAGAGGATGTAATCGTAGTATTCCCGCTGTCTTTCGGGGCCCAGATACAGCGTTACCGTATCAATATCGGATACCGCTGGTTGTCCGTTTATGATCTCCAGGTCACCAATTTTTCCTGTTTTGATTCCGACCGGTACTACCTCATGGCCATACCTGCGCAATTTTTCCGTTGCAAGCCAGGCATAGCGTTCAGGATTGGGAGTAGCTCCAAGAACAAGGGTTTTTTTCATGACGTACAGGAGGCGGGACGTTCAATCCACCTTCAAACAACAAAATTTTCTGATAAAAGTTATACCCGGGAACCAGGTATATTTTCAGTTGCCGTCATAAAAATATAAATCTGACACAAATGACGGTATTTTTGCACTTTTAAACAGCATTAACAGGGTTTTACGACCTTTTTCAACAAACCTGTAACTTTTGAACCCGGGAAGATTATGATTCTGAGTGATAAAAAAATACTGGAAGCCATCGAAGAGAGGCAGATTGTCATCGAGCCATTCCGCAGAAAAAGTCTTGGCACAAACTCTTACGACGTTCATCTCGGGCGCTGGCTGGCGTTGTATGAGGATACGGTGCTTGACGCGCGTAAACACAACAAGGTGCGCTACCTGGAAATACCGGAAGAGGGGTTTGTGCTTCAGCCCGCCACTTTATACCTTGGAGTTACCGAAGAATATACGGAAACACACAATTCTGTGCCCTTTCTGGAGGGCAAAAGCAGTGTCGGGCGTCTTGGTATTGATATCCATGCCACGGCAGGCAAGGGCGATGTGGGGTTCTGCAACTACTGGACGCTCGAAATTTCGTGTGTACAACCTGTGCGCGTGTACGCGGGAATGCCCATCGGGCAACTGATCTATTTCGCCGTAGAGGGTTTGATTGAAAACTATTACAACCGCAAGCCCAACGCCAAGTACAATGAGCGAAGCGACAAGCCAGTGGAGAGTATGATGTGGAAAAACTTCTGATTGTGTATCCGGGACTTTCTGTCGAAGATAAAAACAAGGCGCTTTTTCGCCATTTTTCATCTTTTTTCAGTTGCGCAGCTGCGGCTATACGCCTTCGAAAGGCAAAAACTGACAAAAAATATGCTTGTTTTTGCCCTCGGCAGAAAATCCTGAACACGCTCTAAGTAATTTTTAATGAGTATCGCATTAAGTTTGCGCGAATGTGCGTCGGCAAGATCGCCGGCGCAAACCGTTTACAAATCCAGCTTATGAAACTGAATCACAAAATCCTGTTTACACTCCTTGTAACAGGCGTACTCTTCCTGACACAGAGTTGCGAAACCACCAGCAAGGACTACCAGCAGAAGGCCGCCAATCCGGAATTTATTCACGCAGGTATTCGCAAAATTACCGATATCATCCGGCATGATATTTTCGCTCCCCCGGTATCCTCCAGGATATATGCGTACTCGGCCGTAGCTGCCTACGAAGCCCTCGTGCCGGGCTATCCCGAATATCAGACGCTTGCCGGACAGCTCAGGGGGCTCACACCATGCCCGCAGCCCGAAGCAGGGAAAGAATACTGTTTTCCGCTGGCCAGCGCCAACGCGCTGCTCATTGTGGGTAAGCAACTCGTCTTTTCAGAGGGCGATATGGAGGATCTGAAAGATGACTTCTTCACCCAGTTCAAGGCAATGAAGATGCCGAAGGATGTCTATAACCGCTCCATGGATTACGGAGCAGCTGTGGCAAAACATATACTCGCCTGGTCAAAATCCGACAACTACGCACAAACCAGAAGTGCTCCCAAATTCACGATCGAAGTAGACGATCCTGCCCGCTGGCGCCCGACACCCCCGGCGTATGGCGATGCACTTGAGCCTCACTGGTCCGAAATTCGTACCTGGGTGATTGATTCCAGCGGACAGTTCTCCGTAGAGCCTCCCGTACCCTTCAGCAAACAAAAAGGAAGCGAATTTTACAAACAGGCCATGGAGGTTTATGAAATCGTCAAAGCCCAAAAAGAAGACCAGATTGCAACCGGCTGGTACTGGGATGACAATCCGTTCGCCATGGAAGTGAGCGGTCATATCGCCTTTGCCAAAAAGAAAATCAGCCCCGGCGGTCACTGGATGAATATCGCCGCACACGCCTGCCGAAAGGCCAATGCCGATATCATGAAATCGGCAGAAACGTACGCACTGGTAGCCACTTCTCTGGCCGACGGATTTATCGCGTGCTGGCACGCCAAGTACAAGTACAATCTGATTCGTCCGGAGTCCTATATCAATCAGTATATTGATCCGGAATGGAGGCCGCTTATCCAGACACCGCCATTCCCCGAACATACCAGTGGGCATAGCACTATTTCCAGCGCTGCTGCTACTGTTCTTACCAATATTTACGGAGATAATTTTACCTTTACCGACTCAACCGAAATGGAGTTTGGTATAGATCCCCGTACTTACCAGTCGTTCCGACAGGCTTCCGATGAAGTAGGCATAAGCCGTATGTATGGTGGTATCCATTACCGCAGCGGCAATGAGGCTGGCCTGAAATGCGGGCAGGAACTCGGCCAGTATGTATTTGAAAAGCTGAAAACAAAAAAATAACCTTTTGACCCAAATTGCCAGATGAAACATGAATACAGACCAGATAAAAGAGGAAATCCGCCTGATGGACGGATCTACCCTCGAAAACACAGCCAAGTCAATCATCCGCGGAGAAAAAATGGACCTGCTCTACATGCAGGAACTGGCAAAGCGTCTCAAAAATGAGAGCAAATTCAATCTCGCTTCCGAACTTTTCTTCCGGATGATTGACGAGGAACCCAATGTGCCTTTCTGGCGCAAGGAACTGGCCGTATGCCTGTATAAAGACCCGGATCTGCCTTCCGATATCAAATACAGCGCTGCACTCGATCAGCTGGCCAGTATTCCCAGTCTCAATTCTCCCGGTACCACCAGAGAGAGCGTTATCGCCCGCCTCGACAGTTTCGACTCGTCCGAGTACCTCGGAGTTACTGCTGCTGTATTCAAACGCAAATGGCGATACGATAACCTGTTCAGCAATATCCTCTACGCCGAACACTTCTACCGGAAGGGCATGGAAGTGTGGGAAAATGAATACCCGGAACAGCAGAAGGAGGAAGACAGAGAAAAACTCAAGGGCGACGATGCCGGCTACTGCGCTATTAATTATGCCTTCGTCTGTGATCTGATTGCATGCCTGCGTTTGGAACAGACAGACGGTATTCCTGAATCAAAAATATCGAGATCCAGTACCGAAAGAATGAGAACAGCCCATCTGGTCAGGAGTGAAATTATCAGGCGACTGACCGGACTCGATCCAGAATCAGCAGAAGATACAGAGCAGGAAACAGACAGGCTGATAGCCAGTTCCATTAACCGGAAATGGGCCCCTGCGACCATTGCTGAGGCCTTTTTCGGATTGGGGATGTACTCCAGGGCCAAAGCATTTTTAAGTCTGTATTACCGTGAAATCATGGCTGACTGGGACATCAGTACTCAAGGTGTCAGCAACGAAGCAGAACTGCAACGCCGTAAAAAAGTGAATCTGCACTGGCAGCTTCGCACGACTGGTGAACAACTCGTATGGCTGGCCGATTTGCAAGTCAGAGAAATCAAAAAAAGCGGATCGCTGAATGAGCTGAACAGTGAAGATCTGGTTAAAATAAACGGGATTTTCAATGCTGCTGATGAATGTCTGAAGATACTGTTCCCGGACAAACAAGGTCAGATTGATATTAAAACATTGAACAGCAAAATGGGGCTTGCACTCTCTGGTGGCGGGTTCAGAGCATCCCTCTATCATATTGGTGTAATGGCCAGCCTGGCAGAACATGATATGCTGCGCCACGTCGAGGTACTGTCATGCGTGTCGGGAGGTTCCATCCTCGGTGCTTATTATTATTTGCTGCTGCGCAGGCGATACAACAGTGACAATGTTTCACTGAAACATGAGGACTATATTGCTATTATCGAAGAAATGGAAAAAACTTTTCTGGAGGGTGTTCAACAAAACATCCGCTCCCGTCTCTTCTCCGATTTCCGGGATAATATGAAGATGCTCTTCAAAAAAAAATATACCAGAACACACCGACTGGGAGAGATGTATGAACGGTACCTGTACAGCAAGGCAACTGGTTCGGAAGAGCCCATACATATAAACGAACTGAGAATAAATCCGTTCGCACACTTCAACCCCAAAACAGATAACTGGACTCGCCGCGATAAAATACCCATGCTGGTGCTGAACGCCACCACACTCAATACTGGTCACAACTGGCAGTTCACTGTTTCGTGGATGGGTGAACCACCCGGCAATATTCGTCAGGATGTGGATGTAAAAAAACGCCTCAGGCGAATGTATTATTACCAGGCGCCTGATAGTTATAAGCAATTTCGCCTCGGGCGTGCGGTCGGCGCCTCCTCTTGTGTGCCAGCCCTCTTCGCTCCGGTGAGTATGCCCGGGCTGTATCCCGGTGTGGATGTTCAACTCGTGGATGGAGGTGTTCACGACAACCAGGGAATTACTTCGATTCTTGACCAGGATTGCAAGGTTGTCATTGTCAGTGATGCCAGCGCACAGATGGCTGATTCGGATACTTTCGCTACTGGTCAGATTCCGGTGTTTATGCGCTCTGATCTTATTTTTCAGGAACGTATGCGCGAAGGTCAGTTGCTCGACCTGAAAGCCAGGGAGAATGCCACACAGATCAGGGCGCTCGGGCTTGTACACCTGAAAAAGGATCTTCATCAGGATCCGGTTAACTGGACAGACAGCGATGAACCATCCAAACGTGTTCTTCGCCCGGGGAAAGCCGGACAGGAAGAGGATTTGACTAACTATGGGATTCCTTATGAAGTACAGGATGCGCTCTCAAAAATACGTACTGATCTCGACAGCTTTCATGATGCAGAGGCACACGCTCTCATGTACAGCGCCTATGTTCAGACAAATAAAATGCTCGAAGATGCAAAGTTTGACTTGATCAGGAGTAAAAAACCTGATTCGGGGAAATTTGAGTTCAAGAAAATCAGCCAGGTGATGGAGCAACCCCATAAAAGTGCCAAACTGGTTAAACTTCTCGAACATAGCAGCAAGGTTTTGTTCAAGTGGTACCACATCGCACCAATACACAGGCGGATTCTTACACTTCTGGTTCCGACAGGTCTTGTGCTTGCCCTGGTTTACGGAATATATACATTGTCCGGAGTGCTTACTTGTAACGATTTGTTGAACTTTGGGTCGATCAGTTTCGGATGCCGCCATATATTGATCGCACTGACTGTATTGACTGCTCCGTTTTGGGCATCTTTGGCAATTGCGCTTTTCTGGCGGGCTTACCTGGCCGGCCCTGGCTCATTTTATCTGGAGTCCGGAAAATATGATGATCTGATTGAAAAGGAAGAGATGACAGGTGACAAGAAGGCCTGATCACTCCAAAAACGCCCTGATCGCATCAGTTAGCTTTTCCTGCGCCTCAAACATCCCCATATGCCCAACGCCCGGCAGCATCTCCACCCGGGCTATGCCGGGGAGCAATGCCGAACTCCAGGTAACAGCGGCAGGGATGAGTGCATCCTCCATGCCAGCTATGAACATAACCGGACAGGCAGCCGTTTTCAGCGTATCCCGGTGGTCTTTGCGGCTCATCATGGCCTCAAGGGCGGCTGTGATACCTTCTGCCGGTTGCCGCCGGCCGTTTTCGACCAGCGCCTGAATTACTTCCGGGTGCGCCTGTACATACGCTGGCGCGAACAAGCCGGGAAACAGCTGCGCAACAAACAGGTCTTTCCTGCCCGACCGGATCAATTCTATGCCCCGCTGCCGCACCTCCAGCCGCTCTGGTCCGTCGGGCAGCGGATGTGAATGCATGAGACCCATACCAGCCAGCCGGTCTTCGTGGTCAGCCAGTATTTCAAGTGCCACATACCCGCCCAGTGAGTGCCCCATCAGATAACAACGCGATACTCCGAGCGCATCCAGTACCTGTATCACCGCACTGGCGTAATATCCGATACTGGCCTCAGCCGGCAAATCTGACCCGCCGAAACCGGGCAGGTCCAGTGCAATTACAGGCACAGCGCTCAGTCCGGGCAACATGTTATCCCATATAGAAGAGTCCTCGCAGAAACCGTGAACAAGTACCAGCGGTGTGGCTCCGGAATCGCCTGAAATGCCATGCGTGTGAACTGCAATAACGCCACAGGAAGAAGTTTGTATTCGTTTCATGCCTGCAAAAGTAAAGATATCGAAATAACGGCCTAATTTTCGGCCTTCAAACCGTAACAGCATCTTTCGGATATGTCGGTATTCTCGGAAATATCAAAAGGATTAAGCCCCGATCTTCCCCAGGACCTGGGCGATATCAATGAACATCTGGATTATATCCTGCCCAAAATCATTCCTTATGGGGAAGACCTGAGGGAGGGAAATTTCTGGCTCGGAAAACGGTGGAAGGAAATCCGTCAGGATGAGGGCTTCCATGAATCTATCCTGCACATATTCAACCCCGGAGGTGAGTATATTCTGTCTGTGGATGGCAACCTGACCAGGGGTGGCTGGAAGCAGCTGGGTGAATACAACAGCCTGGTGGTGGAAATGGGTGTCAGAAGTGAACTGTTTGACGTCCGTTTTCTTAATAACGATTTTATGGTGATGTCAAAGCACGGTGATCAGGCCCGGAAGGGACTGCCACGCTTCTTCGTACTCGCCCATGAGCCCGCTACCCGTTACAAGGGGCGCGAGCTCGACTGGCGTAATATGATGGAGAAACTTTTCAATGTGTGGCGCGAAAACAGCCTCAGCATCTGGGCGTGGCTGTTCTTCCTCATCGTGATCGGCGCACTTGTTTATACCTCATTGTACTGATACAACTGTCGGCGAAATCCGCTGAATTCGTTGCTGTCGGTAGTAACTTGTCTGAAAATGCACCTGCTCGATTGGGTTGTTCTTGTTGGCACGCTGGGCCTCATTGTTCTGTATGGCATCCGGAAAAGCCGGAATTCTGTGAACGACAGCGACGACTTCCTCGCTGGCAAGAGAGATCTGCCCTGGTGGACTATCGGCCTGAGTATCATGGCTACGCAGGCCAGTGCCATCACCTTCCTCAGTACTCCCGGTCAGGCTTTCTCTGACGGAATGCAGTTCGTGCAGTTTTACTTCGGCATGCCTATTGCCATGCTCTTCCTGGCCTGGTTTGTACTGCCTGTTTATTACAGGTTGCGCGTTACCACCGCTTACGAATACCTCGAACAGCGTTTTGATATCAGAATACGCACGCTCACGGCAGCGCTTTTCCTGATCCAGCGGGGGATGGCGGCCTCTATCAGTATTTTGGCACCCAGTATTATTCTCTGTGCCGTTTTCGGGTGGAATCTGATAGTGACGAATATTTTCATGACTGTATTTGTGGTTTTCTATACAGTTTCAGGCGGAAGTGCCGCTGTAAGCCGTACTCAGGAGCTGCAAATGAGCGTAATGCTGGGTGGCCTTGTTCTGGCTTTTATCCTGATCGTACACAATCTGCCCGCAGGTATCGGTGTTTCTGAAGCCTGGGAAATTGCTGGCGCAACCGGGAAAACACAGGTAATTGACTGGTCTTTTCACTGGCAGGACAGATATAATATCTGGTCGGGCCTGCTGGGCTCTACCTTCCTGTTTCTGTCTTACTTTGGCGCCGATCAGAGTCAGGTGGGGCGCTATCTCTCCGGCAAATCTCTCCGCGAGAGTCGTATCGGACTGATATTCAATGGATTTATCAAAATCCCCATGCAGTTTCTGGTACTGGCCGTGGGTGTCATGGTGTGGGTATTTTTTCAGTTTAACCAGCCTCCGCTGCATTTCAACAATGCCAATGTGGCCCTGATCAGAGGCACTCCGTCCGAAGCAGCATACAAGCAGCTTGTATTGCAGGACTCTGCTTTGTTCATCAGCAAAAAGGCTGCCATGGACGTATTCTCTGCTGCGGCAGCCGGATCTGACAGGGCAGCCCTTGCGGCAGCCGAAAATGATATCCGGGAGCTGGAAAAAAAGCGCGTGGGACTTCGCTCCGAAGCTGAAGCCATCATCAGTGCTGCCAATAACGGCGCCAAATCGGAAGACAAAGACTTTGTATTCATCAATTTTGTTCTGGGGCACGTACCCCGGGGCCTCGTCGGGCTGATGCTGGCCATGATATTCTGTGCAGCGTGGAGTACCACGGCCTCCGAGCTCAGTGCACTGTCGGCCACTGCCGTATCCGATATCTACCGGCGTCTGATTGCCCCTGGCCGTACCGATGAACATTATCTGAAGATATCCAGGTGGACGGTAGCTTTCTGGGGAGTATTTATCGTCCTTTTCGCCATGTTTGCTGCACTTTCGGAAAACCTCATACAGGCAGTGAATATGATTGGTTCGCTTTTTTATGGAACCATACTCGGTATTTTCTTCACCGCTTTCTTCCTGAAAAAAGTGGGTGGAAGGGCTGTTTTGCTGGCGGCAGTCATCACAGAAATCATTGTCGTTGCGCTCTTCTTCGGCGTGAGCAAAGATGCATTTCTCTGGTACAATCCGCTGGGCTGTGGACTCGTTATGTTGCTGGGCTGGCTTTTTCAACGCCTGTTACCTGCCAATAACCCCGTTGTAACATCCGAACAATCATGAACGCAACCCGTATCAAACTCATTATCGGCCTGATGAGCCTGGCCCTTGTTGGTATCATCGGGCTTCAGGCATACTGGATCAACTGGAACATCAATTTCAATGAGAAAAAATTTGATAACGACGTCTTTGAAGCGCTGAACAGTGTGGCCGATCGTCTTCAGAACTACGAAATTTCTCAGATGAAAGATGTAGTCAGGCTTCCCGATCAGGCTATGAACGGTTTTGTCGCCCGGAAAATGGCAAGTGCCCTGCCCGATCAGAATGAAAGCCTGCCTGCCGAAGACCGCCTGAACCCCTGGGAATACAAAAAGGTCATGGAGCTTATTGACTCCAAACCGCTCGCTGAGCGTATTCCGCTCGATGCCCTCAATAAGATCGTCCGCGAGGAAATCAAAAACAAGGGTATAAATGCTGAATATCAATATGGCGTCTATTCGGAGGAACGGAATAGCTATGTAATTGTAAATGATCACTTTGTGGTAGAAGATAGCGGCCCTCAGGTGTCTCACGGAGGTGCTCCCACCCTGTTCAACTCCCCATACAAGGTGTCTCTTTTTAACCAGGATATTGAATCGCCGGGCTATCTGTCTCTGTACTTTCCAAACCGTACACGACTGGTGCTGGGCTCGTCGCTCAGTATGCTGCTGCTCTCGGTGGTGTTTACCAGCATCATCATGTTCAGCTTCTGGTACACCATTCAGGTCATTTTCCGCCAGAAGCAGCTCTCTGAAATCAAAAATGATTTCATCAATAATATGACCCATGAGTTCAAAACGCCAATCGCTACGATCTCGCTTGCTGCCGACAGTATCGGTAGCCCGCTGGTAATGGGGAATCCCGATAAAATCAGGCGTTTCATTGATATTATCCGACAGGAAAACCGCCGGATGAACAGTCAGGTAGAGCGGGTATTGCAAATGGCCCTCATTGACAAGAAAGACTTTGAACTTAAAATAACAGAGGTCAATGTACACGACCTGATCGTACAGGCAGTGGATAACTTCAGCCTTCAGGTTGAAAAACGCGAAGGGGTAATCAGAACGGAATTACTGGCCGACAAGCCTGTCATCGAAGCTGATGCCACACACCTCACGAGTGTCATCCATAACCTGCTCGATAATGCCAATAAATACAGTCCCGAAAAGCCTGATATCATTGTCAGTACCCGAAATGTGCCCATCGGACTCGAAATAACGGTGACCGATCACGGTATGGGTATCAGCAAGGAGGCCCGGAAACATATTTTCGACAAATTCTACCGCGTCCATACAGGCAATATTCATGATGTGAAGGGTTTTGGACTCGGACTGAGCTATGTGAAGGCAATAGTAGTGGCCCATAAAGGGCTGGTCGATGTAAAAAGCGAACCTGGCAGAGGCAGCAGCTTTTCACTCACCCTCCCGCGCAGGCAAAGACCGGCAGAATAGTTCAATCGTGACTACCTTTGCCACTCACACTCAACTAATGGCTGATGCAGGCTAAAAAGTCGTACGGACAACATTTTCTCAAAAATGACAGCATCGCTGCGCGTATCGCCGACAGCCTGCAACTCGCTTCCCAAACTGGCGTGGTACTCGAAGTGGGCCCGGGTATGGGTATGCTCACCAAATTTCTGCTCACACATAAAGAGTATCATACTTTCGCAGTGGAAGCCGACAGGGATATGGTGGACTACCTCCGGAAAAACTACCCCGACTGGCCCGCCGAAAACCTGATTTTCAGGGATTTTCTGGATCTGGACTTTCATTCGGTTTTCGAAGACAAACCTTTCTGTCTGATCGGCAACTTCCCCTACAATATTTCCACACAAATTCTCTTCAAGCTGCTCGACTACCGCGCTCAGATCCCGGAAATGGTAGGTATGTTTCAAAAAGAAGTGGCCGATCGAATAGTTGCCCCACCAGGTTCAAAGGTTTACGGTATTACCAGCGTACTCGCTCAGGCATTCTATCGCACCGAATATCTTTTCACGGTAGAACGAGGTTCTTTTAACCCGCCTCCCAGGGTACTCTCCGCCGTGATTCGCCTGACCAGAAAAGAAAATTTCGACCTCGGCTGCGATGAGCAGCTCTTCCGGCAAGTGGTGAAAACGGCTTTCAATCAACGCCGGAAAATGCTGAGAAATACACTGAAACCCTTCTTCCAAAGTGAATTGCTCATGCAGGATACCTATTTTGAAAAACGCCCCGAACAACTTGGATGGGAGGAATTTGCCCAACTGACCAAAAGAATCGGAACGCAGATATGAACATGAAAAAACTCTTCCTCCTGCTCACTTTTTTCCCGCTCTTCACGCAGGCGCAAGTCACCCTGCGTGGAAAAGTGGCCAATATGCGCCCCGGCGATCTGGACGTCGCCATCGCCGAATACTGGAATGTTACCAAATGGGAAAAACTCGCGATTATCCAGATGCAGAACGGCGTATTTGATATCAAGGTCAATCCGCCTGTAACAGCACAGGCACGCCTGCGACTCGCCGCTCAATACCACGAAACAGCCGATTTTATCGTGCACCAGTCGGGTAAAGGCGATACTCTGCTGCTCTTCGATCTCGATGCCCGCCAGATGAACGGTGGCCCGGCCCGTATCACCAGTTCTCCTGAAAATGAAGGCTATTTCTATATTGCCTCCGCAAGAAAGGAGCTGGAAAAACTCAGGGATTCTACCTCCAGGGCTACTCCGGAACAAATTGTCGCCGCTGAAAATGAGCTGAACAGACGCTGCTCCGAAACAGCAAAGAAATACAAGGGTACTTTCTGCGGCGATATTGCCGCCAATCTGTTCTGGCAGATGCAGGCGCCGGCAGGCCAGGACGCCCGCTCCTGGATGCGCGAACACGGACTCGATAAAATAATCTTCCAGTACGGCGGTAACCTCCAGCACGAGGTGTTCTACGGTAATCTCGACAAATACTTCAACCTTTTCGGAGCCGATTATATTCCCGCTATTGATGCCTTTATGTCCAGAAGAAATGGTAACGAAGCGGTGGATATGTTCATGTTCCGGTTCCTGATGGACAAAATGCTGGCCAAAATGGACGAGCCGGGCATGAATCACCTGATCACGCTGTATCCGCCCGATTGTACCGACGATTCTCCGCTTCCCGGTTATACCAAAGACATGATTGAAGCGCTGAAGTACTGTACACCGGGCAATATTGTGGAAGACTTCCGGTTCCCGGGACCAGATGGCACTCCTGTGTCTCTGGCCGAAGTGTGCAGCAAAAACAAACTTACAGTCATCATGTTCTGGAAATCCAACTGCTCTCATTGCAGGGAGTACGAACCGGTGCTGAGTGAAATATACGCACGCCAGCACCCGCTCGGCGTGGAAGTGTATGCCATGAACCTCGACCGCCTTGAGGAAGGATGGAGGTCAACCCTGCAATCGCATCCGACCAGGTGGGTTAACGTATATGTTCCCCAGGATCAGCGGCAGGCCATCAACCGCAAGTTTCCCATTCCGAGTACACCCATGCTCTTTGCGCTCGACCGGCAGCGCAAAATATTAAGCCGCCTTATTATCCGGGAGCATCTGGAGAGCTTTTTGAATGCAACAATACCGGGTATGAAGTAAAATGCTGATCAGGGTTTGCCGGCCCGAATCAAAGAGGTTGCCTGTCGCGAAGCTCAAGCAGCACTACATTCTCGATATGGTGCGTGTGTGGAAACATGTCCACGGCCTGTGATTTCAGCACGTCGTATTTTTCCGACAGCAACTGAAGGTCGCGAGCCTGCGTGGACGGGTTACAACTCACATACACAATCCGGGGGGCTGCCAGATCGAGCAGGAAGCGCACCGCTTTCTCATGCATGCCCGCGCGTGGGGGATCGGTAATCACCACATCCGGTTTCCCGTGTTTCTGAGCGAATTCCGGACTCAGTACGTTCTTGACGTCTCCGGCGTAGAAAACAGCGTTGCTGATATTGTTGAGACGCATATTCTCCTCCGCGTCGGCAATAGCCTCGGGTATTTCTTCTATACCGACTACCTGACGACAAAGATGCGCCAGATACAGGGCTATACTGCCCGTTCCTGTATACAGATCATATACATTTTCTGACCCTGTAAGGCCGGCAAAGGATGCTGTCACATCGTACAGGCACTTGCCCTGACGGGAATTAGTCTGGAAAAATGATTTGGGCCCTATTTTGCAGCGCAGATCACCCAGTTGCTCCACTACATATCCCTTGCCATGATATGTATGCATCTGCAGATCAAATACCGTATCATTGAATTTGGTATTGATGCAATATACCAGTGTGGCAAGTTCCGGGAAACGCTCCAGGATAGCATCCAGATATCGGTTGACGGCCTCTCTTTCGATATGGGCAAAACTGACCAGCAGCATCACTTCACCCGTGGTCGTAATACGCAGCATGAGATTACGCAGCGCTCCGGTGTGCCCGCGCAGGTCGTAGAAATCAAGCCCCTGCTCCATGGCAATTGCGCGGCATGCATTCCGGATGGCATTGGAGGGTTCGGCCTGAAGCCAGCAGCGTTTGATATCAATAATCTTGTCGAAAAAACCTGCCCGGTGAAATCCGAGAGCGTGCCCGGCATCGAGATCGGGATCGCCAATTTCATCGGCTGTAAGCCAGCGGCGATTTGAAAAGCCGAATTCAAGTTTATTCCGGTAGTGGAAAATTTCAGGAGCGCCGATAATGGGCAGCATTTCAGCTATCTGTACTTTTCCTATTCTGAACAGAGCATCTTCCACTACCTGTTGCTTGTGCCGGAGCTGAGCTGTATAGTCCAGATTTTGCCATTTGCACCCTCCGCAGATACTGAAATGCTCGCAGGATGGCTCCGTCCGGTCGGGGGAGGGTTTCACGATACGGTCGGCCACACCTTCGGCAAACCCCTTTTTCTTTTTCTGAATGAATACGTCGGCTACGTCGCCGGGAACTGCGCCTTCTACAAAAACGGTAATGCCGTCTTCACTTCGGCCCACCCCCTTGCCACGGTCTGCAATACCGTGAATGGGTACATTGGGCAGGATGTAATGTTTTTTTGCCATAACTGTCCGCAAAAGTAGGTGAATGAAATACTTTTGACTGCGCTTCAGGGGTATGAATTACGCCATGGATGAAAAAATATACTTTCCCGGCCTGTATTTGTTGATATTGAACCTATACTTACCCATACTTTTGTTCGTTCTATATTGGCATCATGAACGGCTCGCTCACTATTGTTTTGGTTGTACTGTTTTATTCCGGACTGTCTGCACAGACCGCGTTGAAACCTGTCTATGACTCAACGGCATATCAGGGTGGGGCGTGGGCACGTCTTGAAATAGAAAACGGTGACTCTACCTTCGTTATGGCTCTGCGTCCGGTGAAGATCAGTGCGCCCCGGAAGTTCAGGGATCAGGATGAGCAGCGGCAGTACTGGCGCTATGCCAGGGCGGCGAGAAAGGTGTATCCCTATGCTATCCGGGCCGTGAACTTGTACGATCAGGTACAGGAAGAGTCGGGCAATATGAACCGCCGGCAACGCCGACGATATATGCGTCATGAACATCAGGAGTTGAAGGAAGATCTGACCGAGACGCTGAAAAATTTTACCAGAACAGAGGGGCACGTTCTGATCAAAATGATCGAGAAAGAACTCCGTCAGCCCTTTTATATCGTTATTCAGGGTACGCGTGGCTCTACAACCGCCGCCTACTGGAATGCCATGGGCAAGCTGTGGGGATACGATCTGAAGGAGGGCTACCGGGTTGGGGCAGACACCCTCCTCGATGAAGTACTGCTTGATTACGATTTCGGGGATACTTCCTGGATGTACAGGTAGATGCTTACATGGCTGCAGCAATCTTTGCTGCCAGTTCTGCCATTTCTTCCGGAGAAAGGTGCACCTTGGCACTTCCGGTGAAACGAACATCCTCCATGGTGTTGAATGGCAGCAGGTGTACATGCGTATGACGTACCTCCTCGCCAATCACCACGATACAAACGCGACTGCAGGGAACTGTTTTCTCAAGCGCTTTGGCCACCTTTTTGGCGAACAGCCAGAGTCCCTGATACAACTCATCTTCCACATCAAAGATATAGTCAATTTCCTTTTTGGTGATGCAAAGCGTGTGTCCGTACGCCTGCGGGCGCACATCGAGCAGGGCGAGATAATCGTCGGTTTCCGCGATTTTGTGGCAAGGGATCTCGCCGTTGACGATGCGGGTAAAAATAGAAGCCATAGCGTGTATTGTTAGAAAAATTTCTGTCCGTTGCGGGCCATTTTCCGGAGTATCGGACTGCAGCGGTACCTGTCTTCCAGATACTCAACGTAGAGCGCATCCAGTTTTTCCACTACATTTTTGATGCCAATTTCATCGGCCCATGCAAGCAGACCTTTGGGGTAATTTACGCCGTTGGTCATGGCCAGTTCGATATCGTCGCGGGATGCTATACGCAGATAGAGAACCTCGGCGGCTTCATTGATCAGCATCACGATGATACGCAGGGCAATCTCCCTTCCGAGCGCCTCGTCGCGGCTCGGCTCGGGCATTACGGCACCTGGCCGGTAGTCGTAAAATCCCCTGCCGGTTTTTCTGCCGAGATAATTGGCGTCCACCAGTCGTTTCTGCGTCATGGAAGGACGGTAGCGGGGGTCGTAGAAGAAATTGGTAAACACTACTTCCGTTACGGCATAGTTGATATCGTTACCAATGAAGTCCATCAGTTCGAACGGCCCCATTCGGAAACCGGACAGATCGCGCATTGCCCAGTCAATTGTAGCCTCGTCGGCGATGCCCTCATCAAATATACGCAGTGCTTCTCCGTAGTAAGGGCGCGCTACCCGGTTTACGATAAATCCGGGCGTATCTTTGGCAATAACGGTTGTTTTGCCCCATCCGTCAATCAGTTTCCGGGCGCGTTCGAGTACAGTCGGTTCTGTCTGCAGGCCGGGAATAATTTCCACCAGCCGCATAAGTGGTGCCGGATTGAAAAAGTGAATACCAACTATTCGCTCGGGGTGTTTCAGCTGAGCTCCCATGGCTGATATGGACAGGGAAGATGTATTGCTGGCCAGAATAGTATCCTCTCCAACGATCGCCTCCATACTTTTGAATGCAATCTGTTTGGGTTCTATATCCTCTACAATAGCCTCGATCACCATGGCACAGTCCCTGAAATCACTCATGTGATCGCTGAGTTTGATCCTGCTGAATATTTCGTAGGCATTGGAGTCTGTTATTTTCCCCTTTTCCACCAAAGATCTGAGCGAGGCCTGGATGCCATTCATCGCTTTGGATAGAGCCATTCTGTGATTGTCGCAAATAACGACATTGTGGCCGACGCTTGCCGCCACCTGAGCAATTCCGCTGCCCATGGAGCCCGCGCCAAGTATGCCTATTGTGTCCATTGATGAGAGTTATTTCAGTTGGCAAAGGTATGCCTGTCGTGAACTATTTTGAATAAAAACAGCTTGAATTGTGGCGAAAAACAATGTGATACGATATCTGCTGTATGGCAATGTGAATTCATTTCGGGTAATAAACCAGTAATCCGGAGTTTTCCTGCCTGAACAATGTCTTTGCAGCCTGTTGTATCTCTGCTGAGGTAACACCGAGGTATATATCCGATTCGTCGTTCATCAGTTCTGCATTGCTGATCAGCTCGTAGTATCCCAGATTCTGTGCCTTGTTCAGAACACTGGTCTCGGAAAATACCACTGTACTTTCGAATCGGTGCTTGATTTTGGTCAGCTCCCGTTCTTCGATCGGTTCTGCTTTCAGTTTTTCGAGTTCTGCCCAGACCGCCTCCGTACATTCTTCGATGGACACGCCTTCTGCCGGGCGGCCTTCTATCACAAACAGGCCGGGGTCAATGCTGGCTGTTATATAGGCATCTATCTGGGAGAACAGCGGCTGCTCCTTGAGCAGTCGCCGGTAAAGTCTGGCCGAATGTCCCTGGGCAAGTATGTCTGACAACAAATCCACGGCGTAGAAGTCGTGCGTGAGTCTTGCGGGTGTTCGGAAGGCAAGGTACATGGCCCTTACCGGGACATCGGTGTGTACCTCACATCGTTTTGCGGCCGACTGGGCAGGTTCCGGCTGTATTTTTCTGGCCGGTGGAGATGCGGGTGAAGGGATATCAGCGAACCATTTTGCTGCCAGTTCTGTGGCTTTGTCAACGGAAATATTTCCTGCAATACTCAATACGGCATTGGCCGGTGTGTACCATGTGCGATAAAAATGGCGGACGTCATCAATAGAGGCGTTTTCCACATGTTCGGGGGTGAGCCCTATCACCGGCCAGCGGTACGAATGTTGTTCGTACATCATGGCCGAAAGGTGGTGCCAGGAGTCGCCGTAAGGCTCATTCAGGCAAGTTTCCTTGAATTCCTCCACCACGACCTTTCGCTGTACATCGAGCGACCGGCGCGAGATGTTGAGTGCCAGCATCCGGTCACTTTCCAGCCAGAGAGCGGTTTCGATATTGGCTGCGGGCAGTATCTCGTAAAAAGTGGTATAGTCATTGGTGGTAAACGCATTGTTTTCTCCGCCAGCGAGTTGCAGTGGGTTGTCGAAGTCGGGGGCATTTTTGCTGCCCGAAAACATGAGGTGTTCAAAAAGATGGGCAAAACCTGTCTTTTCGGGGTTTTCATCGCGCGACCCTACGTAATAAGACACGTTAACCGCTACCAGTGGCGTACTTCTGTCTTCATGCACGAGTACGCGCAATCCGTTGGGCAATAATATCCGGCTGAATGATACCATATCGGTTTTGTAAATTCGGCGACAAAATTGCGGGAAAATCCGCTATCATTATGCTCATTCTGATTTTTGCGAAGAAAAAAGCCCGAATTCTTCCGGTCAGAAGAATTCGGGCGAGAAAAGGGATTGTGATTGTGCGCGGACCAGTGCGCGGGGATTACTGTCTTTAACAAACGCTGCGGGGCGGTTCGGATCAGGCCTCTTTGAGGGCTTTTCCTCCGAAAACAAGCGCCAGGAGCAGCAGGCAAGTGAGAATAACCATAGGATTAAGTTTTTTTCAGGTGAATGGTTAATGAGATAGTAGCAGTTGCTGTCAATATGAATTACAAAAACGAGGCCAAATATTGCTGTAGTTTCCAAAGTTGGTAAAAAAACAGAATTTTAACACTTGCTTACCCCACCAATCCCGCCGCTGCCGATATTTCCAGCATGCGGTCTATGCTTTTGCGCCCCTGCTCTATCACCCACTCCGGCAGGATAACTTCGGGTAATTCGTGCTCCATACACAGGTAGAGTTTCTCCATAGTGTTGAGCTTCATGTGCGGGCACTCGTTGCAAGCACAGTTGTTCTCCGGCGGCGCGGCGATGAAGGTCTTGTACGGGCTCGCTTTCTCCATCTGGTGCAGGATACCTGCCTCGGTGGCCACAATGAACTCGGTAGCCGGATCATTGATCGTATATTTCAGCAAACCTGTGGTGCTGCCAATATAATCGGCCATGGCCAGAATATGATCTTCGCACTCCGGGTGTGCAATGAATTTGGCGTTCGGGTAGCGGTTGCGCAGCTTGACAATGCGCTCGTAGCTGAATATCTCGTGTACCATGCAGGCGCCATTCCACAGAATCATGTCGCGACCGGTTTTCTTTTTCAGATAAGCGCCCAGGTTCTTGTCGGGCGCAAATATGATCTGCCGGTCCTCGGGTATGCTTTCAATGATCTGGACAGCGTTGGTACTGGTACAGCAGATATCGGTCAGTGTCTTGAGCTCTGCTGTGCAGTTGATGTAGCTCACCACCACGTGATCAGGATATTTCTTTTTAAACTCCCGGAACAGTGCCGGCGGGCACGAATCGGCCAGTGAGCAGCCGGCTTTCAGATCGGGAAGCAGCACTTTTTTCTGCGGACTCAGCATTTTTGCCGTTTCCGCCATAAAGTGAACTCCGGCAAATACAATAATATCAGCATCTGTATTTGCCGCTTTTTGGGATAAGCCCAGCGAGTCTCCAATATAATCGGCAATATCCTGAATTTCCGACTCCTGGTAATAGTGAGCCAGTATGATGGCATTTTTCTCTTTCTTCAGCCTGTTTATTTCGGCCACAAGATCGAGTTCGGGATCAACTTCCAGATCGAGAAAGCCCTTTTGGTGCAGTCCGCGCGTTGCTGAGGCAAATGTTTCTGACATAATAATCAATTTCGGCTTGTGATTTCAGGGGCGCTTCCGTGGCCCCACTGCAAAAAAACGAAGGTTTTGCCAGATTTGTTCGTGAGATGGGGCAGCAACTCCAATTATATAGATCCACCAATTGTCGGGAATTATCTTTTTCTGCATAATTAAATGAATTTCAACTTATTGAAAAGCATTGGAGTGGCCTGCCCTCAACAATGCGGAAAAAAATCACTTTCGGCAGGCAGCGTATCGGCAGGGGTTTTCGTTTCACTTGTATCCTTTCATCAGGAAAACAACTATCAGCCATGACAGCTACTTTCACTTACACTGTTTGTCTCGCGGCCATTTACGCCGGCAGGAAATTATTCACGCTGAAAACCCAGGGTGTATAAAGGCGTTGTTACACAACGGCTTTTTTCCATTTACCGCGTCTGAATACCTGAATGGCTGCCACGGTCATGAGCGATTCGGCAATAATAATGCTCCAGTAAACACCGCTTTGCCCCCAATCAAGTCGAAGCGCCAGCAAACAGGCCAGAGGGGTCTCAACTAACCAGAAAAATACCAGGTTGAGGATGATGGGTGTAAATGTATCACCAGCTCCATTGATGGCCTGTGTGATGATCATACCCCACCCGTACAGCACATACCCGCCCGCTATTATCCGCAGGGCCATGATGCCCGATGCGGATACTGCCGGATCTTTGGTGAATAGTCCGATAAAAAACGGTGCAAAAAGCAGTGAAATCAGACTGACCACTCCTGTGAATATCATATTGAAATATCCTGCCCGCCATGCTGAACGCTCCGCCCGGTCAGGCTTCCCTGCTCCGAGGTTTTGCCCCACCAGGGTGGACGCCGCGTTGGCCATACCCCATGAGGGCAGTATGGAAAACATCACCAGACGGATAGCAATGGTGTAGCCGGCAACGGTGTCTTTGCCTATATGTCCGAGGATGTACATCATGAATATCCAGCTCGCCGAGGCGATCAGGTATTGCCCCGTGCTTCCCGATGCTACTTTGACCAGCGTACCTATCACATTCCATTTTGGCCTGAACATTTCGGGGGTCAGATGTACCACCCTGCCAGGACTGAACAGTTTCCAGAGCTGATACACCACGCCGGCAGACCGGCCTATAGTTGTGGCTATGGCGCTTCCCGCTACACCCATGGCTGGTATCGGGCCGGCACCGAAAATGAATACCGGACATAATATTATGTTTGCTATGTTGGCGATCCACAGCGCTCTCATCGCTGTAGCAGCGTCGCCTGCGCCCCTGAAAATACCATTCAGCATCCATAGCAGTAAAATGGGCAGGTTGCAGGCAAGAAGAATGCGAGTGAACATGTAACCCGATTCAGAAACACTCCTGTCGGAGGCCATGAAGTGCAAAATGTCTTCAGCATAAATGAATCCGGGTATGGCGATGAACATGGAAAGTGCCAGGGCAATCAGGATGACCTGTGCGCCCGCACGGGAGGCCGCCTCCCGGTCGCCCTCACCCACCCGCCTGGCCACCACTGCCGTGGCCGCTGAACTCAACCCGATAGCAATGGAATATACCAGGGTCAGCACAGATTCTGTGATACCCACAGTTGCTACTGCCTCGACGCCTATTCTCGACACAAAAAAGGCATCCACTATCGCAAACAGGGACTCCATGGCCATCTCGAGAATCATCGGAATGGACAATAAGACGATGGCGCGGTCTATGCTGCCCGCGGTAAACTCCTGCTCCTCTCCATAAATAGCCTGTGAAAGAATACGGCGGATCCGCTTCCCGACAGTCTCCTTTGCGGTGAAGTGTGACATTATTGCGCCATTAAAGGTCAATCACCATTTTCACCGGACAGTGATCGGAGTGCGTGACGGAGGTGAGTTGATTAACAGAGATGATTTTGTCTTTGAGCGGATCACTGACCGACTGGTAGTCTATCCGCCAGCCTTTGTTCTTGCCCCGGGCGCCTGCACGGAAGGTCCACCAGCTGTATTCTGCAAGTTCGGGATTCTTGTGCCGGAAAGCATCGGTAAAGCCGTTTTCCAGCCACTTGCTCATCCATGCCCGCTCTTCCGGGAGAAAGCCTGAACTTTTTTTATTGCCTTTCGGGTCGTGTATATCTATTTCCTTGTGGGCGATATTGTAGTCTCCCACTATGATCAGGTTGGGCCGTTCTTCTCTGAGTCGCAGCGCGAAATCAAAAAATTTGTCGAGAAACACCATCTTGAAAGCCTGCCGCTCTTCTCCGGTAGTGCCTGAAGGGAAATAACAGTTCAGCAGCGTCCAGTCGCCAAAGTCGGTGCGAAGTATCCTTCCTTCCCGATCATATTCTTCAATCCCGCAACTGTAAGCCACATGGTCGGCGGGAAGCAGTGAAAAAGTAGCTACGCCGCTGTATCCCTTTTTTTCTGCCGGGCGCCAGTAGTGTCTGTAACCAAGCGCTTCCAGTTCAAGCAGGGGTACGTCCTCCGGCTGTGCCTTTATTTCCTGAAGGCAAAGTACATCGGGGCGCTCTGCCTCGAGCCAGTCCCAGAGGCCCTTGCCTATGGCAGCTCGCAGACCATTGATATTGTAGGAGATGATTGATCGCACGTTTTTCATCAGTATATGGCGAATCAGCCCTCCACAAGTGTGCCGTACTTTTCTCCCAGTACGATATTGCGGAGGTGACCCGGTTCGTTGATGTCAAACACGATGATAGGCATATTGTTTTCCTGACATAGAGTAAAAGCTGTCATATCCATGACCTCAAGGCCCAGGCTGATAACCCGGGTGAATGTCAGGTGATCGAATTTGACAGCAGTAGTATCTTTTTCCGGGTCTGCGCTGTAAATTCCATCCACACGCGTACCTTTCAGCAGCACGTCGGCGTTGATCTCGTTGGCTCGAAGAGCTGCAGCACTGTCTGTTGTGAAAAAGGGATTCCCTGTGCCTGCTGCACAAATCACTACACGCCCTTTTTCCAGGTGGCGTATTGCCCGGCGGCGGATGTACGGTTCTGCCACACTTTCCATCTTGAGAGCTGTCATCACACGTGTCTGTACGCCAATGGTCTCCAGTGCACTCTGAAGTGCCAGGCTGTTGATAACGGTAGCCAGCATGCCCATGTAGTCGCCGGTGACACTCTCGATGCCCGCGGCCTCCGACTGGATTCCCCTGAATATATTGCCTCCGCCAATAACAACGGCTACCTCGGCGCCGAGTTGCTGCAATTCCTTTATTTTTTCGGCATAATGCCGGAGCATATCGGCAGAAATGCCAAAACGCTGGCCGCCCATAAGGCTTTCCCCGGAGAGCTTGAGCAATATACGACGGTACTTGAGTGCTGAATAGGACTTAGTGGACATGGGTGATTACGATGGATAACTGGTGAAAGACTCCGCAAAGTTCAGAAAAAACCGGGAAGGCTTTTAGAGGCCCGCAGAAAATTATGACCTTTGTGCCGACGAATGTTGCCAATGGCCGCAATCGCCCCCGCTCAAGGGCTCATTCCCGGGTTTTAAACCGGGTAAAACTGTTTCTATATGTCAGATGTATTCGCAAGCGCACGGCAAATTCAGGCCGAAATTACTGCAGAAAATCCGGAAACCGCTGAACAACTCGAGGCGTTCCGTATAAAATATCTGGGTTCAAAGGGTATCCTGAAAAACCTGATGGGCGAAATGGCCAATGTGCCCAACGACCGCAAACGCGAGTATGGCCAACTGGTAAACGCCGTCAAGCAAACCGCTGAGGAAAAGTTCGCCGAACTCAGAGAGCAGTTCGAGGCTCAGGCATCAGCCTTCGACATCCGTACGCTCGACCTTACCGCCCCGGGTGAACCCCTCCCGCTCGGCTCCCGCCACCCGGTGGCTGTTACCATGAACCGTATCGTGGATATTTTCTCCAGAATGGGCTTCAGCGTGGTGGATGGACCCGAAATCGAAGACGACTGGCACAATTTCACGGCCATGAATACGCCGGAAGATCACCCGGCCCGTGATATGCAGGACACTTTTTATGTGGTGGATGCACCCGGTATGCTCCTGCGTACACATACATCGCCTGTGCAGGCGCGCGTGATGGAAAATCGCAAGCCCCCAATTCGAATTATTGCTCCGGGACGTGTTTACAGAAATGAAACAATTTCCACCCGCTCTCACTGTCAGTTTCATCAGGTGGAAGGGTTATATGTAGATAAGGGTGTATCTTTTGCAGACCTTAAACAGACACTTTTCAATTTCGCCCGGGAAATGTTCGGTGCCACCAAAATCAGATTGCGACCCTCGTTTTTCCCTTTCACGGAACCTTCCGCTGAAATGGATATCTGGCTTGGAACAGATACAGAGAAGAATTATCGCCTCACCAAAGGGACGGGCTGGCTCGAAATTCTGGGGTGTGGTATGGTGGATCCGGCTGTTCTCGAAATGTGCGGTATTGACCCGACAGAATACAGTGGTTTCGCCTTCGGTATGGGTATCGAACGCCAGGCACTACGTCTGTATGAGATCGGAGATATCAGGCTCCTGTTTGAAAATGATGTGCGTTTTCTCAGACAGTTCTCTTCTGCCATTTAATCCCCTGTATTGAGGCGCTTCGCTCTGATCGGCTGGCCAATAGGCCATTCTTTCTCCGGAAAATATTTTTCGGAGAAGTTCCTGCGCGATGGAATAACCGATGCCAGGTACGACCTGTTTCCGCTCGAGCATATCGCCAGTCTGCCCGCACTTCTGTCGCAGTACCCCGATTTATGCGGACTCAATGTGACCATTCCCCACAAAAAGACGGTTATACCGTTTTTAAATGAATTGAACGAAACCGCCCGTGAAACCGGCGCCGTGAACTGTATCCGCATCCGGAATGGCATTCTTACCGGATTCAATACGGATGTAACCGGCTTTGAAAACAGCCTGTCCGGATTCTTCGCACAGCCTGTTCCTGATACCCTTGACAGGGAGGCGCTCATCCTGGGAACCGGCGGAGCTGCCGCTGCGGTAGCATATATACTTCGTAAAAAAGGTATCCCATTCCGGTTCGTATCCCGTACCCCCGGGGGCGAAAATGAAATTGACTACAACAGCCTGCATGGGCTGAAACCCTTTCTGATAGTAAATGCCACACCCCTCGGAACCTGGCCTGATGTGAATAATATGCCACCTGTACCCGAATCTGTGTTTCATCAGGGCCAAATGGTATATGATCTCGTATATAATCCTGCCGAAACGCTACTTTTGCGCTCTGCAAAGTTTCACGGGGCGAAAACCGCCAATGGCCTCGGCATGCTTTATTTGCAGGCAGAAGCTGCCTGGGAAATCTGGAACCACTGAGTGCTTCCGCTAAAACCTGACCAAATCATGTCAATTGATCTTTTTAATACGAAAACGGCGTTCGCTCACTTGTCGGATCGGCAACTGAAAAAAACAGAATGGCTGTTTTCCATGATGAACAGGCCCTGGCTTGTGAAGCATGGCTCAAGCCTCGCTCTGTGGGCTATTGAAAACGGAATTCCTCCCGCCGGCTACATCGTGAAAAATACAATCTTCCCCCAGTTTGTGGGAGGATCCACGCTGCTCGACAGCCAGCCCACGATTGAAATGCTGGGGAAGTATAACACCCTGACTATTCTCGACTACGGCGCCGAAGCCAAGGAGAATGAGCTGGATTTCAATCACACCATGAACGAGAATATCCGGGCCATTGATTTTGCCTCACGGTCTGTATCAACGGTTCCTGTCGTCAGCAGTAAAATTACAGGACTGGCCCGTTTCGGACTGCTTGAAAGAATCCAGTCGGCCCAGACACTCTCCAAAGATGA
Source organism: Bacteroidota bacterium (assembly GCA_039804245.1). Lineage (GTDB taxonomy): Bacteria > Bacteroidota > Bacteroidia > Chitinophagales > Saprospiraceae > M3007. The sequence continues at coordinate 26,419 of JBDLWO010000234.1, forward strand.
ACTGATCGAATACCGCAATGTACTCAAGCGGGTAGATGCTATCTGTTACCACGCTGCCAACAAGAATATGTGTGTTTTCTTCGATGCCGAGGAAAGCTGGATTCAGGACGCTATTGATCATCTCGTCTGGATTATGATGCGCCGCTATAACAAAAAAAGGGTAGTGGTCTATAATACTTTTCAACTCTACCGGAAAGATCGCCTGCAATTTCTCATAGACAGCTACGATCGGGCCCAAAAAGCCGGTTTCTTGCTCGGAGCGAAACTGGTGAGGGGAGCCTATATGGAAAAAGAGGGAGAACGAGCTTCTGCAATGGGCTACGAAAATCCCGTTAACTCATCCAAACAGGCCACCGATGATATGTACAATACTGCGCTGCGTTTCTGTCTCGATCATCTCGATACAATGGCCGTGTGTAATGCCAGCCACAATACCGACAGCAATGCTGTTATGGTTGAAATCATGGAGCGAAAGGGTATTCCTGCTGATCATCCGCACACACTGTTCAGCCAGTTGTACGGTATGAGCGACAACATATCGTTCAATCTGGCAAGTGCCGGCTACCGGGTTGCCAAGTATGTGCCTTACGGACAGGTACGGGATGTGATACCATACCTCATAAGAAGGGCGCAGGAGAATACTTCCGTGACCGGTGATGCCGGTCGCGAACTGAAACTCATCCGGGAGGAAGTCAAAAGAAGAGGGCTTTGACCATGAAATCTCCCTTCAACCCGACAGGCGTGGTAGGCGCCGGCTATTTCGGAACAGCTGTAGCCAACTTGCTGGCTTACAACTCCGACGTGCTGCTCTTCAGCCGCCGCGATGATGTTGTTACTGAAATTAATCTTAACCATACGCATCTGGGGGCCAGACTCTCGCCACGCATACGTGCAACCTCCGATATGGCCGAGATTGCTCACTCCTGCGACCTGATATTCCCTATCGTCCCGTCCAACAGTTTCCGTCGTATGATGCAGGTGCTGGGGCCGTATCTGCGCCCGCACCATATCGTTATCCACGGAACCAAGGGTTTCGATTTGTGCGGACTCGAGGAAAAAGATCTCGAAAAACCGGAAGTCATCATCACCCGCGCCAATGTGCGCACGATGAGTGAGGTGGTCAGGGAAGAAAGCAGTGTTGTCAGAATAGGAAGTCTGAGCGGGCCCAATCTGGCTGCCGAAATCATGGCTGGTCAGCCTGCCGCCACGCTGGTGGCAAGTCGTTTCAAGGAGGTGATTCACGCAGGTCAGCTGGCGCTCAACAGCCAGCAGTTCCATGTGTACGGCTCCTATGATATGCTCGGCGCCGAGCTCGCGGGTGTACTGAAAAATGTTGTTGCTCTCGGATCGGGTATTATCGGTGGACTCGGGCTCGGGCGCAACCTGCAGGGGCTGCTCATTGCCCGCGGACTGGCGGAAATGGTATATTTCGGAAAATCACTGGGTGCTTCCAGTCAGGCTTTTATGGGGGTGGCTGGTATCGGTGATCTGGTAGCAACGGCCACCAGCATGAATAGCCGTAACTATCAGTTCGGCACCCGGCTGGCCAAAGGCGAGCCGGTGGAAGAGATTCGCAAGACCATGCCCGAACTGGCCGAGGGCGTGCGAACGCTGCGTATAGCACACCAGCTGTCCCGGCATTATAAACTCCACGTTCCTATCACCACTATGCTCCATGCAGCGGTATTCGAGCACTATCCCATTGAGAAAGCGCTCGAATACCTGATGACGTACCCCTATGCTGTGGATGTTGACTTTATTTGACTTCCGGCGTTTTTTCCCGGTTTTTCTTGCCTCCGGTACCATTTGATGATGCTTTCAGCGGCTTGTCGCCCAAAGCAATACCCAGTACCTCTCCCATGCGTTCTACATAGTGGAATTTCAGACCCTTGATATACTCGGGCTCTATTTCTTCCACGTGCTTCTGGTTGTCGCGACAGAGAATTACCTCCCTGATTCCGGCGCGTCTGGCTGCCAGAATTTTCTCCTTGATTCCTCCCACAGGCAGTACCTTGCCTCTGAGTGTAATCTCGCCTGTCATGGCAAGGAAAGGCCTGAGCGGGCGCCCTGTAAATGCAGAAGTGATGGCTGTCAGCATCGTAATGCCGGCAGAGGGGCCGTCCTTGGGAATGGCACCTTCCGGGATATGGATGTGTATGTCCATCTTCTCCAGCATCTCGTAATCTATGTTCAGATCATCGGAGTGAGCCTTGATGTAGCTCAGCGCGGTAGTGGCGCTTTCCTTCATCACTTCACCCAGATTGCCCGTGAGTTGCAAACGGCCGTTACCCTTGTTCAGGCTTACCTCAATAAACAGAATCTCGCCGCCCACTGATGTCCATGCGAGCCCGATTGCTACACCCGCCGATTGTTTTTCCTGATACATTTCAGGGTCAAACTTCGTTGGGCCAATTATTTCATGCAGGTGCTCCGGTTTGATATGCTGTTCATATCGGTCCTCCATCGCTACGCGCTTGGCAACATACCGCATGACCGAGCCGATCTCTCTGGAAAGGCTCCGTACACCGCTCTCGGCCGTATAACTCTGAATGAGCTTGATCAGTGCCTTGTCGGATATCTTCACATCGCCTGTTTTGAGGCCATGTTCTTTTTTCTGGAGCGGAATCAGGTGGCGTTTGGCTATCTCCACCTTTTCTTCCAGCGAATACCCCGATATTTCTATAATCTCCATCCTGTCGAGCAGGGCGGGCTGTATGGTATTCAGAGAATTGGCGGTAGCTATGAACAGCACCTTCGACAGGTCGTACTCCAGCTCCAGGTAGTTGTCGTGAAAAGTAGTGTTCTGTTCGGGATCAAGTACTTCCAGCAGCGCCGACGACGGGTCGCCCCTGAAATCTTTGCCCACTTTGTCTATCTCATCCAGAATGAATACCGGATTGCCTGACCTGGATTTTTTCAGCGACTGAATGATACGTCCCGGCATGGCGCCGATATATGTCTTCCGGTGACCTCGTATTTCGGCCTCATCGTGTAGTCCACCCAGACTCATTCGCACGTATTTACGCTTGAGGGCCCTGGCTATACTGTTGCCGAGGGATGTTTTGCCTACACCCGGGGGGCCTACCAGACACAGAATAGGCGCTTTCATGTCACCCTTCAACTTCAGTACGGCCAGATGCTCGAGAATACGCTCTTTAACCTTGGTAAGCCCGTAGTGATCTTTATCGAGTACCTGTTTGACCTTCTTCAGATCGAAATTGTCTTTGGTAAAGTCACTCCAGGGCAGATCGAGCAGTGTTTCGAGGTAGTTCAGCCCGATGGCATACTCGGCTACCTGCGGATTCACGCGGCGAAGTTTGTTAATCTCCCGCGCGAAAGTTTCTTCCACGTTTTTTGGCCACTTTTTCTTTATAGCCCGCGAAATGAGCACATTTATCTCCTCTTCCTGCGGATTTTGCCCCAGCTCCTCCTGTATGGTTTTCAGTTGCTGATTGAGGAAATAGTCGCGTTGCTGCTTCTCTATATCGGTTCTGACTTTATTCTCGATCTTGTCCTTCAGTTCCAGCAGCTGAAGCTCGGAGTCCATGTACTGCAGTATCTGGCTGGCCTTCTCCTTGAGATTGTTCAGTTCCAGGATCTCCTGTTTCTGACTGAGCTGGATACCCAGATTGGAAGAAATGAAATTCAGCAGGAAATTATCGTTATTGATGTTCTTGAGCATCACTACCGCCTCAGAGGGAATCTGCGGTGATAATTCTATGATCTGGCGCGCAGCATCGCGTACGCTGCTGATAAGCGCCCTGAATTCCAGTTTATTCTTGATCGGATCGTATTCGAGCGTGATAATACGGCCCAGCATATAGGGCTCTTCTGTTTCTATTTCTTCCAGCAGAAAGCGCTTGCGGCCCTGAAGAATTGCCGTAGTGGAACCATCGGGCATTTTCAGGAGCTTCAGAATACGGGCGATGGTACCTACCTTGTACAGGTCTCTCGAAGAGGGGGATTCAATTTTGACATCCTTCTGCGATAATACCCCGATGTACCTGCTCTCTTCATAAGCCTTCTGTACAGCACGGATACTTTTGTCGCGTCCTACGGTGATAGGGGTGACAATGCCGGGAAACAACACGGTATTCTTCAGAGGAAGTATGGGGAGAATGTCGGGAAAGACCTCACCAACTTTTTCATCATCCTCTTCCAGTGAAAAAAGAGGAACAAAATCGGGCTCGTCGTCCGACTGATTTGTCATCAACCAATTATCGAACATATTCATATTGTCTCAGAAATCTGATTTTAAGGTTTCGGGCGAATGTGACTTGTAACTGCAAAAACAGGGGAATAATTCCAAAGCCTGAAAATTTCACCCACAATAATAGGGATAAAAGTCCGGAAAAATCCGGACTCTCTCAAGTAAAACGACATTTGTGTCAGAATGGCAACATTCTGACACACAAGTTCCGGAACATCTTATAGTCAATTAACTTGCCAGCACATCGAAAGCGGCCTTTTTGGCAGATTTTCCTGTGCAGGACTGACAAAAGGGCTGTTCAGGAGGTTATAAATCGCGCGAAATCATACAGTGAGTCGAAAATGAAGTCTGGTTTAACAGTGCTTGCTTTCGGATCGGCTTCGTCATTTCCCCTTATGAATACCTTCCTGAATCCCATCTTGTCGGCAAATTCCATATCCGAATGTGAGTCGCCTGCCATCCAGGTATCTTCAGGGTTGATATCCGGAAAATCCTGAAGGGCCATCCAGGCCATACCGGTTGCCGGCTTTCTGCAGGTACAGTTGCCGGTTTTCAGGTGCGGGCAATAGTATATGGCATTGACCCGTCCGCCGGCCCCCTCCACGATTCCTAGCATGTAATCATGGACTTCTGCCAGCTGATGTTCATCCATCAGTCCCTTGCCAATACCCTGCTGATTGGTCACAACAATAACTGGATCAAAAACTTTTGAAAGCAGCCGGATGGCCTCCGGAAAGCCTGGCGCGGGTGTGAATGCTTCAGGTGTTTTTACATAATCACCCGGCAGGCGCTCGTTGATTACGCCGTCGCGGTCCAGAAAAAGTGCTGGCATATTACTATCGCAGGATTTGGGGTACAGGCGCCTGGCGGCGCTCCGGATTTTCATGGCGGAGCAGCTGCTCCTTGATGTCCAATCCGTAAAAGTATCCGTGAAGTGCTCCCGACCGGGCGATTACCCGGTGACAGGGTACGATAATGGCAAAGGGATTATTCCTGTTGGCCATCCCGACTGCCCTGACAGCTTTCGGGCTGCCCGCCCTTTCCGCCATCTCGGAATAGGATGAAGTTTTGCCGAAGGGGATTTTTAACATCTCTGTCCATACTTTCCTGTAAAATACCGGCTTGCCACTCCAGTCCAGCAACAAATCAAACACCTGCCGTTCGCCGCGGAAGTATTCCGACAGTTGCCGGGCACAAACTGCTACCGGGTGATCCTGCGGCATTTCGGGCACAGAAGCAACGGTGTCTTCTTCTGCCCGCCTGACAGACCGGATACCTGCTGTGCTGCCCGTAATCTCGAGCATACCGACAGGTGACGGTACATGCAGGCAGACACTTTCCGCCGGGATCGCCTCCGGGGTGTTTCTTTTCATCTTCTGGCTTTGAAAAATCGTTTCATCAGATCGGCACATTCTTCCTCGAGAATGCCCATTTCCAGTTTTGTTTTGGGGTGCAGGAGCGCTTTCCCGCCGTACAGCATGAAGCCGCGTTTCTCATCAGAAGCCCCGTACGCTATCCTTCCTATCTGCGCCCATGCGAGTGCACCTGTGCACATCAGACAGGGCTCCAGTGTGACATACAGGGTGCAGTCGGGTAGATATTTGCTTCCCAGATGGCTGGCAGCAGCCGTTATTGCCATGATTTCAGCGTGGGCAGTTACATCGGTCAGTTGCTCAGTCTGGTTGTGAGCCCGCGCGATGATTCTGTTTTCGCTTACAATTACTGCCCCGACGGGCACCTCGCCTGCCTCATAAGCCTTTCCGGCTTCCGCAAGTGCCTGCTTCATATAATAGGTGTCGGAATAAACGCTCAGCATACCACAAAGATAATCCGATACTTTGAAATTTTACCAGCCCGGATATGGGTCGCTACAGCTTTTTTCACTGTTGATGTTAATGTATAGTATGTGAATTGGTAAAATAGTGGTCGCGATATGGCAAAACAACCCTTTTTTATTCCGGAATACTGATCAGATCGCATAAAACCCTTATTTATGCGCACTGATTTTTATTCATTCCGGAAAACAATCGTCACAATGACTCGCTCCTCCTTTCTTGCGCTCGCTATCTGTCTCCTGGCTACCCCTGCTTCAGCCCAGGTCGTGGTCAATGAATACTCCTGTGCCAACTGGCGCAATCTGCCTGATTACTACGATGAAACGGAAGACTGGATTGAGTTTTTCAATCAGGGAACTGCAGCGGTCAGTCTGACCGGTTATCATCTGAGCGACGATGAAACTGAGCCTGCGAAGTGGACATTCCCGGCCAATGTAAGTATCGAGCCCGGCGGATTTCTCCGGGTGTGGTGCTCCGGTCGGAGTATCAAAGATCCTCAGGGTAACCTCCACACCAGTTTCAGACTTTCACAGACAGAGAACAACCCCGAGCATATTGTATTCTCAAGTGCTTCGGGAGCCACTCTCGAGGATCTGGAAATTGTAAAAACACAGGTACACCAGTCGAGAGGCCGCCTCCCAAACGGCAGCTCCAACTGGTATATATTCACAGAGCCTACCCCCGGCGATGCCAATACAAATTCCGGTTATGCCATTGGTTATGCCCCCCGGCCGTTTTTCAGCCTGCCCGCCGGTTTTTATCCCGGGCCTGTCATTGTTTCCATTACCATCTCCGACCCGGCGGCACGTATTTATTACACTACCGATGGTACGGAGCCTGACAATACCTCGCCACAATACGGCGGCCCCATCAGCATCTCCCGGACGACGGTACTCAAGGCGGTAGCATACAGCCAGAATAACCTGCTTCTGCCGGGTTTTACCCAGTATGCTACCTATTTTATCAATGAGCAGCACACACTGCCCGTAGTATCTGTTGCAGGCAACCAGCTGCTCGATCTGGCCAATGGCGACCAGTCGCTGACCCCGGTCGGGTCGCTGGAGTATTTCAACAGTGCCGGCACGCGCAAGGCGCGCGCATACGGGGAACTGAACAGCCATGGTCAGGACTCATGGGCCAACGACCAGCGGAGTCTCGACTGGGTTACCCGCGATGAAATGGGCTACGACTACGCTATTCGTGAAAAATTGTTCTCGTTCACCGACCGCGACGAGTTCCAGCGCATCATTCTGCGCGCTGCCGGTGATGACAACTACCCCGCTGCCCACAAACCACAGAACGAAGGGAGCGCCCATGTGCGCGATGCCTATATTCACAACCTGGCCAAACGCGGCGGACTCAATCTCGATATGCGTGTCTCCGAAAAATGTATTATTTACCTGAATGGAGAATACTGGGGCGTTTACGATCTGCGCGAGATTCCCGACGACCATGACTATACCGGGTATTACTATGATCAGGGCAAATATGATCTGCAATATGTACTCACCTGGGGCAATACCTGGGCAGAATACGGCGGACAGCAGGCTCTTTCCGCCTGGAACAGCATGCGAAGCTATATCCTGAACAACAATATGAACGACCCCGTGAAATTCAAATACGTCACGGACAGATACGATTATAAAAGTCTGGTGGACTATGTCATCGTCAATTCCTTTACGGTATGCTCCGACTGGCTCAACTGGAATACCGGCCTCTGGCGTGGCCTCAACCCGGCAGGTGGGCACAGAAAATGGGGGTACATCCTCTGGGACAATGACGCAACTTTCGATCACTATATCAATTATACCAATGTGCCCAGTACGCAGCCCGATGCGCTGCCCTGCAACCCCGAGACCCTCAACTCATGGTCTGACCCGGAACAACATATTCAGGTGCTGAACAAGTTGCGAACCAATCCCGAGGTGAAACAATACTATCTGGCGCGTCAGGCAGATCTCATGCAGACAGTTTTCGGATGTGAAAATATGCTGACCTACCTCGATACAATAGAAACACTGATTGACCCCGAAATGGCCCGCCATGCCGAACGCTGGTATGGCACCTACGATGAATGGAAAAGCAATTTGCAGGAACTCCGGGACTTCATCACTGCCCGCTGTAACCTGCTCCCGTCGCTCATGGACGACTGTTATTCCATGACGGGCCCGTTTGCCACTGCTGTTCTGGTTGATCCACCCGGCGTTGCGGGTATGCAGATCAATACATTATATTATGCTCCGGACCAGTTTCCCGTAAACGGACAGTATTTTGGCGGAGCTGATATTGACCTGCAGCTTCGCCCTGTGTGGGATACCACCCAGTACCGCTTCAGTCACTGGAGTGCCGGACATCTGACTTTTCAGGATTCATCAAAAGTGTCTGTCAGTCTGGATCCCACCTCTCCCGACACCATTATTGCCCATTTTACCCCCGTCTCATCATCGGTGAGCATACCTGAAAATGATTCATACAGTGCTGAAATAGTCCCAACCATATTCTCCGACGAGCTTACCGTATTATATTCCGTACCTGAGCGAACAGATGTGGCACTCAGGTTGTTCGATGTCACAGGCAGGGCAGTATGGTTCGACCGGTCAGGTAAAGAAACCGTCAGTCCCGGTAAAAATGTGGTAAAAGTGAATATCGGAAACCAGAACATTGTTTCCGGCGTTTATTTTATGACCTTTACCGCCGATAATTTCAGAAAAACATTCAGACTTGTCAGGCTCTGAATGAATCAGTGACCAACCGGATGCTGTTTGATCCGGAAAATACAAGAAAATGAAAAAACTGCTGATACCCGTCCTGTTGCTGACCGGCTCACTGGCCTTTGCCCAGGATCCGATATTTTCCCAGTTTTATGCTACGCCCCTGCAGATAAATCCCGGCTTCACCGGCTCATCCGGCACGTCCAGAATAGGTACATCATACCGGAATCAGTGGTCGGGCTTCAACAATGCCTACAGAACCTACACGGTGGCCTGCGATCAGCATATCGAAAGACTGAACAGCGGAGTCGGACTGCTGGCTGAAACCGATGATGCCGGAAATGGCATATACAAGACACTTCGCCTGTCGGCTCTGTATGCTTACCGGCTGAAAATAACCGACGACCTTTCGGTGCGCCTCGGTGTGGAGGCTGGTATGCGACAATCGGGCATAGACTGGCAAAAACTGACATTCCCCGATCAGATTGATCCCGTAAACGGATTTACACTGAATACAGAAGAAATACAGCCGGATGTCACTACCCGTACCACGGCCGATATTTCTACGGGCATGTTGCTTTCCAACAGCAGGTTTTATGTCGGACTTTCGCTGCATCACCTCACAAGTCCGCGGGAAAACCTGCTTCGTTTCAACGAAAACCTGCTCGAAGGCGTGCCAACCAGATATACTTTGCACGGAGGAACAGATTTCATTGTTAAAGCGGGCAATAAAAACAGGCCCCCCTCGTTCATATCACCAAATTTCCTGTTTGTGACCCAGGGGCCTCACAGACAACTGAATGTGGGAGCATACGCAAGTACAGGATCAGTTTTCGGCGGAGTATGGTTCAGGCATACTATAACCAACCGCGATGCCGTTATCCTCCTTGCGGGGTTCAGACAAGGAATTTTTAAAGTTGGCGTCAGTTACGATATGACCGTTTCAGGGCTGGCAGGATACGCCGGAGGCACGTACGAACTATCGCTGGGCATGATTTTTGAAAAAGAAAAGCGCCCTGACATCAACGACTGCACGAGAATGTTTCAAT
>JBDLWO010000235.1:0-3845 GCA_039804245.1 Bacteroidota bacterium
AATCCGTTCGACAAACAGGCTACGGTATTCTTCGAAAATGATGGCGCCGATCCGATGTCAGTGAGCCTGTCTGATGTTACCGGAAAAGTACTGCGCTCTTTCGAGGGTATCCGCGATAATTCAGTCACTTTTGAGAGAGGCAATCTGCCTGCAGGGACTTACTTTTATACAGTAAAAGGCCCCCGGGGTCGTGTAACAGGTAAAATAATGGCTAAATAACAATGAACTTCAGGGCTCTTTTTTACCTGTTTCTTGCCATTGCCGGCGGTGGATACACCTGGTATCAGGCCATGATGGGCGTAATGGCCCATCATGGCCAATTTGATGTGACTGAATTCATTTCCAGTACCTGGACAACGGATTTGTATGCACGCAGTCTGACCCTTGATTTCTGGACAGGTGCCGTTGCCGGTACTTTTTTTATACTGGCAGAAGGGTATCGCCTCAAAATGAAGCGAGTGGGTGTTTACCTGTTACTGACAGTTTTGGTGGCCTTTGCATTCGGCTTTCCGTTTTTTCTGTTCATGAGAGAATTGAAACTCTCCGGGAAAGACGTGTGAATAAGGCAAGGCAGGAGAGGAGTTGGTGCACTTCCAATCAGAAAAATTGTGTGGCTGGAACTTTCTGACACCATGAATGTGTTATTTATATATACCGTAGTTGTTATCGTTCGCCTGATAGTACGGTTACAGTATTAAGTACAACCGGAACTCTCAGCCGGGGGGTAAGTACCCTAATCTCATCTTAAAAATATTACATTGATCAAACCAAATCAAGAATCCGTGTCCGGAGAAATCACCGGAGAACGTAAAACCAGCCAGGGGCAGGAGTACATACTGCCCGAAGAAAAAAATGAAGAAGTAACAACCTGGAAGTCTCTGAATGATACAGGACTCGGTTACCTTGAAGCAGGAAATTACGATGAAGCATTGTCAGCCTTCAATGAAAGCCTGGATGTTTGTCGTTCAATCGGCGATCTTCAGGGCGAATGTACTGTCCTGCAAAGTATCAGTCGCATTTATGAGGCAAAAGGAGACATTGGCAATACAGCGCACTACCTCGAAGAAGCACTCGATATTGCATCGGCCACTGGCGACCGAAAACTGGAATGTTCCGTAATGCACAAACTTGCTTCAATATTTGCGGATTCAGGCATGAGTGAACCTGCGTTGATGTATCTGGAAGACGCTCTGTACATTTACAGGGATCTTGGCGACCGTCAGGAAGAGATTGTTACCCTGGGCAAAATCAGTCAAATCAACAAGAACAGGCGCGGGTATGACCTTGCTGTCGAGTACCTGGAGGAGGTGCTTGACATTGCAAGAAATCTTGGCGACCGCCAGCTTGAAGGAGAAACTCTCCACAAATTCAGCCTGATATACCTGGATAAAGCTGACCCGGACACAGGTCAAGAGGTGATTACGACCTCGCGCTTGACCATCTGAAGCGATCTCTCGAGGCAAGAAAATCTGTCGGAAATATCTGCGAACAGGCAGAACCGCTTCTGCATATGGGAGCCATCTATCTGGAAGATAAAAATGATATGGTAAATGCGGTTCGGTGTTTGTACAAGTCTTACAAAATATTTGAACGCATGGGTACACCTGAACGCCAGCAATCGGCTGCATACCTGGATGCGATTGTCAGGAAAATCGGTGAAGAAAGGTACCATGCAATTCTCTCTGAACTGGACTCTGGCGACTGAAAAAACAAGGTTTTTGAGGAACAGGCCAACGTATTGACGCCCGGGGCAGTTTTTCGTTGGCCCCTCCGAAACCTGAAAAACGCATCTGATTTTGCGGAATCCGGTTAACTTTGCGTTGCTTCAAACTGCCAGCTCATGTCTGCTGAACCCATTCTCTCCGATATACGCGCCAAACGCTTCTCTCCGGTCTATTTCCTGCATGGAGAAGAACCATTTTTTATTGACCAGATTTCCGATGCTGTCGAGCAGTATGCACTGCCCGAAGAAGAAAAGGGGTTCAATCAGACTATCCTGTACGGTAAAGAGGTGGATCACCTGACGCTCCTCGATTACCTGCGCAGATACCCCATGATGAGCGAACGCCAGGTGGTTATTCTCCGTGAGGCACAGGAAATGAAGTCGCTCACCGAGCTGACTTCCTACATGGAAAATCCGATGCCCTCCACCGTATTTGTGGTGTGCCACAAGCACAAAAAGGTGGACAGTCGTACCAAATTCGGCAAGTCGCTCTCGGGCAAACAGATTGTTCTGTTTGAAAGCAAAAAACTGTACGACAATCAGATTCCGGAGTGGATCAGCAGCCTGTGCAAGTCGAAAAAGATATTGATAGAGCCCGCCGCTGCCGCGCTCATGGCCGAGTATCTGGGTGCCGATTTGTCCAGAATTGCCAATGAACTTGAAAAACTGACCATCAACCTGGCGGCTGACGCAGTAATAACGGTGGCAGCGGTACAGGACAATATCGGTATCAGCAAGGAATATAATGTTTTTGAGCTGCAAAAGGCTTTCGCCATGCGCGATGTAGCAAAAATTGCCCGCATAAGGGAGCACTTCGCTTCCAATCCCAAAAAGAATCCGCTTATTGTAACGATCGCCAGTCTCTTTGCCTATTTCTCCAAAATCTACATGCTGCACTCGCTGAAGGGCAAGCCGGATGCCGAGATTTTGAAAGCGCTCGATCTGCGCTCCGAATGGTTTCTGAAAGAATACCGGGCTGCGCTGCCCAATTACTCCCAGGCTCAGGTGATCCGGATCTTATCACTGCTGAAAACTTTCGATCTGCGCTCAAAAGGAGTAGAGAATGACAGCGCTGGTGAGGCCGAACTGATGAAGGAGCTTTTCTGGCGCATGATGAATTAGTCTGCGCGCATCAGGGGCGGCTGTGCCATGATCTTCGGACTTGTTCCCCTGTGATCCTGCGCCCGGTGTACCAGGAACGGATGGCAGAGATAGACCGTCCCCGCTGCTCCGGTTGCTGCTGATACCGGTCTCTCTGGTAATGTATCGAGCAGTTGAGCCAGTTCCATGAACGACAACCCGGACTCTCCGTGATGCTTCAGCAGTTCCGCCACGTCTTTGTGTGAGCCCTCGCGCACGAGCGTGGGTGCATCATTCATGCCTGTATCCGTAAAAAGGAACAGCATCAGCAGTGCGCGGCCCTTCGAACGATGGTTGATACGCCAGTTGAGGTAGTTGAAGGGGTCTTCGCCCGGAAAACTGGCATCCACGTGCCAGCCGGTGTCTGTCGCCTGTTTTTCCACCGGAAAACGCACCGGGAAACTTCCCAGCGATTGTCTGGGAATCCAGTTCCCCGGTCCGGCGAGCAGATCAAACGCCTGCAACAGGCGAGTCGTATTTGCTGCTCTGACAAAGGGCTCCTGTGTCATTTCGGCAATTCTGATCACCGGTTCCTTCCATGTGGCCGGGTCATACGGTTCGCAGCCGGTTTCTTTCCAGATCAGCTCACAGCACGCCTGCGCAAGCGCACGCGGGAAGGCTTCTTCCAGCACCGCAAAGCCTCTTTCATGGTAGTCGTGCAGCAACTGCTGCTGTTCTGTAATGTTCATTTACTGGTTTTGGTCACTTTTCGCATTACCCTGTGAAGAACCCCTGGTGTTGAAAATCGAACCCCATACCCCATACCCAAACCCTCTCAACCATTTTCCGCACACAAAATCCAGTTTCCCTGCGTATCAATATACCATCCTTCCGGGAAGATCTGTCTGAATTTTTGTACAAAAAAACGTTCGGTGACCGACCTGATAGCCAGATCCTCACCATGGAGGCGGTTGTACATGATCAGTCCGCCCGGATTGAGCAGGTCCTTGCAGTCAGTCAGAAATTCTTCGGTACAGAATTG
>JBDLWO010000236.1:0-27377 GCA_039804245.1 Bacteroidota bacterium
TTATCAGAAGCTGTACTGTTCAGCACGTTCAGGGAGTTGACAGGCCTGTATTCACTGTCGGAAAACAATTGCAGCTGCTGGTCGGAAGAACTGTTTGAACCAATCCTTCCGCTGAACTTGAAAATAATAATATCGGTGGAGTCGAGATTATGTTCCAGACGAGTGGACAGACTGTGATTACCCCTGAAATCAGTTTTGGAGAGGGTATCTGTATTGTAAAAAGAGGTGTCAGAGAGGAATGTTTGTCTTTCAGAGAACTGGTCGAGTGTCAGATCCGTCTGATTATAGAAGTAGTTGATATTGAATTTGGATTTCCTGTTGTCAAAGTTGTAGTTGGCGCCGCCGCCATAATTTTCCGTAAATCCGCGGCCATCGAACCAGTTCATGGGTACATCGTCGTCGCCGCCCATCATGAAAAAACGTCCACCGCCCTGTCCGAAGCCGAAGTCACCATTGTCCTGGTTGCTAAACGTATTTTGGCCCTTGAACTCGCCGTAATCTTCCCAGTTCACGCCTGTCTGGTTGATATTATTTCCGTAAGCAATAAACGACAACTGCTCTTTTTCATTGAATTTGTTGTAGTTTCCCCGTCCGGCCAGGCGGTCGTCGGTACCAGCTGCGGCAGATATTTTACCGAAAGAACCTTTTTTGTATTCGGCTTTCAGTTCGAGGTTCATCACCTTGTCCTTCTTGCCATCGTCCACGCCAGTCAGGCGTGCCTGTTCCGATTTTTCGTTGAACACCTGTACTTTGGAGATCGTTTCTGCGCCCAGATTTTTGGTAGCCGCCTTGGGATCATCGCTGAAGAACGTCTTCCCGTCCACATAGACCTTGTTCACCTCCTTGCCTTGTGCCTTGATATTTCCATCGGCATCCAGCTCTATACCAGGCAGACGTCTGAGCAGGTCTTCCACCGTTGATCCGGGAGGCACTTTAAAAGTAGTCGCATCATATTCTATGGTATCACCGTGGATACGGAGGGGTGCTTTGGCCGTTTTGATCACTACCTCCATGAGCTCATTCGAGATCGGTTTGATCATCAGGGCCCCCAGATCATTGGTTTCATTTTCCGAAACTTTCAGGTGTTTTTGGAACGGGAGATACCCGACGTAGGTTATTTTAAGCAGATATTCGGTGTTTTTCACTCCCTTGAAAGAAAACCCACCTTTGTCGTCGCTCCTGGTAAAACTGACCAGCGTAGTATCTTTTGGATTGAGCAACATTACTGTTGCGTAAGCGAGTTCATTGGCCAGCGTATCGGTGGCAGCACCCCTGATGGTTACGCGGGCAGGCGCCTGCGCCTGAGCAAGAGAGAATGAGCAAAGAACAAAAAGTACAAAGGGGAAAATAAACCTCATGATTGAGTATGGTTACGATGATGGGAACGCCACTGAGCGTGGAGCCGTAGTAACGCCGTATGGCGGAAACAGTGTTTGGTTGCTGACAACTTTAACTATTGGCCCGAACGAACGCCGGGGAAAGAGTAGAGAAGGAGCGTATTTTCTCCGAAATAATCCTTGAATGCCAGAGAGAAGGCTCCGGGGTTGGAAAAGCCGACCAACTCGGAGATAGCAGCCGGAGTTCCGGCCCGTTTTTCCAGAAGAACGCGTGCCTTTTCCAGTCTCAGCTCGCGAATCAATTGAACAGGTTCTTTACCGGTAAGCACCATGAGTTTTTTGGTGAAATGCGTATTCGACATCTGCAGGTTTTTCGCAATTTCAGAGGCCATGAAATCCGGATTGCCGAGATGCTGTTCGATGTATTCAACTGTAAACTGAGTGAAGGGGTCTGATGCTGGTATCCTGCTGTCAGTAAAATAGAGATGAACAAACCTGACAAAATCATCATGCCGGAGTTTGCGTTCATCCATCATGCGCTGTACTGAGGCATCGAACTCATCATCAATGACCGGACGTGTGAACCAGACATCTGCTCCAGCTCTGAGTGCATCCAGTTTCCCTTCATTTCCGAATTTGTTGGTGAGCAATACTACCGGAATATGGTTGGTTCGCTCGGCCAGTTTGATCTGACGGGCTATTTCAATACCCGACTGCCCGTTCAGAAGTGCATCACAGACTACCAGATCGGGCAGCATATCCGAGGCCATTTGTAACCCCTCAATGGCTGTACGGGCTGTTTCAATCCGGAAGCGATCTGACAGCAACGATTTGAGATACAGTACCACCTGACGATTGGGCTCTATCAGCAGCGCGATCTGGTCGGGTTCGGGCCCCTGCGGGAATGAGAAGGCAACTGAACGCTGCGTTTCAGCCGGAACAACCGACTGAGTGGCAGCTATCACCTGTATGGCTGTAACATCTTCATATTCCTTTCGGAGATTGCCCTTTTCAATTTCCCACTCCAGTTCTTTTTTGGAAAGCATTTTCTGCCAGCGGGCATTGTTTCTGAGCAATGACACCAACAATACGAAAAGAAAAAACAACAGACCAATACCGATGGCAAGGCCTTTACTGCGTTCTACTTTGAGATATTGCTCATCCTGCGCAACTTCAACACCACGCAGGGCGGAAATAGAATCAATCCGCAGTTGCATGTCAGCCTCCAGCGCACGGAGCAGATGCAGGTGCTGAGAGTCGCGGGCTGCCATGACAAGCGTCTGCACGTTGAACGCGCGCTCGGGCAGGAGCCACTTTTTACATTCACGAATCATGGCCTCCAGCAGTGCAATTTTCACAGGAAAATCCTGCTGATTTCGTGCGTCAGACTCGGCATCAGAGAGCAACTGGGCAATACTCCTGTCGTCAAGATTGGCTTTGTAGATGTCGGAAAGCAGCGACACGATTTCGGGCCTGAGGGGCACCGACTGGCTTTCCATATAATCCCTCAGCGCAATTGCCTCTATATGAGCCTGTTCAAAATTACCTGATTGCACCAGCTTTCTGAGGAGCGCTACCCGTATATCAACCGAGTCAGGCGCCACAGAACCCTGTGCCCCGAGATCACAGGCACAAAGAAGGAAAAAGCCCAGCATGTAACTGAAAAAACGTGCGTACATCGGCATTTGAGCATGAATGAGCGCAAATATAGCCATTTATTGTAACATGGTTAAAATGCGGTTAAACATCAGGATACGTAAGCAGGTTAATATTTCTGAAAAGTATGATAATGAAGCAGTTAGAAATCATTTGGTAAAAATATTTAAACAAACCGGGCAACTGTCCGCTCCAAAAGAAAGTCATTTGTTCAAAAAAGAACAGAAAGACCCTACTTTTGAGCCGGAAATGACCATCACAATCAATTAAAATCAGACCGCTATGACGATCAGAAAAATTGCTTCCACCCTGTTGCTTTCATTTGCAATGATGTCGTTTGCCAGCGCACAACGTATTGCCGTGGTTGACGTTACTGCAGTACTGGAAAGCCTGCCCGAATATCAGAAAGCCCAGGAACAACTCGATAAAATTGCTACCGCCTGGCGCCAGGAAATAGCGCAGGAGCAGGACAAAATCAAAGGCATGTACAGCAAGTATCAGGCTGAGCAGGTACTCCTGAGTGAAGAAATGAAGAAACAGCGCGAGGAGGAAATCATGAACAAGGAAAAAGATGTGCGCGAACTGCAACGCCAGAAATTCGGTCCCGAAGGCGCTCTCTTCAAAAAGCGTGAGGAACTGGTAAAGCCTGTACAGGACAAGGTTTACGGCGCCATCGAACGATTCGCTACCGACAAGGGCTTCGAATTTATCTTCGACAAGGGAAGTGCGTCCGGACTGCTTTTCTCCGACAGCAAGAACGACAAAACTGATGACATCAAGGCGCTGGTAAAGAAATAATCCGGGCACCTTACATCTTAAACGAAAAACATCACAACAGAGTAAAATGAACAGATCACTATTTGCAGGTCTATGCCTGACACTGCTCACTGCGTTCTCTGCCAACGCCCAGAAATTCGGATATTGCAATTCAACCGATCTCCTCACAGAAATTCCGGAGGTGAAGCAGGCTGAAAGCGAACTTCAGGGTTTTCAGACTCAACTGACCAAGCGCGGTCAGGAAATGGTCAAAGCGTTGCAGGACAAGGCCGAAGAACTCAAAAGGAAACAGGATCAGGGACTCATCTCTCCCAAAGATGTGGAGACCCAAACAGCAAAACTCGAAGAGGAGCAGGAGAAAATCGCCCAGTATGAACAGGACGTTTATCAAAAACTCTCTGCCAAACGCCAGGAACTTTTCCAGCCTATTCTCGACAGGGTAAATGAAGCCATGAAGGTCGTGGCCATCGAGAATGGCTTCGCTTTCGTATTCGATGCCAATACCAACGTGCTGCTCTACGCCGATCAGTCGCTCGACGTTACCAGACAGGTGAAAGCCAAATTAGGCATCGCCGAGTAAGAGCAATTCACGGATTTCAATGATAAAACCACAGGGGCGGCTTCGTGCTGCCCCTTGCTGTTTATACACAGGCAGGACATCACATTACACCGTGTTCAAATACCCATAACCTGGCAGGCTCTCCCAGGCGCCCGTACACGAATGCCCGTTGCGCATAAGTACGCGCAAGCCACACCGCACTCTCAAAAGGAATACCTGCAACAAAGAAACTTTCCTCAGGCGGCCAGTTGCCATCACGGGCACAACCGGCGCCCTCTGTTATCAGCCATTTATCCAGCCTCAACCGCAACCCGGCGTTCCTCAATATGTTCTCCGGCTCGCCCAGCGGTTCAGACATGGGGTTCCAGGCAGTGATAAAGGCCCATTCCGTACAGGCGTTAGCCTTCAGCACGGCATCTGCTTCAGAAGATATCTGTCCAATCCGTATGGGCTCCTGAAAGCCGTTCACATGGTAATCAGTGTTATGATAGGCAAGTATCAGCGGGTCGGTATGCATAGGGCAAAATTAATTCCCAATCTGAATAAACAGTTGCTATCACCGGGAAACTGGATGATAACACTTGAAATTGTAATGTCATATCAGGCTAAATCTGTATTTAAATAAAACATTCAGCCCGATATATTTTTTATATCCGGCTAAATATGCCAATTTTTCAACGATTTGGCCCGATAGCATATTTAAACGGGTACTGATCCTGCGAATGAAACCACAAACACTTATCGGCAGAAAGCCTGAGATTGAGGTGCTGAACAAGGCTCTGCACTCAGGCGAATCATAAATGGTGGCCCTGATTGGCAGAAGAAGGGTTGGCAAAACTTTTTTGGTAAGACAGGCACTGTTTGGCAGGATTGATTTTGAACTTACAGGGGAACAGAATACCGGCATGCGGCAGCAATTGCAAAATTTTGCTGACCGCATGACCTTTCACACCGGACAGGCTGTACAAATTCAACGACCAGGTAACTGGCACGAAGCATTCAGAATGATCGTTTTGTGGTTGAAAGCTGCCAGAAAATCAGGGAAAAGAGTGCCGGGTATTGCTGCTGTTCACACAGTGTCCTCCACTTTTTATCTCCGTGGGAATGAACAGCAGGCGGGTGTACAGATTGATTTAATGATTGAACGGAATGACCATGCCATCAATGTATGTTAATTGAAGTTCTACAAAGAGGAATGGCTCCTCACCAAAGCGACAGCAACAGAAATGCGACAGAAAGTAACTTACTTCAAGGCGGCACAACCCAGACAAAGAAGCAGGTCTTCCTGACCCTCATTTCACCGTTTTCGCTGATTCCCAACGAGTACAGCACAGGGCTTGTGGATATCTCGCTCACTATGGATGCTTTTTTTGAATGATACCGGCAAAGGATACCTGTCAATCCTTCTTCATTTTCTTCTTGTCGTAAATATGTCTGAGCCACACGGTATCGCCCTGCGCAGTAATTTTCATCCTGTCGTAACGGATGACAACGCTCGTACCAATGGGTGCCATGGCGTAAATAAGCCAGCTGTCAGCTTCGGAAGCCCCGATACAGCCATTTGAATAAGCCTTGTTCAGGGTCTCGGGATTGGTTGTCGGGTGAATCATCTGTCCGTAACGGGCGCCATTGATTTCCGGTTCAATCCAGGGTATCTGGGGTAATTTCGTGCGCCGGCCATCATCACGTTTGGTATCCTTGTACTCCTCTCCATCCACCGGGTTGGTCCAGACAGGATACCGGTTTACCCGGATAATCTTCCCGACTCCGGTCTTGGTGCGAAGTATCTCTTCCCTGCCAATAGTCTCCAGAAATCGCTGCCGGTTCTGCCCCACGCGTACGGGCAGGGTGTAAAGGGTATCGCTACCCTCCACAATTCGCAGCCGGAACTCCGGGATATTGATATCAAACCAGGTTGCGGCAATTTGCCTGTTCACACGGGCAGCCAGCGAATCTCCGGGAATAAAAATGGTATCCCCTCTGTGCAGAACAACTAACTGTTTCTGGTTGTAAACAAACTCGCCACGCGCCTTGCGAAGGTAGTAATCGGTACCCATCAGGCTGTCAAGCAATTTCTTATTGGTGCGCAGCAGAATATATTCATTCAGCTCATAAGCCACTTCCTTGTCGAGGCGCTGAACCAATGTATCCATGAATTTGAAGAAGTCCTTCACTTTCACCTCCCGCTGCACTATGTAAAATGACGAGTAGTCGCGCACAGGCACGGGGGGAGCGATGGTATCGGCTACCACTGCTGTCGCAGGAGGCACACTTTTACAGCCCGTTCTGGCAATAAAAAAAAGGGAGGCTGAGATGATTGCAGCCACTATTGCAGTCAGCAGCAACCACTTGTACTTGTTCATAACCACTGAGTATCACTTGGCAAAAGACCAGATCAGGTATATACTACAACCCTCTGAGCTCCCTTCTGAGAATTTTTCCGACGTTTGTTTTGGGCAGTGAGTCGCGGAACTCAACATGACGGGGCACCTTGTAGGCTGTCAGATTTTCCCTGCAATGCGCAATGAGCTCTTCTGTGGTGAGTGATGGATCTTTTTTCACTACGAATACTTTTACAACTTCTCCGGATTTTTCGTCGGGTATGCCCACTGCCGCTGATTCAAGAACCTTTGGGTGCATAGCCAGTACATCTTCTATCTCATTGGGGAACACGTTAAAGCCCGATACGAGAATCATATCTTTCTTCCGGTCAACAATCTGGAAGAAGCCATCGGGATGCATGAAGCCTATATCTCCCGTGCACAGCCAGCCGTCTTTGATGGTTTCCGCTGTAGCTTCGGGCTTTTGCCAGT
The DNA here is from genome assembly GCA_039804245.1 of Bacteroidota bacterium. GTDB lineage: Bacteria > Bacteroidota > Bacteroidia > Chitinophagales > Saprospiraceae > M3007. The sequence goes on from JBDLWO010000236.1 coordinate 7,143, forward strand.
ATCCCTTCATGACTTGAGGTCCGCGCGCCTGTATTTCGCCAATGTGATCGCCACCCGCAGGCAACGGATCACCGCTGTCGTCAACAATGCGCACATCGGTAGATGGCACCGGAACACCGATTGTACCAATGCGCATGGTGCTGTCTACCGGATTCACGGTAATCACCGGACTACTTTCAGTCATACCGTATCCTTCGGTCAGCTGACAGCCGGTTACCTGCTGCCAGCGTTCAGCCACGGCACGCTGTACAGCCATTGCGCCCCCCACGCACGCACGCAGGGTACTGAAATCGATAGTCCTGAAATCCGGGTGATTGAGTAGTCCGTTATACAGGGTATTCACCCCTGTCATCAGGTTAACCGGATATTTTTTCCACTCCTTGATGAGTGCAGGCAGATCGCGGGCGTTTACAACAAGTACGTTTGAGCCGCCAACCTCTGTAAATGCCAGGCAGTTTACGGTGAAAGAGAATATATGATACATAGGCAGCGGACAAAGCACCACCGGACTGGCTCCATCGCTAAAGAGCGGATTGAGCCAGGCACGGATCTGGATCATGTTGGCCACGAGATTGCGGTTGGTGAGCATGGCACCCTTGGCAACACCCGTTGTGCCGCCCGTGTACTGCAGGGCAATCACGTCGTCTGGCCCGGACTCGTATTTGGGTATGGTGAACTTCTTTCCCTGACTGATGGCATCCGTGAAACATATCGTGTTCTGAAGATTGTATTTGGGTACCATCTTCTTTACTTTGCGGATCACAAAATTAACAACAGCCCCCTTCAATCCCAGCATCTCCCCGATCGAGGTAAGTATCACCGTTTTGATTTGGGTTTCACCAATGATCTGTTCAAGATTGTGAGCAAAGTTTTCAGCAATGATAATAGCCTTTGCACCGGAATCCACGAACTGATGCCGCATCTCCCGCGGAGTGTAAAGCGGATTGGTATTCACCAGAATCAGTCCGGCCCGGAGCGCTCCGAACATGGCAATCGGATACTGCATGATATTGGGCATCATGAGTGCCACACGGTCGCCCGGCTCAAGTCCGCGCGTGCGCAGATAGGCGCCAAAATTGCGGCTCATTTCATCTATCTGTTTAAAAGTCAGCATTTTATCCATGAAATAAAATGCCGGGCGATCCTTGTACTTCACGAAGCACTCTTCGAGCATATCCGTTACACACGCATAAGCGTCAGGATTGATATTGGCAGGTACACCTGCAGGATAATGTTGAAGCCAGGGTTTTTCCATTTTTCCGATAACAGTTTGGTTAGAAGTCGAAAGATTTTGAAAAAAATCTGAATTCAGGAAAAAAATGAGCGAATATGTAAGAAGTATTTGCATAAATGATGCAATACTGGTACATCGCCCCTTGTATGTCTGATAATTTTCCTGTATTATTGTATTAAAACCAGTCAACTCCTATGAAAACCACCAAAATCAGAGGGTGCTTTCTGCCCATTGTTCTGTTCCTGTCTTTGTCAGCAGCTCTCTATGCGCAACAGGAATCGCATTCAGAAGAAAATCCGGAAAAATACTTCTCCGATCCTGAATCTGCCGCCGAATCCGGACTGATACCATACCTTGACATACAGGATACACGACCGGAAAGTCTGCTTGATCTGAACAGAGCGTCAGCTGTCGGGCTGATGGAGCCGGGTATTATTTCTCCGGCACTGATAGAAGCGCTGATAGAATACAGGGACAAGCTGGGGCCATTTCTCAATGACTATGAGTTGCAGGCGATTCCCGGCTGGGAACTGGATGATATCCGGAAATTGCTGCAGTATGCCAGGGTACCCACCGGAATTGATACCCGGCAGCAGCGATTGTCGGAAGGATTTCTGTCGGGTGAAAATGATCTGATACTCCGCTGGGGCACGTCTGGCAGCAGCAATACTGACCGGTACGGAAAGGCACTGGACAACGAAGGCTTGCCCTTCACGCGGGCATTGCGATACCGGCACACCTTCGACGGGCGTTTGAGCTATGGTTTTACAGCTGAATCGGATCCCGGGGAGGCACTGTTCAGGAGTAGCAACCGGCAAGGATTCGATTTTTACTCGGCTCATTTGTGTATCCGGCAAATGAGTCCGCGTGTACGATCGCTGGTATTGGGCGACTATTCAGCGCGATTCGGACAGGGATTGTTGCTGCAAAGCGGCTTTGCCCCGGGCAAATCGGCAGAAACTGCCATGCTGGTGCGAAATGGCCGTAAAATCAATCAATATACCGCCTTCGGAGAGGCCCTCTTCTTCAGGGGGGCGGGCGCTGCGCTCGCATGCGGGAAAAGGACTGAACTCACCGTTTTTTATTCCAGCCGACAACGCGATGCGAATACCAAAGTGCTGTATTCGCCCGACAGCAACCGGATGGAAACTATATTCACCTCATTTCAGACATCAGGACTGCACCGCGACAGTAACGAGGTGGCCGATGAAAGAACCGTAATGGAACAAACAGGTGGCTTGTCAGTCACTCACAGCGGCAAATCCGGACAGATTTCTGTCAATACCCTGCATATTATGTTTGACAAAAGCTGGGAGCCGGCTCCCGCAACATACAGATTATATGCATTCCGGGGGCGGTATCTGGGAGCCGGAAGTGCCGATTATCAATGGCGTTACCGCAATTTTTTCCTTTTCGGAGAAACTGCCGTGAGCGGTAACGGCGGAGTTTCCTCGCTGAATGGAGCCATCGCATCCGTTCATAAAAATGCAACCCTGACAGTGTTACACCGGCAACTCGGCACACGATACCAGTCTGTTTATGCTGCACCCTTCGCCGAGGTATCGGGAGCATCCAACGAGAACGGACTGTTTCTGGGGGCCGATGTACGCTGGACGAGACGCTGGCAAATAAATGCCTATGCCGATGTTTGGCGGCATCCGTGGCTCCGGTATGGAGTAAACGCCCCTTCATACGGGCATGAATATCTGGCCAGGGTACAATGGCAAAAAGGAAAAGTACTTACTGCAAGCGCCTGGTGGCAGTCGGAAACCAAACAAATGAATAATCCGGAAGAGGGTGAAGCCGGTCTCGTCAGTGTTCGTCGGGACCGGTTCAGAATACACGCCATCGGTAAAATCAGCATGTCGCTGGAAAGCAGGTCGAGAGTGGAGTGGTCGTGGTACCGACCGGAAACCGGAGGAACCGCCCGCGGATTCATGGCCTATCAGGAGTTTGTGTTCAGACCGGTTGAAAGCGCGATCTCGGGATCATTCAGGTACACGGTATTTGATACAGACAGCTACGACAGCAGGATATACACCTATGAAAACGATTTGTTTTCGGCTGTTTCCATACCGGCATTCAGCGGAAGTGGGAGCCGGATGTTCATCAATCTGAAATGGCGCCTTGGCGAAAGATTCAGGCTGGAGGGCAGGTTTGAAGAGACCCGAATCAGGAGTCGGATTGACAATCCGGAGGGAGTGGAAAGAGTATGGAAGATACAGGCCCGGTATCAATGGTAATTACATGCCATTGACAGCCTCTACCCCCACCACTTCTGGCACGTTGGCCCTGATGGCCTCCTGGATACCGGCTTTCAGGGTGAAGGCCGACATATTGCACGATTCACACATACCGACCCATTTGATCCGGACAAGCATATCATCAGTGATTTCCACCAGTTCGACGTCGCCGCCGTCCACCTGCAGGTGAGGCCTTATAGTGGTGAGCGCGTCCTCAACGCGATTGATGATGGTCTGTTTGTCTGTCATAATCAGGGAAATTGGATGCAAAGATAAGCTATGCTGTACAGCTACCGGGTTTTATCGAAAATCTTTTCATATTCATGATAAAAGATGCCTTGTTTTAGCCCTTCTTTCAATAAACAGCAATGATTCATGGGGAAAAACACCAAAAAGAGCACCCATAAGAAGTAAGGATAATAAACCCGTCAAGGTTTCGTACCACCGAAGGCCCGACGAAATGAAACTCGAACTCTGGCAATGGGGTTTACTAAAACAGTTCGGCCATTGGAGAACTCACTCATTAGCCCGGGCAATACATGTATGTGTCAGAGCTGACACAAAGACTTGAAAGCCCGGAAAAACAAAAAAACTGACAGACTGGTGCATAAAAGGTGCATAAAAATTTCTGCTGCACACGAAAAAAGCCAACACTTTGATTATCAAAGTATTGGCTTTAACTGTTGTGATCTCGATGGGACTCGAACCCATGACTCCTTGATTAAAAGTCAAGTGCTCTACCGACTGAGCTACGAGATCGTGCTTTTTCAAAAGCGGGTGCAAAGGTAATACCAGTTCGTTTAAAAATCAAAATACTCTCTAAAAAAAATCCAATTAAAATTTTGATATCGCCCCCTGATACTATTTTTCAAAAAATAAGTGACGGATTGGCCTACCTTTGTGGCACTTTCCGAAGCATTTTTCGGTTATAACCCCACACACTCAGTTTTCAAATATTTATGGAATCCATACGTCAGAAACAAGTCGGCGAATTAATCAGACGCTTCTTCGCCATGATCCTCACCGAAGAGGGCAGAAATATATATGGTAGCGACAAGCTTGTTACCATCACAGATGTCAAAATGACGCCTGACCTGCTTGTCGCCAAAGTGTATGTCAGTGTATACGGTGCTGAAAACAAGCAGGAGGTTATCCTGCTTCTCGAAGACAACCACACACACCTGCGACAGGCGCTGGCATCAAAGGTAGGTAAACAAATGCGCCGGATGCCCGATCTGGAGTACCATCTCGATGATACTGTGGATGAAATGTACCGTGTCGAGTCTCTGCTGAAACGCATAAGCGAAGAAGACAAAAACAAATTCTGAATCATGGCCAAGGCGGATATTGAGAGCCTGCTCACCGTCGCCTGCCAGACGGTACACAAGGAAGCCGATGCACTCCGGGCGCTGGCAGACAGCCTGCGCGACAATGCCGATTTCAAATCCTGCGTGGAAACGCTGGTAAGTTGCCGCGGCAGGATCGTTCTGACTGGTATCGGGAAGAGCGCTATTGTTGCCCAGAAGATTGTGGCAACACTCAACTCTACCGGTTCGCCGGCTCTTTTTCTCCACGCTGCCGATGCCATTCACGGCGATCTGGGCATGATTCAGCCCAACGATGCCGTTATCTGCCTGTCCAAAAGTGGTGAAACATCTGAAATAAAAGTTCTGATACCCCTGCTGAAAAGTTTCGGCAATCCGCTTGTCGCCATGACGGCCAACCGAAACAGTACGCTCGCCCGACAGGCTGATTTCCTGCTCTGGACTCCTGTTGATCAGGAGGCAGACCCCAATAATCTTGCCCCCACCACTTCCACCATTTCCCAGATGGCACTCGGAGATGCGCTGGCCATTGTACTGCTTACACACCGCGGGTTCTCAGCTTCCGATTTTGCCAAATTTCATCCGGGAGGAGCACTTGGCAAACAACTCTACCTGCGCGTGCGAGATCTTTACGACCGTAACGAAAAGCCCTCCGTCAGAACCGATGCGTCGCTGAATGAGGTCATTCTCGAAATCTCCGCCAAACGCCTCGGGGCTACGGCTGTGCTTGGTCACGACAACCGCCTTGCAGGTATCATCACCGATGGTGACCTGCGCCGGATGTTGCAGCAACAAAGCAATTTTTCCGACCTGACTGCAGCCGATATTCTTACCAGATCGCCCAAATCTATTGGCCCGGATGAGATGGCCGTAGATGCTTTTGCCCTCATGCGAAATCACTCCATTACCCAATTGATTGTACTTGATAATGGCAGATATCTTGGTATCGTCCATATTCATGATCTCATCAGGGAAGGATTCGTCTGAAATATCAGATCAGACATAAAATAACCCTTTCTTAACTTTTACAGAGCATCCAAAAGGGTAAGTAGCTGTTTCATGGTAATATGACCTTCATGCGCAACAGTGATTTTATAGAACAACTCACAGAGCGGCTCTCCAGACCGCTCCCCGGACAGTCTGCCCAACTGAAGATGACTTTTGCCCACCGGGCAGAACAACTTCGCCTGAATCCGGTTCCTCCTCCCGATGCCAGGGTGGCCGGTGTGTTGCTCGCCATCTGGCACGATGACCATGAATGGAAAACCCTGCTCATTCAACGCACACAGAATCCTCGCGATCAGCACAGCGGTCAGGTCAGTTTTCCGGGTGGAAAACACGAGGAATCAGATGAAGATATCAGCCGTACTGCCGTGCGGGAAGCACACGAAGAAGTGGGGATTCATCCTGAAAATATTGATATTATTGGCAAACTCACCGAATTATATATCCCCGTCAGTAATTTTGTTGTTCATCCTTTCGTTGGAATATTACAAGAAAAACCTGTCATCGTTCCTCAACCAGGTGAAGTAGAGGCCGTTTACACACCGCCTATCGCTCATTTCAGGGATGAAAACAATAAAACGCTCAGAGAACTGAGGGTCGGTACAGGCGCCATCATGAAAGATGTTCCCTGCTACCTGCTCGAAAACAGAGCCGTTTGGGGGGCTACTGCTATGATTCTGAGTGAATTCATTGAGCTAACTGACCAATCATGACCAGACTACTACTGCTCTCTTTCGCCATTTTAACCGGTATCACCCGGGCTTTTGCACAACCCTCCAACGATGAGTGCACTTCGCCCGTCGTACTGACGGATGTGACATCTTTCTGCAGCCCGATAGCCGCTTACACCAATGTCGACGCCACGCCGTCTCAGTACGGACCAGCCTCCTGTTTCACTACCACGCAGGCTGATGTGTGGTTCGCCTTCACTGCGATTGCTACCGATGTGACTGTCGCCGTGCGCGGAGCTACTGCTTCGGCTCCGGGAGGAACGCTCAAAAGCCCCCAGTTCGCCATTTATTTCGGAACCTGTGGAGGTACAATCAATCAGCTGGAGTGTCAGCAGGGGCTGGGCACCAATATCGCGGAAGGGTATTTCGGCGGACTCTTTGTAGGATCCACCTATTTTATACGGGTGCAGGGTGCCGGCGGACAAAAGGGGACTTTCCAGCTCTGTGTCAATAACTACAATCCACCCGTTGAACCCACTTCCGACTGCCCGCAGGCCTCTATTCTGTGCGATAAATCCGCTTTTGTAGTGCAGAAAGTTAGCGGTGCAGGCTCCAATAACCTGGAAATGGAAGATGCCGTCTGCTTTGAAAACGGAGCCCCCGGTATCAATGAGTCCAATTCCACCTGGTTTGTCTGGACGTGTTCCCAATCCGGTACACTCGAATTCTCACTCAGCCCCATCAATCTGCCCGACGATCTTGATTTTGTGGTGTATCGCCTCCCCAATGGTATCGGCAACTGTAACGGCAAACAACTCCTGCGCTGTATGGCCTCCGGCGAGGGGCCACCCTACCCCAGCCCGTGCCTCGGGCCCACAGGCCTGCGCGCGGGTGATAACGATATCAGCGAAGATGCCGGATGCAGCGATTCCGGCGACGATGCCTGGCTCCGCCCGCTCGATATGGTACAGGGTGAGACTTACGCGCTTGTAGTAAACAACTTTTCCCAGACGGGCAACGGATTCGCCATAGAATTCAGTGGTACAGGACAGTTTCTGGGTCCACAGGCTGATTTCAATACCATCCCTGACGCTGTTTGTCTCGATGTGCCTGTAGTGATTGAGGATGCGTCCTCGTTTCCTATTGGCGCTATTACCGGCTGGAACTGGAGCTTTGGCGCCGATGCCACTCCGCAAACAGCCACCGGCGCCGGGCCGCATACAGTGAAATTTGCCACTCCCGGTATCCACCCGATCGTGATGAAACTCCAGACCGATCTGGGCTGCCGTGTAACCGACATTGAAAACGTGCTCGTTTATCCGGATGTGGATATTGATACGCTGGTGGCTTATCCCGACTGTAATGGCACAGCCAATGGCGAAGTAGAAATAGACAATATTACCTCCGGCACTCCTCCATATCTTTTCAGCTGGAATGGCGGCCCTTTTACAACCCAGGACTCCCTGGCCGGTCTGGGTATCAGTGTGATAAACCTCGTTATCAAAGACTCCAATAACTGTCAGAGCGAGTTTACGATTGATGTACATGAACGCATACTGACCGCCGATGCAACGGTACAGAAACCACTGTGTTTCGGTGACGCCAACGGTATCATCTCGCTCAATGTAACAAACGGCAAAGCTCCCGTTCAGTTCGACTGGGGAAGCGGACTTATCCCCGACAACAGCCAGGGAGGTTTTTCTGCAGGCAGCTACACCATAAAAGCTATTGATGATGCCCTCTGCCGGGGAACCTTCAGTGTTACTGTTACGGACAATCCGTTACTGACAGTACGCATAGATACTGTCAATGTCTCCTGTAACGGTGCCAATGATGGTGTTGCTGTGGCCAGTCCGATCGGTGGTGTAGGCAATTACCAGTATGTTTGGTCTGACGGACAAGTCGGACTGGATGCATCAGGTCTCAAACCCGGGCAATATCTGCTTACACTCACTGACGGAAACAACTGTACAGCCACTACAGGTGTATTTATCACCGAGCCCCCGGATGTGGGAATTGGCCTGCTCGGAATTACAAATCTGCGCTGTAATGGTATCCCGGAAGGAGCCGTGCAGGTGGAAGGTCTGGGTGGATGGCCACCCTACACCTTCAGCTCCGACGGGATGAACTACACTGCATCGAACACATTGGGGTCTCTTGCCGCAGGTGAATACTGGATTTTAGTGAAGGATTCAGAGGGTTGCGAGGATTCCCTGTACGCCCGTGTCAATGAGCCCGATGCCCTGCAGGTAGTAGCATTACCCGCTGATACCACCATTGATCTTGGTTTCACCTTTGATGTGGACACATATACGTATCCGGGCGGACGCCCCGTTGACTTCCTGTGGTCGCCCAATGAAGGCCTCGACGGATCTGACAAAGCAGAACCGACTATTACAGGTATCCGGGAGCAGTACTATATTGTTCGAATTGTGGATGAAGACGGGTGTGAGGCTTTCGATACTGTACACGTGAAAGTAAGCAAAAAGAGGCCTGTCTATTTCCCGAACATCTTCAAGCCGGAACAGGCAACCCAGTTTGGCAATGATTACTTTACCGCCTATGCCGGACCCGCAGTGCGTCAAATCAATTTCCTGCGTGTATATGACCGCTGGGGAAGCCTGATTTTTGAAAGGAACGACTTCCAGCCCAATGACCCTTACCTTGGTTGGGACGGTACTTACAAAGGTGAAAAGATGTCCGGTGTGTTTACCTGGTACGCCGTGGTGAGTTTCCTCGATGACCGGGATGTCGAATTCACCGGCGATGTCACAGTACTGCGCTGATTACAGGAACGGATTGTACTCCATTTCGTGCCGGATGGTGGTGGCAGGCCCGTGTCCGGGATATACGATTGTCTCTCCGGGCAACACGAACAGCCGTGTCCTGATACTGTTAAGCAGTGTATTGGTATCTCCTCCGGGCAGATCAGTACGTCCGATACTTTCAAGAAAAAGTACATCGCCCGCAATCAGAAAGCCGTCCTTTTCACAATAAAAAGAGAGACTGGCAGGCGAATGACCCGGCGTGAACAGCGCCAGCAGCTCCGTGTTTCCAAACCTGATTCGCTGGTTATCTTCTATGAAAACAGAAGGAACAGGCTGACTGCCATTGATCGGGATACCGTATCCCCTGCAAACGCTTTCGAAACTGTTCAGTACCGGAAGCTCTCCCCGGTGTATCTCCAGTTCGAGTCCGCAGGTATCTGCTACAAACCGGTTTCCGAACACATGGTCGAGGTGACAATGGGTATTGATCAGCCTTACCGGCTTCAGGTCGTTTTCTGTAATAAAATTGATTAACTGCCGCTCCTCATCGCGGTGGTAGCAACCCGGATCAAAGATGACGCATTCTCCTGTTTCATCCCATACAACGCAGGTATTCTCTGCAAAAGGATTGAATTCAAATTGTTGTACCTGTGCCATTGCAATCAGATTACCTGAAACCCGTGTACATAGGGATCCTCGTCGTTAAATAATATGGTGTTATACCCCATGATGATTGCCCAGCCTTCGATACCGGGCCTGATTGCCGGGCGACCGGCAACGGTAGTTTCTTCCTCTATTGTTCCGATAAACCTCGAGCCGATGATACTCTCGTGGACAAAAGAGTCGCCCGGTTTGAGGAGCCCTTTATGATACCACTGTGCCATTCGGGCGCTGGTACCGGTACCGCAGGGAGACCGGTCAATTGCCTTGTCGCCATAAAAAACAGCATTACGGGCAGTTGAAGTGGGGTCAATTGGCTTCCCGGTCCAGAGAATATGGCTCAGACCCTGTATTGTCGGATTTTCAGGGTGAACAAATGTATATTTTTCATTGATTCGTTTTCGGAGTTCCCGTGCCCACGCGACTAACTGTTCGGCGCGGAAGTGCTCCAGTCCCGGAAAATTATCCTGTGGGTCAACGATGGCATAGAAGTTGCCGCCGTATGCAACATCCACGTGAAGCATACCCAGATCGGGGCACTCGATACTGATATTTTCGGCGGCCATAAATGCAGGCACATTGGTCAGCTTGACCGATTTCACCCGGTTTCCCTCCTGTTTATACTGTACCCTGACGAGCCCGGCAGGTGTTTCCAGGTTGAGTTGACCAGGAGTTTTCGGGGTGACAAGTCCCTCTTCAATCGCTATGGTAACTGTGCCGATAGTTCCGTGGCCACACATAGGCAGGCAGCCACTGGTTTCGATGAAAAGGACAGCTGTGTCATTGTCCGGATTGTGAGGCGGGTACAGGATACTGCCGCTCATCATATCATGTCCGCGTGGCTCAAACATGAGGCCTTTGCGTATCCAGTCGTATTCGCGCAGAAAATGTTGTCGTTTCTCGCTCATATCGGCGCCTTCGAGCGCCGGGCCTCCTTCTGCCACCAACCTGACCGGATTACCGCAGGTGTGGGCATCAATACAGGTGAATTTCTTGATCATGACATTATAACGGTTTACCACACTTCAAATTCAGTTCTTCTATTCCGGGAGCGGCCTTCCGGAGTATCATTGGAATCAATCGGCTTTGTTTCTCCATACCCTTTGAAACGCAGTCGCTGCAGATTAATCTGTCGGGTGACAAGATAGTCATAAACAGCCTTTGCCCGTTTTTCGGAGAGCACCATATTTGATTCATCATTTCCGACATTGTCAGTATGCCCGTTAATCTGAATCTTGAGCAGGGGATTTTTGTCCAGCAGTTCCGCCAGTCGGTCGAGTTCGGAGGCGGATTCCGGCTTCAGGTCGGAGGAGCCGGATTCGAAGAACACATTCCGGAGCGCAACCGGCTTTTTCAGCGCTTTTACTTCACCTGTGACAGTATCAGTAACAAAAGGTATCAGGGCAATATCCAGTTCGAATGGTTTTGCAGCTGTAGCGCTCTCGAGCAGGTCAAAATTTTCCGAATAAAACAGGTAACCATCCTTTGATACATTTAATGCATAGGATTTGCCCGCAGGCAGGCAAACCAGCACCGTACCGTCGGATTTACTGTTGGATGACACGAAAGACAATCCGGTTTTAAGGTCAATAAAATCGGCTTTGGCTGTCAGCAGGTTACCCGTTACCGCATCTGTTATACGGGCGCGGGCGTACGTAACCGGCTGTGGGCGTGCGGCCTCCGGTATTTCGAAGGAATATATGTCGAGTCCACCGGCACCACCACTCCTATTCGCGGCGAAATACGCCTGTTTGCCATCAAGACTGACCACGAGCATTTCCTCGCTGCCTTTGGTATTGATCGGATAGCCGAGGTTCACCGGAGTACCCCAGCTACCGTCGGGTTGTTTCCTGACAAAAAAGAGATCACTGGCGCCCATACCGGGCAGGCTGTCGGATGCGAAATAAAGCGTTTGTCCGTCGGGATGGAGGAACGGTGCAATTGTCCGACCTCCCACATTGATCTGTTCGGGCAACTTTTCCGGTTTTGACCACTTTCCGCCCTGTTGGCGACTGGTTTGCCATAATGAAATCCGGGAGCCGTCGCGACTGTTTGCCTTGCAGAAAATAATTGTCCTGTTATCCGCTCCGATAGTTGGCTGGGCCTCCCAGTCCGGCGAATTGATAGCGCTGCTGAAAGGCGTCGGGGTTGTCCATACGCCATTTTTGAGTTGCGACCAGTACAGGTCGCAGCTACCCTGCGAGCCGTCTTTTTCCCGGTTACAGGCTGTAAAAACCAGCCAGGACCCGTCGGGGCTGATTGCCTGTGCACCTTCATTCTGCGATGTATTCACGCCATCAACCGGAACGGCCTTTCCCCATATTCCATCTTTGAAAGTGCTGCTGTAGAAATTTTCATCCAGACCCACTCTCCGGGTAAATATCATGGTCGAGCCATCTGCCGTCAGGGAGGGGAAGTACTCCATATCGGCGGTATTGATGCCGGATCCGAGCGAAACCGGCTTGAATGGCACCGGATTTTTAACTGCACTGGCAGCAAACTGTGCTCTTTCGATCCATTTTCTGGCAGATTTTATTTTCCCGGGATTAATAGGATTGCTGTTCAGGTAACTCGCGGCATGCCGGGCACAGTCTTCATACATATCCAGTTCCCACTCTACCTCGGCCAGAATGAGAAAAGCCATTGGCCGGTAGGTTGAGTCGAGCTCGATGGCATTCAGAAACTCCTCTCTGGCCTTGAAGAAACTCCTGGAGCTTCTGTGCGTATCAGCCAGCGCAAGCCGGGCTTCTATGAAAAGAGGGTCAGCCTTGACTGCCTTTTCGAAGAACCCCTGTGCGATGGCAGTAGAGGATGCGCCAAAAGACGCCTCCCTCATACCCTCCCGGTAGGATGAAAGAGCCCTGTCATTTGTTGTTTCGGTGGTGTGAAAGTTCTGGGCGTTTGTCAGAAAAGGCAGCAGGAGAAGCAGAAGAATGCGCATGGCCGGATGGATATGGGGCACGGAGCTTTTATGTTAAATATAGGTGAAGTAATCCGGCGGTCAGTTTTTGGCACGGGATTAGCATTACCTTTACAGCTTCATACAATAGAAATGGTTTAGTAAAAAGCCCGGCGCGGCAAGCGCACCGGGCTTTTCTTTTCAGTGTATCCCGGTTATTATCGAATCAGAGTAACGTTTCCTGATTTTGATTTTTCGACACCATTACACCGGTATCTCAGCCTGTATAAATAGACGCCCTGATTCACTGTTTGCCCGTTTGCCGTACCATCCCAGGTATCGAACGGATCGCGGGCAGTAAAAAGGCGGCCACCCCAGCGATCAAATACTTCCAGTGAAATAAAATCATTGACGATAAAGGGGTTACTGATTCCGAATCTGTCGTTCAGATTCTCGGTTCCACCGGGTGTAAAGGCATTGGGAAGGAAAACATTCTCACAATCCAGTGTCCTGGGATCAATGGCTTTGATGTAGATGGAGTCAACTGCGAGACAACCATCAGCATATTCAATTTCAACAGCATAATACGTCGAATCAACCGGTGTAATCACAGGATTTCGGGAGTTCGGATCAGAAACTCCTGTAGATGGTATCCAGGTATAACTGTCGGCACAGAAGTCGGCCAGTGAAATCTGAACCGAATTGCCGAGGTAAACGACTGTGTCCCTGTTGAGAATCTGATCCGGTTTGCGGTAATATCTGGCCAGGTCCTCCTCGCTGAGCGCCTTGCTGTGAAACCTCAGCTCATCGAACATTCCCTTGTAAGGTATATCCAGCGGGCAGACAGGCTCCCCTACCCTGAGAGGAGATGTATTCGTCAGATTGATACGCGCTTTTGATTTTCTTGAGTCCCTGAGTGTTCCGTTGACAAACAGAGAAAAGTTGAGGTTGCTCCGTGTAAGTGTAATAAACTGCCAGCACGGGTTGTTGTCGAGTTTGGCGTTCAGCGTCACAAAGAGCGTGTCATTTTCGCTGATACCGGCAGAAATTCTGTTGAATTTGGGCACATAACGAACCCAGAAAGATCTGGAAAGATTGCATGTGTCCTGCTTGGCCATGATAACCTGGGAATTCACCTGATTCTGACCATCGGGAGGACGGATATAGAAGCTGATAGTGAAATCGCTGGTGGTGAATATATCAGAAAGAGGACCGACAAAATTGAGGGCATCATTGCTGTCAGCAAAGCGCATGGCAGAGTCCAGAATACCGCAGTCGCAGGCGATATTGCCCTTTAAGGCGGCGGCTGAACCGTTACCACTGTCGTCAACACCTTTGCAGTTATCAAACGAAAAATATGCCTCCAGTTTGTCGGATACCGTTTGGCCCGAAGCATCGGCGCATACCGACAATATGAGAAACAGGAAGAAAAACGATCGCATCCGATTCATTTTAGTAGTGAATGATGATTTCATCCGGGCATACATGGCACAGAGCAGTAACGCTCCGGTAGCCGGAATGAAACCCGCTTATTAAACGATTTTTTTGTGGAATTAATATAGGAAACCGGATAAAATGCGCAATTATACCGGTTGAAAATGCACCAGATCTGCAAATTGAAGCACCCGTTTGTGTATCATGGATGATGTGAGGCCTTTCAGGCGTTCGATGCTGAATTTTTCCACGCAAAAAGAGGCCATGGCTGATCCATAAATTACCGCACGTTTCAGGTTCTGGAATGAGAGATCATCGGTTCGGGCCAGCCAGCCGATAAATCCGCCGGCAAATGTATCGCCCGCTCCGGTAGGGTCAATTACCTCCGCCAGCGGAAGCGCCGGAGCGAAGAATATCTCTCCCTTGTGAAAAAGAAGCGCACCATGCTCCCCCTTTTTGATAATAAGTGTTTTGGGGCCCATTTTATGAATCACACGGGCAGCCTTCAGGAGAGAATGTTCTCCCGACAATTGCCGGGCCTCCTCATCGTTCACCGTGAGTACATCCGTTTTTTTGATCACCTTCTTCAGGTCTTCCAGTGCATTGTCCATCCAGAAGTTCATAGTATCCAGTACCACCAGTTTGGGTCTCTTCGGAAGTTGCCTTAAAACACGCATCTGTATTTCAGGAACCAGATTACCGAGCATGAGATACTCTGAATTTCTGAATTGAGGCGGGATCACAGGGTCAAAATTTGCCAGCACATTCAGTTGGGTATCCAGTGTATCGCGTCCGACCATATCCTTGTGATACCTGCCAGCCCAGAAAAAGGATTTTTCGCCCTCTTTAATTTGTAAACCCGCCAGATCAGCACCGCGCTTCTGGAGATAATCAAGTGTTTCCCGAGGGAAATCATCCCCCACTACCGAAACTATACGAACAGGTTTGACGAAATAGGTGGCAGCCAAAGAAATGTAGGTACATGCGCCACCAATCACATTGCTCGCCCGTCCGGAGGGGGTTTCAATATCATCAAAGGCAACAGTACCAACAGAAAGAATGCTCATAATACTCGTTTTTTTACTGTTTTTGACCAAAATCAGGGCATTTTCCTGATGGCCATTTTTTTTTGAAAAAAATTACTCCGCAAAGGTTGTAAAATTTAATGACCCATCATACCTTTGCGACCGCTTTTGAGAAATAAACATTCTCACAAAAAAAGCTCCCTTAGCTCAGTCGGTTAGAGCGGCGGACTGTTAATCCGTAGGTCCAAGGTTCAAGTCCTTGAGGGAGCGCTCAAACAAGGCGCAATTGTCTGGTAATCAGGTGATTGCGCCTTTTCTTTTCCCTATGGTATCGTTATCTCCTGAAGTTGAAAACGCGCTCCGCGACAAACGGCCCGTTGTGGCACTTGAAAGCACGATTATAGCCCACGGTATGCCTTATCCACGCAATGTGGAAACTGCCTTGCTGGTAGAGAAAACCATATACGATCGGGGCGCCGTTCCGGCCACCTGTGCCATTATTGGTGGCAGACTGCGTGCAGGTCTTACAACCGATGAACTGGAACTGATCGGGAGGGAGGGCGCTTCCATCCCGAAGGCCAGTCGCCGTGATCTCCCCTATCTGGTCAGCAAGGGCCTCCACGGAGCCACCACAGTAGCGTCCACCATGATTATTGCCCGACTTGCCGGGATTCGTATTTTTGCCACGGGAGGAATCGGAGGTGTACACAGAGGTGCATCTGTGACCATGGACATATCGGCTGATCTTCAGGAACTGGCACACACACCAGTAGCCGTTGTGAGTGCCGGAGCCAAAAGTATTCTGGATCTCGGTCTGACGCTGGAGTATCTTGAAACGCATGGCGTACCGGTGATTGGCTTTGGAACCAGTGATTTTCCGGCTTTCTACACGCGCAAGAGTGGCTTCGGTGTTGATTACCGACTTGATACGCCTCAGGAGATAGCACTCCTGCTCAGTACCAAATGGCAACTGGGCCTCACTGGCGGGGCTGTAATTGCCAATCCCGTTCCGGAGGAATATCAGATGGAGGCAGATATCATTGAAAAAACCATTCAGGAGGCCGTTCTGGAAGCCGAAAAAACGGGTATCAGGGGAAAGAAAACAACTCCATATCTGTTGGCCAGGATCGAAGAACTGACAGGGGGCAAAAGTCTGGAAACCAATATTCGACTTGTTCTGAATAATGCCGCGCTGGCAGCTGATATCAGCCGGGCGCTGGAGTTAAAATAAAAAATCCCGGGTTCTTCAGAAAGAGAACCCGGGACTATCAAACTGAGCCTGTAGAACGGCTGCTGATTAACCTTCTGTTTCGATAACCTCCTGCGGCTGATCACGGCACGGACGACCCGAACCGGTTACCTGCAGGAGATCGTACTTGCGCATACCCGTGCCCGCAGGAATTTTCTTGCCCACGATGACATTTTCTTTCAGGCCCATCAGCATATCCTTCTTGGCAGCAATAGCGGCTGTGCTGAGTACCTTGGTCGTTTCCTGGAACGAAGCTGCTGAAATCCACGACTCCGTACCCAGAGAAGCCTTCGTGATACCGAGCAGCATCGGGATGGCCGTTGCCGGAATAGCATCACGGAATTCAACCAGTTTCTTGTCGTTGCGCTTCAGGAAAGAGTTCTCTTCACGGATCTGACGAAGCGTTACCAGTGCACCCGGTTTCAGTTTGGAACTGTCACCAGCATCGAGTACATACTTCTTGTCGTAAATCCAGTCGTTGTAATCCACGAATTCATTGCGGTCAACCGGTTCACCCTCGAGGAAGTGCGTATCACCGGCATCCACGATTTCGACACGGCGCAGCATCTGGCGTACAATTACCTCAATGTGCTTGTCGTTGATATTGATACCCTGTGAGCGATAAACCTCCTGAACACCATTTACCAGATAGAACGAAGCGGCGAACGGACCTTTTACGGAAAGGATGTCCTTTACAGAAATAGTTCCTTCCGTCAGGGCCGTACCTGCGCGCACGAAGTCTTCGTTCTGTACCAGAATGTGCTTCGTCAGCGGAATCAGATACTTGCACTCCTGACCATCTTTGGCGCGGATAAATGCCTCGCGGTTACCGCGCTTGATGGAGCCGAATGTGATAACACCATCGAGTTCGGCAACGATAGCCGGGTTCGACGGGTTACGTGCCTCGAAGAGTTCGGTTACACGCGGCAGACCACCTGTGATATCCGCAATCTTTCCGAGTTTACGCGGAATTTTGACGAGCTGCTGGCCAGATTTTACTTCCTGGTTGTCTTCAACGGAAATATAGGCTCCCACCGGCAGAGAGTACGTTTTCAGTTCCTCACCTGTACGGGCATCCAGTACCGACATGGAAGGAATCTTCTTTTTGTTCTTACTTTCGATGACAATCTTTTCTGCGAAGCCAGTCTGATCATCACGCTCGAAGCGGTAGTTGGTGCCTTCTTCCAGATTGTTGAAACGAACTACACCAGCGTAATCACTTACGATAACGGCGTTGAACGGATCCCATTCGCAAACTTTGTCGCCACGCTGTACTTCCTGTCCGTCGTTCACGAAGAGATAAGCGCCGTAAGGGATATAGTTGCTGGAGAGTACACGATTGTTTTTTGGATCAATTACGCGAATTTCACCTGTACGTGAAACGACCACTTTTACGGCTTTGCCATCGCTGTCGGTACCATCAACGGTACGGATAGTATCGAACTCGATTTTACCGCTGCTGCGCACTGTCAGGCTGTTCTCCGTTTGGGAGAGCATAGCGGTACCACCTGTGTGGAAGGTACGAAGCGTGAGCTGTGTACCGGGTTCACCGATGGATTGTGCAGCGATGATACCTACTGCGTCACCCATTTCTGCTACCCGACCCGTTGCCAGGTTCTTGCCATAGCACTTGCCACAGACCCCGTGGCGGCTTTCGCAGGTAAGTACCGAACGAATAGAAACCATCTCGATGTCGGCAGTTTCAACGGCAGCGGCAACAGCATCGCTGATATATTCACCCGCAGCAACGATAAGTTCGTCCGTTTCAGGGTTATAGACATCATGCAAACTGTAGCGGCCCTTGATACGATCCTTCAGGCTCACGATAATTTTATCGCCTTCCTTGAAAGCAGTTGTATCAATACCGCGGAGCGTATTACAATCCACTTCGCGAACCACAACATCCTGGGATACGTCAACCAGACGGCGCGTGAGATAACCGGCATCAGCCGTTTTCAGAGCCGTATCGGCCAGACCCTTGCGGGCACCGTGCGTGGAGATAAAGAACTCCTGAACCGACAGACCCTCCAGGAAGTTGGAGAGGATCGGGTTTTCGATAATTGCACCACCAGTGTCACCTGATTTACGCGGCTTGGCCATCAGTCCGCGAAGCCCGCACAGCTGTTTGATCTGCTGTTTGGAACCACGGGCACCTGAATCAAGCATCATAAATACAGAGTTGAATCCCTGTTTGTGGCTGCTGAGTTCACGCATCAACTGATCAGTGATACGGTTATCGGCGAACGTCCACTTGTCTATAATCTGGTTGTAACGCTCGTTGTTGGTGATGAGACCCATGTTGTAGTTGTCCCACACTTCATCCACTTCTGTCTGAGCAGCAACAAGTGCCTTTTTCTTCAGATCCGGGATGATCAGATCACCGAGGTTGAACGACAGGCCCGCCTTGAACGCCCAGCCGAAGCCCAACTCCTTGATACCGTCGAGGAATTCGGCAGTTTTGCGGAAGCTGGTTCGATTCAGGATATCGCCGATGATACCTTTCAGGTTGCGCTTGGTGAGCAACTCATTGATGTAAGGCACCTCCTCGGGTACGGCCTGGTTGAAAAGTACCCGACCGACAGTAGTTTTGAGTCGTTTGGAAGTTTTTTCACCGTTTTCTTCCCAGCGAACGCGACATTCGATACCTGCGTGCAGGTCGAGTTGACCCTCATTATAGGCAATGATTACTTCCTCTGCAGAGTAGAAACGGCGTCCCTCCCCTTTTACCGGGTTATCATCAATGCTCTTGCGCTCCTTGGTGAGATAGTAGAGACCGAGTACCATGTCCTGCGAGGGCAGCGTAATGGGCGATCCGTCCTGCGGGTTAAGCATATTATGGCTGGAGAGCATCAGAATCTGTGCTTCCAGAATAGCTGCGTGGCTGAGCGGCACGTGTACGGCCATCTGGTCACCGTCGAAGTCGGCGTTGAAGGCCGTACAAACGAGCGGATGCAGCTGGATCGCCTTACCTTCGATCAGCACCGGCTCGAAAGCCTGGATGCCGAGACGGTGCAGCGTCGGAGCGCGGTTCAAGAGCACGGGATGCTCGCGGATCACCTCGGAGAGGATGTCCCAAACTTCCGGTCCCTCACGCTCGACGAGACGCTTGGCGGCCTTGATGGTCGAAGCGTCACCACGCAGTTGCAGCTTGTGGAAGATGAACGGCTTGAAGAGCTCGAGCGCCATCTTCTTCGGCAGACCGCACTGGTGCAGACGCAGCGTCGGACCGACCACGATGACCGAACGGCCAGAGTAGTCGACGCGCTTGCCGAGCAGGTTCTGACGGAACCGGCCCTGCTTGCCTTTGATCATGTCGGCGAGCGACTTCAGCGGACGCTTGTTCGTGCCCGTGATCGCACGGCCACGACGACCGTTGTCGAGTAGCGCATCGACCGCTTCCTGCAGCATGCGCTTCTCGTTGCGGACGATGATGTCGGGCGCATTGAGCTCGAGCAGACGACGCAGACGGTTGTTGCGGTTGATGACGCGACGATAGAGATCGTTCAGATCCGAGGTCGCAAAGCGACCGCCATCGAGCGGCACGAGCGGACGCAGATCCGGCGGCAACACCGGCAGGATGGTCATGACCATCCACTCGGGTCGGTTACCCGACTCGATGAACGACTCGATCAGCTTCAGACGCTTCGAGAGGCGCTTGAGCTTCGTCTCCGAAGCGGTGTTCGCCATGTCCTCACGTGCTTTGAGCACTTCGGCTTGCAGAT
>JBDLWO010000237.1:0-11986 GCA_039804245.1 Bacteroidota bacterium
GTTCCCGGATCCATGGAAATCCGGAAGTTACCGTCAAAGTCGGTGATAGCGCCGCGCGCGACGTCGGAGCCTTTCAACACTTTGACGCTTGCTCCGATGAGCGGGCCTTCGCTGTCTTTCACCGTCCCTGACAGCACCGTCTGGGCCAGTGCGACACCCAGTGAACACAGGAGCATCGCGAAAGTTAAGAGTAAAGAACGTACCATAGAACTTTGGTTGAGTAAATTGTTGATTCGTTTTATCGTTTGATCCAGAATTCGGGTTTCACCTCCTTACGGCGGCGGTTATCTTTTCCAGCAGAATCTCTGCCAGCTTTTTTTTCGATTCGACCGTCCAGCCCGCAACGTGCGGACTCATTACCACATTATCAAGAACATGCAGCCGGTCGTACATCTGCTTTTCAGACGTTGTGAACGTATCCGGTTTTTCGTTTTCAAAAACATCAAGGCACGCCCCCCCGGCCCTTCCGTCTTCAAGTGCCTGAATCAGGTCGGCTGTATTCACACATTTCCCACGGGATGTATTCAGGAGTATGACTCCCCTTCGGGTACCGCTGATGAAAGTTTTGTCAAAGAAATAAAGTGTTTCTTCGGTAAGAGGCAGATGCAAACTGATTATATCTGCTTCTTTCTGAATCACATCCTGTGTCGTTTCCGCTACCCAGGGTTCATCCCGGGCATAACCCGGGGACTTGTATTTATCGTAAGCCAGTACCTTCATCTCCATTCCCTGCAACTTTCTGGCAAACTGCCGGCCGGTGTGCCCGTAGCCAATGATTCCTATTGTACGACCACTTAACTCGAAACCGCGGTTGGCCTCACGCTCCCAGACATTCCTTCTTACTTCACTATCGCCCTTTAAAAGTTTATTGGAAAGGGCAAGCAACATTCCGAGCGCATGTTCAGCTACTGCATTTCTGTTACCTTCCGGACTGCTTGCAACCGCCACATTTCTTTCCGTTGCGTAATCTTTGTCAATAATTTCCATTCCAGAGCCCAACCTTCCCACAAACTCCAGCTTCTCTGCCCTGTCGAGGAACGCACGATTGACCATAATTTTGCTGTTTATGATCAACCCGGAGTATTCACCGATTATTTCAAAGGCCTTTTCCGGTGCAATGTTTGGTAAATAATCGCAAACATAACCTAATTTTAACAACCCGTCGGTCAAAATTGAGTGACAATCATCTGTAACAAGCACTTTTTTCATGCCTCGGCTTCAACTGTTTTGTCAAATCGGGGTTAACGGGCTGATTTTTTTGGGTTATATGGCGTTAAATCGGAACTTTGCGGCGCAGCTGAAGGCTGTTTCCACAAGCTGCAAGTTTTACCCGACAAGCGGCAAAGATATTCAGACGAACACATGAAATACATCTTTTTTTTAGTTCTGCCAACTTTATTCATTTCCGCGTGCAAACAGGAAGAGAAAAAGCCCATTTTAAACCTTCGATGTTATGTCCGATACGATGTTACATCGGGGCAGGTTACTGCGGAAGCAGGCATGAGTGAAATTGCATCCGGCAAAGCCGTGGAAATACCGGACGGGATCATGTATCAAAGTACTCCGATGAAGCTGCTGCCGGTAGTCGGTATCACCTACCAGCACAGTTATAGTGCCCGTTTCGTTCCCGAGCACCGGTTCAACTGGTTGGATGCCGATGGGGAAAAGATAGAGTTCGTGATGGGTATTTCTCCGATAGACAGTTTCAGCATCGGAGGCAAGAGTATTCCAAACAACCAGCCTGCACGCCTTGAGTGGGAAGGTACTCCCCTGCAAAAGGGGGAAACACTGGTTATTTTATGGGAAAACAATGAAGAGGGGCTCACTGTCCCCATGGAAGTTACCACTACCGTAGGTAAACCTTACATTGATTTTCCGGCGGAAAAGCTGAAAGAACTGACTCCGGGGAAATGGTCTGTATATCTTGTGAGGAAAAAACTGACCAAAAGTGTCGTGAACGGCTATCAGATAAATGGCATCATGGAATACTACACGAAGTCGTCCGAGCTGACCGTCACAGGCGGGTAATTATCCGAGACAATACCCGCCTATTTCACATTCCAGGCACTTGCGGGCATCGCACCAGTATTTTCTCAGGTGCACAAGCGCCTGTGTCTGGGCTGCGTTGACCGGTTTTTCGCCCATTTCACGCCAGAATGCTGTAATTTTATTTTGTTCGGGGGGTATTTCCCCGAGCAGTGCAAATACCCTTTTGGTCAGTTCTTTATCTCCTTTCTGTTTACCCATACAGTACATAAAGGGCACAACTGTGTTCAATATTATGGTATGAATAAAATCAATTCCGGACTTTTTCGAACCTGATCCTGCTGATTGTTTACCAAAGTGATAATGCTTTTTCCAGTATTCTCCTGGCTCTGCGGACAGAATGGATACCATTTCTGCCAGGTTCTGGGCGTTCAACAGTTCTGAAAGGGGAAACGGATTTTTTTGCATGAGTGCAGCAAACCTGGCAATCCTGATAACTGGAAAGCCGGATGGTCTCATTCGCATAAATTTCCACCCGGAAGCCCTGGCAGGAGTCAATCCGAACTTGCGTCTCAGCAGGGCATATTCTCTCTGGAGCAGCAAAGGGTATTCTTCCTCGAAGTGCGATTCCAGAAACCCTGCCTGTCCGAAGAACAATGCCTCCAGTTGCAGAAGGTTGCTTCGGAGTCGGGCCGGTATGACAACCGGAACTGACCGTGCGAGGGCCTCAAAAGGGTCAGTATTGATGTACAGTCCGAAATTTCGTGCCAGCAACCGGTAGAAGGCTTCGTCATGATGCTGCCGTGTTTCGCCGAGCAGCCTGGCTACGAGTTCTGATTTTTGTTCAAGGCGCCCGATGAGCACCTGATTCAGCCAGCCCTGGCGTATCTCATCGGGTACGCCGGGCCAGAACTTGCCACAAGGAATACCCGACCGCTGCTGTTCGAGTTGCCTGTACTGATGCATCAGGCGTGGCGGAATTTTGCCTTTCAGTTCAAGGCAAGGTATCCGGTTGCCACTGGCGGACATAACAGGCCTGTCTTCTTCATAGACTACATGCAGAAGCACGTTATCATAAGCCGGATCTTTGCTGTGTCCGTGCGCATCCCATTCAGATGCCAGAACGTGCAACTCTATATTGCCGGCCCACAACACGCCCTCCATTCTGATGCGGGCGTTGAAAAAGTCTGGTCCGGCGTGGCGATTCCATTCGCCGGGGTGCAGCAGATCCAGTGGTTGTCCCTGGGTTGTTTGCAGGCTGCTGCTGTCGAAGCGCTTCCAGCGCCAAAGGAAATGCAGAAATGACTCGCTCATTTGGTATCATCAGAGCTAGTTCAGGATTTTCTGCCGGTGCCAAAAACAAGCCATTTTTGACTCGGCGACAGAATACTGAACAAGCTCGTATTAAAGGGTTGCGTGAAATGATATCCAAAGTTAAATCTTTCAGGCGAACATGTCAAGCAGAAAAAGCGAAGGCGCCCTGTTTTTACAAGGCGCCTTCGAAGATTGTTATCGGAGAATTTCAATGAATCCCTTCAGTATGGTGTGCTGCGGGGAAGGTCTGAAGAGATAATAATACGTTGCATCTGGCAATGGCTTTCCGGATTCACCCCGCAATTCGCCTTGCCAGGCTCTGTCAGCCGCGTTATTATAGGGAGAAGCTTCATAAACCTTGTCGCCCCACTGGTTGTAGATAACCAGATTATTCTGCGGATAGGATTCAATATCCAGGCAGGGTATTATCAGATAATCATTAATACCATCGCCATTGGGAGTAATCGTATTCGGAATAAACTCGCATACGCGCTCGCGGGCAGTGATGGCCACTACTGCATCATCGCACAGATCGGGGCAGGTTCTGGAGCAGATGCGGTAAAAGAAGTTGTGAACAGTATTTTTCCCATTCGCCTGGAAATCAAATATGCCGCTTCCCAGGTCTGTAAGGCCGGGGAGGAAGGGCTCGATCAGTTCCAGCAAATAGTCATCCTCTTCATAAACATCATTATCCAGTACGCTGATACCGGTAAGCAATTCACTTGTTGCCACCTCGTAGTCAAGATCGTCAGATGCCTGGGGAAGCTTGCCAATTCTCACCAATGCAGAATCAATCGGAGTAATACACCCGTTCACGTTGGCAGAGACCTGATAAATACCGGTTTTTGAGGCATCAAGGTCAATAATCATCAAATCACTGGTGGTCGGATAGGGACCTTTCGGACCGATCCAGTTATACACGGCGCCTGGAACAGATGTCGCTGTGAGGACTACCTCATCCCCTTCACAGGCAATCAGATCGCTCACCTGGGGTGCAAGCTGCTGCAGAGGCAGTACTTCAATGCGGACATCGCAGGTTGCTGTGTTACCGGCTTCATCCTGAGCCAAAAACTTCAGTGTATTTACCCCGAGCCCGAATACCGAAGCCGTTAGTCCTCCGCTGGTTTGGGTGACCACAGGTGGCGTACAGTTATCTGTAGCCTGCGGCAACAGGAAGGCGAGATCCAGGCCATCGCAGGTAGCAACCGTATCAGTAGAGACAAGGAAGCCGGATGGGTCAGAAATGACGGCGCCACTCACATTAACAATTACCGGAGAAGACGGACATGAGAAGACGGGGGGCACCGACTCGTTTACTGTTATAAAGAAATTGACAGTAACAATGTTGTTCAGCGTATCCTTTAATGTATATCTCACCTCGGTTGTCCCGACGTAGAACGTGTCGCCGGGCTCATAGTTGGAGGTGAACGTGTAGGGGCCGCAAATATTTACCAGTGAAGGTGGCGTCCAGAATGCAACTGCTTCACAACCCGTGTACGACTGATCATCGGGCACATCAGCCAGATCAATCTGCTTGCCTATGATTTCAACTGTAAAGGTGCATGAGTCTCTGTTACCAGTCTGATCTTCGGTGTAAATTTTAACGGTTGTGAACCCGACCGGGAACTCATAACCCGAAGGAGGCTCGGAGAATACTGGCTGGTTTGCTGTACAGTTGTCAGTGGCAACAGGTAACGTCCAGAATACCGCACGACTGCAGGAGTCGGTGGTCAGTATCCTGTCGGGAGGGCATGGACCTAATGCTGGCGGTACAATATCAACAATATCTACAATAAACTCACAGGTTGCGGTATTCCCCCATATATCTGTTGCTGTGTAGCGAACCACCGTCTGGGTTTCAGGGAAGGAGCTGTTTGGAGGATAGGTGGAGGTCAGGGTTACAGCCGAGCAATTGTCTGTAGCCGTTGGCGGTACCCAGTCTACCTGCGCAAAACAGGTTTCTGCGAAAACAGCCGTATCCTGCGGACAATTGAGAATAACAGGAGCAACATCTTCCCTGACGGTGATGGCAAAACTGCAGAGTGTGGCATTGCCGGAGGTATCTACTGCTGTATAAACAACCGTTTTGGTTCCTACTGGCAGTTCCGCACCATTCGGGATGCTCGGGAAGGGTGTGATCGGATAAAGATCGCACGGGTCGGAAACTGTCGGGATAGTCCAGTATGCTTTGATGGTACAGCTGTCAGGCGATGTTGACAGTGTAAAATCGGCAGGACAGTTCAACAGAACAGGCGGAGTTGTATCTCTCACCGTGATTGTGAAATCGCAGAAAGCGGCATTACCGGTGGGGTCACTGACAACCACATTCACCTTGTGTACGCCTACGGCAAGCGAGTCGCCCGGTTCAGTGCTCAAATCGGTATTCAGCAAGGCTGCGCAGTTATCAATGGTTGTGGGCAACTGATAGTCAGCCACGGCGAGACAGGTGGATGCGTCTGCGTCCACCGTTATGTTGGTCGGGCACTGAACCTGTGGAGAAATGGTATCCTGCACCGTGAGCGTTTGAAGTGCCGTACTGGAATTACCACAGGCATCTGTGGCAGCCCATACCCTGTACATGAAATAGTTGATAGAACTGGATCCCTGGGAAGTGGTCTGGCTGATGAGGGTGACAGCCGGATTCTGTGTACAGTTGTCAATGGAAAGCGGCGTACCCGGAGCGGGCACCGCATCACAGTTTACCAGCGTGTCGGCTGGCACGAAAGTGAATATCGGGACCGTAATATCCCTGACTGTGATCACCTGTTGCGCCGTTCTGAAGTTGCCACAGTCATCGGAAGCCGACCAGGTTCTTGTGAGGGTGTAATTGGTGGGACACAGTCCGTCAGTACGGGATTCCCCGAGATATGCAATAGCAGAGGTGATATCGCAGTTATCAGCGGCAGTTGGGGCACCGGGAAATGGAATTGCATCGCAGCTTACAGTTGCAGCATCAGGCACAAAAGTAAACAAAGGGGCAATGGTATCCTGAACTGTAATTTCCTGGACACCCAGTGCAGTATTTCCGCAGTGGTCGGTGGCTACCCAGCTACGTCTGAGTGTGTAGTTATTGGTACAGTTTCCATCAATTCTGATCTGACCGTTATACACCACAAAGACATTGGCATCGCAATTGTCGCTGGCGGAAGCGGAGCCTACCGGCAGCGTTTCTGTACAATTGATTACAGCGGGATCAGGCAGAGATGTATATACCGGCGGTGTGATATCGCGTACAAAGATGGTCTGTGTGGCTGTAGTAGTATTGCCACAGTTATCTGTAGCTGTCCATTTGCGGAGCAGCGTATAGTTGCCCGGGCACGATCCGTCGGTCCGGGTATCCCCGTCATAAGTTATCGTGACACCGGTATCGCAGTTGTCGGATGCTACCGGTGATCCGGGCGCTGGTACGGCATCGCAGTTGGCCGTTACTGCTACCGGCACGAAAGAGAAAGAAGGCGGAGTTATATCCTGTACGGAGATCGTCTGGACGACAGTGGTGGAGTTGCCACAGTTATCTGTAATTGTCCATTGGCGTTTCAGAATATAGGAATCAGGACAAGCTCCGTCAATTCTGGTATCGCCGTTGTAAGTGATCTGGGGTGCTGCATCGCAGTTATCGGTAGCGATTGGCGAACCTGCTGCCGGCACAGCCGAGCAGCTTGCCACTACATCAGCCGGCACAAAAGTAACTGATGGAGGCACTACATCCTGCACATTGATTACCTGAGTGGCCGTTTTGGTATTACCACACACATCAGTTGCCGACCAGGTTCTGGTGAGCAGGTAATTACCCGGACAGTTGCCATTGGTGGTGGTTTGTCCGAGATATGCAATAGCCACGTTCAGGGCACAGTTATCAAAAGCCACGGGTACTCCGACGGGAGGAATATTATCGCAGTTGGCCGCGAAATTGGGCGGTACCGTGGTAAAAAAGGGCGCAATCGTATCTTTTACAATGAGCTGCTGGGTCAGTGTCGTTGTATTTCCGCAGGCATCTGTTGCTGTCCATTTTCTGAGGAGCGCATAATTATAGGGACAGCTGCCGTTAGTACGGGTTTCGCCGTTGTAAACAATGGATACATTAGGCGTACAATCATCTATCGCGATGGGTTGGCCGGGAGAGGGGACGTTATCGCAGCCCACCGTCTGACTTTGCGGAGCAGAGGAGAAAACAGGGGCCGACAGGTCGCCAACAAACAAGACCTGTTCACCGGTGGATGTATTTCCACAGTCGTCAGTAGCCTGCCACCTGCGGCGAAGTACGTATGAGTTTGGGCAAACGCCATCCACCCTTGTTTCACCAATATAAACGATATCAACTGCAGGATCACAGTTATCGGATGCCTGTGGCGTACCTAATGGCGGAAGTGAATCACATGCTACGTTGGTATTGGGCGGAATAAATGTAAACACCGGTCCGGTCAGATCCTGAACTGTAAACGTTTGTACTGCCGATGCTGTATTATCACAGTTATCGGTTGCAGTCCACCTGCGGCGGAGCAGGAATGAACCGGGGCAGGAGCCGTTCGTACGGGTTTCTCCCTGATAAACAATTGTCACATCCGTATCGCAGTTATCCGAAGCGACAGGCGCGCCCACCGGAGGTATTGCCTCACAGGACACGGTGGCATCAGCCGGCACAAATGTGAAAACAGGGGCAGAAAAATCCCTGACCGTCAGTGTCTGAGCAGCTGTTGCCGTGTTACCGCAATGATCAACGGCCTGCCATGTACGCAACAGTATATAGGTGTTGGGGCAGGCTCCATCTGTTCGTACCTGACCCTGATAGATTACATCTACCAATGGATCACAGTTATCGGTAGCAACAGGTAATCCGACCAGCGGTACGGATTCGCAGGAAACAGTTTCATCGCCGGGAATAATGGTAAAAACGGGATTTTTGATATCCTGAACAGTAACAAGTTGCTCGGCGATAGCTACGTTACCACAATTGTCTTCGGCACGCCAGGTACGGCGGAGTGTATAGTTACCCGGACAGGAGCCATCTATGCGGTTCTCACCCATATAGTTCAGCGTCACACTGGCATCACAAACATCAACAGCCGTTGCTGATCCGGGAGCTGGAATGGACTGACATTCCACGGTTATATTGGCGGGTACATTGGTGAACTGGGGTGGAGTATTGTCCACTACAGAGATATTTTGCACTGCAACCGAGGTGTTTCCACAGTCGTCCTGGGCGAGCCAGGTACGCTTCAGAATATAGGTATCCGGACAGGGGCCGTTTGTTCTGGTTTGCCCCTGATATACGGCTGTTGGTGACAGAGAACAGTTATCGGTAACCTGGACAGATCCTACAGGTGGAATCGAGATACAGTTAACAGTAATATTGGCAGGCACCTGAATAAACACCGGAGGCTGGCTGTCTGCCACTTCAATCCGCTGGGTGAGGTTCACACCATTACCCTGACTGTCGGTGACCCGGTATTTTCTGGATACAACCAGCGGATCACCGGGGCATCCGCCGCCGCCCAGAAAATTATCGCCCTCATAAGTCACTGTCGGAGGGCCGCAGTTGTCGGTTTCTCCCGTGATTACTGAAGGATCGGGAGCCGGGAGGTTATTGAAACATTGTACCCCGGTGAGGATCGGTGGATTTGACGCGGAAGGGAACTGATCATCTATGGCAATTACTGTGAAGGTACAGGTGACCACGTTATTTCCATCATCAACCTTGTAGGTAACGAGATTGCTTCCGGCTTTATACTCCAGGTTGAAGGGAAGCTGACCATTACCAGTATAGGAAGAAGCGCCTGATACCACATAAGAAAGCTGGGCGCCGGGGCAGTTATCGGTAAAAACTGCGTCGAGCCCACCTACATAAACGAAACACTGGTTCAGAAACACGATGTCAACTGTATCAGCAGGACATGTCAGCGTGGGTGGTACGTTATCCTGGGTAGGTACTGTCACGTTTTTGATGGCTGTACAACCGCGGGCATCGGTAACAACAACAGAGTAACTGCCACCCGCAAGATTATTCAGATCCTGCGTGGTGGCACCATTCGACCAGCGGTACTGATACGGTCCAGAACCTCCGAGCACCGTAAGATCTATAGTACCCGTGAGAGAAGCTGCACAGGGCACTGATGTCGAGGTGGCGACGAGCGTGATAGACGGATTAATCCTTACCGTAAAACTGTTACCGCAAGTCAGCAGATAAGGGGGTGCGGCGCCTTCCGGATCGAAAATACCGGAGATACTTACATTATAGGTAGTGTTGTTCATTGGGGTCACCTTGTGCGGGCCGGGGCCCTGACCGATATTCGGCGACCAGAAATAGCTGTAAGAAAGTGAACCACTGCCCTGAACTGACAGTTTGACAGAATCTCCCGGCGTACACAAATAACCATCGTTGTAGTATCCTGACTGTTCGACAGCATAAATAGTGGCATCACAACAAATACCGTTTCCATCGAAACAGCCGGCACTGTTAATATCTGCAAACGAGTGAAGTGCCGATGCTCCGCTGCAACTGGCCAGCTTGTCTGTGTCGAAGTACAGCGTCTTCAGACCGTTACATCCTACATCAGCTGTTTTGCCAGGGTAAATATTACCACCGTTGTACAGAAGCATACGGGCATTGGGGCCCAGCGTGAACCTCCAGTTGCCCGAAAAATAAATTACACCACCGTCGAGAACCAGCTTTCCGTCGAAGGGCACCCCGTTGGACAGAATGGGGTAATAATTGAAGTCAATTTCAAAGGTATCCTTTACAATAATTGTATCAGTACCTCCCGGAAGAGTACCAAAAGGATTTTCCGAAGCGCGGATGTAATTATTGAAAGTAAAGGTCTGCGACCTGATTTCCTGCGCAGAAAAAGCTGTGACGGCGGCAACCAGGATTATCAGTCGGAAGAAACTCACCCTGGACAACAAATTGGCGGAACACGCATCTGGTTGAAACATGCTAATCGGTTTTTTCTTTGTTTGAATAGTAGTTCTCAGAGTACCGGCCACGGTTTTCTCCAAAAAAGAAAGATTATGGGCGAGGTTGGGTACGAACCGACAGGCTTTGCATGACCTTTGGCAGACACAAAGGTATAGGCAAATTTGCCTGAGTAGCAATGCACCCAAGCGCAAAAATATATATTCTCAATTACCGTACCAACTTGACAAGACTCATATTGAAATTTTGTCAATATGTAGCGCGGGCCACCGGAAGTTTCCGATGGCCCGCGCGGGAAAAAAACCTCAGACAGATGGAGGGAACGTGTTTTTATTCGTTCCGGTCCTGTCGGATCAGGGGTTTTGTACACAGAGTTTGTTTACAGCCAGTTCACCGGATGGGATCGGCCAGATATACTCTGATACGGTGGGGAAAATAGCTGCCACGTTGGCTTTGCCGGGGATATTGGCCAGCAGACGCATACTGTCGAATGCACGGAAACCTTCACCCAGCAGTTCAACACGGCGCTCTTTCAGTACAGCAGAGGCGAGTGCATCGCCGGAAGCAAAGCTGGTATTGGAATAAGCACTGCCACCTGAGCGGGTGCGTACTGCATTCAGCAGGCTCACAGCGCGATCACTGATTCCATTGGTACGGGCTTCTGCCTCTGCCAGGTTCAGCAATACCTCAGCATAACGAATTACCGGAGCGTAGTCGAGATGCTCGGGACCAGCCGGGAACTTGTTCATGTACGGCTTGTTGTTGGTGTTGATGAACACAAACTGACGGCGTGCATCGTTACCTGCGAAAGTGACCGAATCACCGATAATACCGGCAGGATTGAGCGAGAAATCGCCGATACCGCGCGGACCCGGGTTGTAATAGCTACCCAGACCGTTCTGTGTGCCGGGAAGGTCGTTTGTAGTGAAAGGCATGGAGAAAATACTCTCCGTAGTGGTGTAGGGTGTAGTGAACACATTCTTTACAGCAGCCTGAAGTTCGTGTGCCACGCCGGAGGCCGCCTTGTACGGAGCTGCAGCAGGAACAATCTTGTTGGCTTCTGTGATCACATCACCGTAGCGCTGCATACCCAGATAAACACGGGTTTTCAGAGCGATAGCGCTGTTTTTGTGCGCGCGCGTGGTGTTCAGGAGAGCACTGCCATTTGTAGCCGCCAGATTGGCTTCTGCAAAGTTCAGATCATCGAGAATTTGTGCGTAAACCTCGGCTACAGTAGCACGGGCCAGATCGTTATTTTCCGGGCCTGTTTCGGCGCGGAGACGGAGCGGAACACCCGGCTGGGAGCCATTGCCATCGGCGTACGGACGGCAGTATGAGCGGAGCAGTGTGTGGTAGCACAGCGCACGTACGAAGCGGGCTTCTGCGATGTACTGATTAACCAGTGCGTCGTTGCCTACAACAGCGCGATTGATATCAGCTCCCTCAATGAAGATATTGCAACTGTTGATGGTGGCGTATGCAGCATTCCAGAGGTTGTTCACCTCGTTGGAAGATTCAACTACCGTGTGGTTCCATGTCTGGAGGCCTGTTACACCGTTACCGGTTTCGTTCAGGAACTCCTCTGCGCGGATATCTCCGTACACGATAGCGCGTCCGCCATACAGCTGACCACTCTTGAGGTTGTCGTAGATACCATTTACCAGGCTCAGGAAACGGTCGGGAGTGGAAAAGATTGTCTTGTCGGACAGGCTGTTAAGCGGGGCCGGATCGAGCAGCTCTTTCTTGCAGCTCGTCGGCATCAGAAATGCGCCGCCC
>JBDLWO010000238.1:0-21258 GCA_039804245.1 Bacteroidota bacterium
AGCGCAAGTTAAATCCGCTGCTGGTTGCCTGCGACGTCTATCGTCCGGCAGCTATTGATCAGCTGACTGTCCTTTCGGAAACTGTCGGCGTACCCATTTACAAGGAGATCGAGAACAAAAATCCGATTGAAATAGCCAAAAATGCGATCGCTTATGCGAAAGCAAACAGTCATAACGTAGTCATTGTGGATACTGCCGGTCGCCTGGCCGTGGACGAAGCCATGATGAACGAGGTGGAGGCTATCAAAAAGACTATACAACCCACCGAAACACTGTTTGTGGTGGATTCCATGACTGGTCAGGACGCGGTGAATACCGCCGAGGCATTCAATGCCCGTATCAATTTCGATGGGGTGGTGCTCACCAAGCTCGATGGTGATACGCGCGGTGGTGCTGCGCTTTCTATCAAATATACAGTAGGAAAGCCGATCAAGTTCGTCTCCCAGGGCGAAAAGATGGAAGCCCTCGATGTGTTCTATCCCGACAGGATGGCGCAGCGTATCCTCGGTATGGGTGATATCGTTTCGCTCGTTGAAAGAGCCCAGATGGACTTCGACGAAGAGGAGGCCAGGCGCCTGGAGAAGAAGATGAAGCAGAACAAGTTCGACTTCAACGACTTCCTCGGGCAGATGCAGACAATCAAGAAAATGGGCGACCTGAAAACGCTGATGGGTATGATCCCGGGTGTCAGCAAAGCCCTGAAGGACGCACCCATTGACGACAAGGCACTTGTGCGCATCGAGGCTATTATTCAGAGTATGACTCCGAAAGAGCGGGCCAATCCGGATCTGATCAATCTGAGCAGAAAGAAAAGGATCGCGCGCGGTTGCGGGCAGAATCTGGATCAGATCAACCTGTTTATCCGCAACTTCGAGCAAATGCGCAAGCTGATGCACCAGTTTGCCAATATGCCAATGGGCAAGATGCCTGGTATGCCCGGAATGGGATTGCCGCCCAAACGCTGATGCCCGCATCCATGTTGATGGTTATTTTCTGTACGATTTTACGGTGTAGCCAAATCTTTTGTTGATTTCTATTCCAGCATTTTTCAAAAAATCAGTGGGAAGTTCGCCGCCTGCGAAGATGTAAACCTGATCGTTCGGCACTTTCACATCTCCGTCCGGAGTGGAAAGCAGTACGTATTCATCTTCAATACTGACCGGATTGGTGTTGAATCGCACATCCACACTTCCCCTTGAGATTGCCCCGGCAATATTCTCCCTGTTCTTGGGTTTCGCACGCGCAAAGGAATCACTCCGGTAGGAGAGGGTAACCTGATTCTGATCGGCCAGCAGCAGGGCTGATTCGATAGCCGAGTCACCACCACCTACAACCATGATTCGCTTTCCGGAAACAAGTTCAGGCTCCAGCAGCCGGTATGCCACTTTTTCGCTCATTTCTCCAGGCACGCCCAGTTTGCGTGGAGAACCCCGCCTTCCGATGGCAATAATCACATTTTGCGTCCTGAAAACTTCCCCACGGGCAGTATTTACGGTAAAGTGTGTCTTTTCATTGACGACAGACTCCACTTTGGTATGTTCGCGTATGGTAATCTGATTCTTGTTCAGTACGCTCGTCCACAAATCAAGCAGTTCTGATTTGGATGTGTCGAACAGTTTCACTTTACCATGCAGAGGCAGGTCCATGGGTGAAGTCATCACAATTTTGGATCGCGGAAACGTGAATACTGTACCTCCAAGCGAATCCTGCTCCAGCGTGACAAAGTCCAGCTGGTGCTTTTTAGCTGTCAGACTGGCCGCAATACCCGCTGGTCCGGCTCCGATAATGACAACATCTAGCAGTTCCGGTACACGGTTGTGTCCTTTGCTGATAATACTGTTCACGGCTGCCTGACCCTGCTCCACGCTGTTTTTGATCAGCCCCATACCACCCAGCTCGCCGGCTATGTAGATGCCCGGCACGTTGGTTTCATAGTCCTGGTTGACGTGCGGAAGGTCAACACCACGTTTCTCGGTGCCGATGACGAGGGAGATAGCCTCTACAGGGCATGCATGGTAACAGGCGCCGTGTCCGACGCAGTTGGAAGCATTAATCAGGGTGCCACGGCCATTCATGATACCGAGAATATCATGTTCGGGGCAGGCGGTCACGCAGGCGCCGCTTTTGATACAGGTACCCAGATCAATTACCGGGTGCAAAGAAACGGGTTCAAAAAGTCCTTCCTGCTTGGCCTGTACTATTTTGGACTCGGTTTCGTCTGAAACCTGTTTCATTTTTCGGAGATAGTAAAAGACAATCAGTCCGCAAAAGCCGAGAAGAGAGGCGTATATGATGAGTTGTTCGAGCATGAAAAAGGGTATTCAGGTGGGGGAAGCGCGCTGTTCAGAAAATCCAGGTAGCACCGAAAGAGACTGTAATAAGTACGTGTATAACCACGATAATCAGCATGATCAGTGCGAAAGGCAAATGTGCCACGTGCCAGTAGCGAAACAGCTTCTGCATGGTTTGCAGTCTGCCGATTCTGTTTTGAAGACTGAGTTCATTGCCTATCAGGGTAATAACTTTTTTAATTTCCTTTTTAGGTAAATTATTGTTGATCAGTTCTTTGCGGATGTTATTGAGCTTTTTCCGATCGTCAAGGTGTTTATTGATGATATTGGAAATCAGTGAGCCACCAAACATGTCAGCGGCGTGCAAAGTTGCCTCGTGGATATGCCTGCTCGTTTTTTCATCGAGTTGATAGTTCGATTTGAGCAATTGTTCCAGATTTACTTTCATGGCCTCAATTTCGTGCAGATTGAGTGCCCGGCCCTCAATGGACCGTGGAATCTGTACATAAATAAATCTTCCTATGACTCCGGATGCCACAACGGCGACCATACTCCAGAAAGCAATGGACACGATACCGCCGAATTTGAATGCAGTGTGGAAAAGAACCATGAGTGGTCCCAGACTGCAGAGAAATATATGAAATTCGAGCCAGTACTTGAGGCGGCCGAGTTTGTCCATGAAACGGTAGCGTTTTCTGACGATATACATCACCACACCGATCAGAATGAGCAGCGTTCCGATGATACCAAGTCCGTGACCGTACAGTCCGCTAGGCTCAAACATTTCGTGCTGCGGGTGGTAAAACCGTTCTTCAAGTGGAGTGATGTAGTAGGAATAACCGACAACCGACAGGTAAATTCCGGTGATGACTACAATGGAGGAAAGTGTGAAGATGTAAATTTTGTGGGCAACAGGCGACATGTAAAGGTTTTTAGACAGCCATAAAGGTAAAAAAGCCCCTCAAAATGACAAAACGATTGCGCTGTGTTTGAATGATGACTTTTCTCATGTACAAAATGCCGTAACAGATTATACCTTTGTTGAAACTATTGGAATAGTGGTGTTTATGACACCTTTTCAAACGCCTTTAACATTATGCTTGACAAAAGTAAAACTGTTGAACTCCTGAAAAAGTCGGGAGTTTTTATTGCGGATCGTTTTTTTTCCACCTCTGCTGCCGGTTTGTACATGTTGCTGTTTGCAGCAGCTATCGGTGTAGCTACATTTATCGAAAATGACTTTGGTACCAGTGCTGCCCAAAAGGTCGTATTCAAGACCAAATGGTTTGAGGTTTTACTTGTTTTGTTTGGTATTGCCCTGATTGTTAATATTTTCCGTTACAGGATGATCCAGCAGCGGAAATGGATGATACTGCTGTTTCACGCGGCGATCATTGTCATTCTCGCGGGTGCTGGCGTAACCCGTTATTTCGGTTATGAGGGTATGATGGGTATTCGCGAAGGTGAAACTTCCAGTTCCTTCCTTTCTTCCGAGTCGTATATTGGTGTAGAAGCCCTTCTGAATGGCAAGAAGTACAAAATATACGAGCCGGTTCTGTTTGCCTCGCTTGGAGACAACCATTTTGAAGAGGAATACCGAATAGGAAGTACTGATATCAAGGTAAAGCTGCTCGAATTTATTCCCAACCCGACGGAAACCATTACGGAAGATGAATCGGGCGGACCGGTTTTGAAAGTGGTTTTCGGAGGAGCAGGTGGTCGTGAAGAGATCCCGCTTCGCTTTGGCGAGCGCACCAATCTGTACGGTACGGTGTTCAATTTTGGGAACCAGGAGGATCCGGAGGCTTTCAACATCCTGTATGAGAATAATAACCTGACCTTCAGGGCGCCCGTTCCGTTCATGCAGATGGTGATGGCTACACAACAGAGAGATACCATTATGCCGGGAGCATGGAGTCCGCTGATGCTGCGCAGTATGTATTCCGATGGTCAGCACAGTTTTGTATTCGGTGATTTCAAACCCAAAGCAAAGGCCGTGATGACAGCCGGAGCCCAAAAGATGACTCAGCAGAGCAAGGGGGCCCTCCGCCTCGAACTTTCTTCCGGTGGAAAATCTACCGAAGTGGTGGTAGTGGGAAGCCAGGGTGTTGTTGGCACCCCCCGGGTGGTGAGATACGGAAATCTCAATCTGGCAATTTCCTACGGCGCCCGTACCCGCGAATTGCCTTTTGCTATCAAACTCAGGGATTTTATCATGGAGAAATACCCGGGTACCAACAACGCCTCTTCCTATGCCAGTGAAGTAACCCTGCTGGATGCAAAAGAAGGAGTAAACAAAAATCAGCGTATTTTCATGAACAATATCCTCGACTACGGCGGCTATCGCTTTTTCCAGTCATCCTATGATCCCGATGAACTGGGTACCTATCTGAGTGTAAACCACGATTTTTGGGGTACATGGATCTCTTATATCGGATATATACTCCTGACATCCGGTATGGTACTTTCGTTTCTCGATCCCGGAAGCCGTTTCCGATTTTTATCCGACTCGCTGAAAAGGATACGCAAACCGCTGACTGTCCTTTTGCCTTTGTTCATAGCACTGTGTGTCCCTCAACTTTCTTACGCTGGCCCCGACACACCTCCGGGTGTAATTATAAACCGGGATCACGCCGATCAGTTCGGTCGTGTTAAGGTGCAGGATCTGAAAGGCCGATGTAAACCAATGAACACATATACCGGAGAAATTTTAAGAAAACTGTCACGCAAATCATCGCTTTTCGGACTCACCTCCGATCAGATAATTCTTGGAATGGCACTCGATCCGGAGGCGTGGTACAGTGTCCCGCTCATCAAACTGGGTAGCCATGAAGAAATTCAGAAAATACTGAAAACAGATGCCAAACTGGTAGCTTACAATGATTTCTTTGATGAAACCGGCCAGTATATTCTCAAGGAGCAGGTACGCAAGGCTTACAATGTGCCTCCGAGAGAGCGCAATGCTTTCGACAAGGAATTGATGAAACTGGACGAGAAGGTGAATATCTGCAGCATGGTCTTTTCAGGCAGATTCATGAAATCATTCCCGGTTCCGGGTGATGAGTCGAATGACTGGTATGCTCCTGAGACCTCTCATGTGCACGGTCTGAGTGAACAGAGTCCGTTTTATGAAAAATTTTATCCTGCGTATGTCATCACTGCCCAGAAAGCTGTGCAGGATGGAGACTGGAGCAACGCTAATCAACTGCTGAAAGAACTCGATAACTGGCAGCAAACCAACGGGAAAGCAGTGATGCCCTCCGATAATCAATTAAAAGCCGAGTTATTGCTGAATAAACTGGATATTTTCAACCGACTGGGTACATTTTATGGAATACTCGGACTGATATTTCTGGCGTTACTGTTTACAACGGTTTTCAAGCCCGGTATTAACCTCGATAAAGCACAAAAATTGTCCCTTTGGGTGCTTTTTGCAGGTTTTTCCCTCCATACACTCGGTCTTGGCCTGCGCTGGTACGTATCTGAGCGCGCTCCCTGGAGCAACGGATATGAATCCATGATTTATATTGGCTGGACAACTACACTTGCCGGACTGATTTTTTCCAGAAAATCTCTGGGGGGGCTGGCTGCCACCTCTGTGCTGGTGGCTACTATTCTGATGGTGGCGGGCCTGAGCTGGCTGGATCCGGAAATCACTCCGCTGGTACCTGTACTGAAGTCCTACTGGCTGACCATTCACGTATCCCTCGAGGCCGGCAGTTATGGTTTTCTTGTTTTGGGCGCTATCATTGGTGCACTTAACCTGATTTTCATGATTTTTGCCAATCAAAGTAACAAGACGAATGTGTATAGAATGATACGGGAATTGACCTATATCAGTGAGATGACCGTAACCGGGGGCCTGATTATGCTCAGTATTGGCACCTACCTGGGTGGTATCTGGGCAAACGAATCCTGGGGCAGATACTGGGGCTGGGATGCCAAGGAAACATGGGCGCTTGTAACTATTCTGGTTTATGCCTTTATCCTTCACATGCGTATGATTCCCGGGTTGAGAGGACTTTATGCCTTCAATGTCGCCTCCCTTTTCGGTTGGGCATCTGTCATGATGACCTATTTTGGAGTGAATTACTATCTCTCTGGCCTTCACTCTTATGCAGCCGGAGATCCGGTGCCTGTACCGTCCTGGGTTTACTATTCGGTGGCGATTCTTACCGTCATTAGTCTGGTGGCATGGTGGAAAGACCGCTCCATCAACAGTCCGGGTAAAACTCCTGTCAGTGTCAGTACGCAGCCGGGATAAAATAATGGACACAAAATGACACCCGGAGTTTCTCCTCGTGGTTTAGAAATAGCTCTTGGAGAGTTTACTGATGCATTTACCGGCTGGTAATGTAAGTTGAAATGGAAGTGCAATAGGAATAATAATTAAATATTAAAGGGTCTGCCTCACCGCCATCACGTGAGGCAGACCCTTTTCATTTCAGTTTGCCTAGTCTTCTCCGTCCGGGTGGCAACTGTAACAGGCATTGCTCTCATACTGGTAACCACTCACTCCCTGGTGGTCATTGTTGGTTTGTGGGTTGGTATGGCACCCCAGACAACTGAAGGAGGCATAGTTGCCACCAGTATGGCAGTCTACACACTGATCCCATTCATCCTTGTGTTTCCCGGAGAAAATGGGGAAGTACATCCCGTCGTGATCGAACGTGGATGGTACCCAGGCGGTTTCGTTGTGGCAGTCGGCACAGGTTGTCGGGAAGCCCATAGACTGGTGCGGAGGATCGTTGGAGGTGTTGTAGTCGCTCTGGTGGCATCCAACGCAGGTTGTCGGCGGATTGTTCGAGAAGTTTCCGTGACAGGCTGCGCAACTCACGGAAGTGTGAGCTCCGTTCAGTGGCCATACGCTGCTGTGATCAAATGTGGAAGGTATCCAGGCTGTCTCGTTGTGACAGATAGTACAGTCTGTCGGAAATCCGGCCGTCTCATGGTCCGGATTGGTGGTGGCATTGTAATCGTCCTGGTGGCATCCAACACAGGTATTCGGCGTATTGTTGTAGTTCCCGTTGTGGCAGGCTGCACAATCATTGGCTATATTGGCATGTGCCCCGAGTAACGGATAATAATCGTTGTGTATCGGGAAAGTAGCCGGCATCCAGTCTGGATCTGTGGTATGACACATATCGCAACTGGTCGGAATGCTCAATGAAACGTGGTTCGGATTGATACTCTGATTGTAGTCGGCCTGGTGACAGGACACGCAGGTGTTCGGCAGGTTGTTATAATTACCCTGGTGACAGGCATTGCAGTCCACGGTTGTATGCTCACCTGTAAGCGGCCATACCGAACCATGATTGAATGTGGATGGTACCCAGGCATTCTGGTCGTGACAATCAACACAGGTAGTGGGGAACTGCTGCTGCAGGTGATTCGGATTTACTGTCTGATTGTAATCGTCGGTATGGCATCCCGCACACGTTGTCGGTGGATTGTTGTAATTGCCCTGGTGACAGTCATTGCAACTCACGCTCGTATGTGCCCCCACGATCGGATAGAAAGAGTGATCGAGGGTGGAGGGAATCCAGGCTGTCTGATTGTGACATTCCGTACAATTGGTCGGAAATTGCTGTGCAACGTGATCCGGATCGGTTGTTTGCGTGTAATCGTCGTTATGACAACCATTGCAGGTATTCGGCGTATTGTTATAGTCGCCGTTGTGACATGCTGCGCAGTCGTTGGCAATGGCTGCATGCGCTCCGATTAACTGATAAAAATTGTCATGTATGGGGAAAGTGGCCGGCGCCCATCCCGGATCGGTTGTATGGCAGGTTTCACAGGTTACCGGAAGGTTCAGCGAAACGTGATTCGGATTGATACTCTGATTGTAGTCTGCCTGGTGGCATGCTGTACAGGTGTTGGGTGTATTGTTGTAATTACCCTGGTGACAATCGTTACATGAGGTAGTCAGGTGCGCGCCTGTGAGCGGCCAGTTGCTGTGACTGAAGGTGGATGGTATCCACGCAGTCTGTCCGTGACATTCTTCGCACGTGAGCGGAAACTGCTGTGCCTCGTGATCCGGGTTGGCAGTATTGTTGTAATCATCTGTGTGACAGCCCGCGCATGTATTGGGTGTATTGTTGTAATCACCGTTGTGACAGGCGGCACAGTCGTTGGATATGGCCGCATGTGCTCCGATTAACTGATAATAATTATCGTGTATGGGGAAAGTGGCCGGTGCCCAACCCGGTTCTGTGGTGTGGCAGGTTTCACAGGTAGTGGGGATGTTCAGCGCCAGGTGGTTCGGATTAATACTCTGGTTGTAGTCGCTGGTGTGACAACCCGCACAGGTATTCGGTGTATTGGTGTAATTGCCCTGGTGACAGTCGTTGCAGGCTGCTGTTGCGTGAGCGCCCGTGAGTGGCCACACAGAACTGTGGTTAAATGTAGAAGGTAACCATGCATTCTGATCATGACAATCGGTACAACTCGTCGGGAATTGCTGTGCAACGTGGTTGGGGTCAGTGGTGGCATTAAAGTCGTCAGTATGGCATCCTGCGCAAGTGTTTGGCGGGTTGGTGTAATTGCCCTGGTGACAATCATTGCAACTCACACTCGTATGCGCACCAATAATGGGATAAAAGGAGTGATCGAGGGTGGAAGGGGTCCATGCTGTTTGACTGTGGCATTCCGTACA
Organism: Bacteroidota bacterium; assembly: GCA_039804245.1. Taxonomy (GTDB): domain Bacteria; phylum Bacteroidota; class Bacteroidia; order Chitinophagales; family Saprospiraceae; genus M3007. Next base: position 8,947 of record JBDLWO010000238.1, read on the forward strand.
GTTGGCAGGGAATTGCTGCGCTATGTGATTCGGATCGGTAGTAGCGTTGAATTCATCGGTATGACAACCTGAACATGTATTGGGTGTATTGTTGTAATCACCATTGTGACATGCAGCACAGTCGTTGGCAATGGCTGCGTGCGCTCCGATTAACTGATAGAAGTTGTCGTGAATGGGGAAAGTGGCCGGTGCCCACCCCGCATTGGTCGTGTGACATGTTTCACAGGTAGCAGGCAGATTCAGCGAGACGTGACCCGGGTTGATACTCTGAGTATAATCATCGGTATGACAGCCTGCACAGGTGTTCGGTGTATTGTTGTAATTACCCTGGTGACACTCATTGCACGTTACACTCATGTGCGCACCTGTAAGTGGCCAGTTGTTATGGCTGAAATTCGATGGCGCCCACGCTGTCTGTCCATGACAATTGGCACAATCAGTCGAAAATGACTGGGCTGTGTGGTCCGGATTGGTGGTTTGCCCGTAATCATCATTGTGACAGGTTACACAGGTCGCCGTCGGATTGGTATAGTTCCCCTGGTGACATTCATTGCAGGTCAGGGACATATGTGCGCCCTCAATCGGATAGAAGCTGTGGTCAAATGTGGAGGGCGTCCAGACCGTCTGTGAATGACATGCGGCGCAGTCGGTGGGGAACTGCTGTTGTACGTGGTTCGGACTGGCAGTCTGATTGAATTCATCGGTATGACAACCCGCGCATGTATTGGGCGTGTTGGTGAAGTTTCCTCCGGTATGGCACTGATTGCAATCGTTCGCAATAGCTGCGTGAGCACCAACCAGGGGGTAGAAATCATCGTGTATGGCAAAAGTGGCGGGGCTCCAGCCTGCATTGGTCGTGTGGCAGTTTTCACACGAGACTGGCAGATTCAACTGAGTGTGATCCGGATTCTGACTCTGTGCATAATCATCACTGTGACAGCCATTGCAGGTATTGGCTGTATTGTTATAATCGCCATGGTGACACGCGGCACAGTCTGTTGCAATGTTCAGGTGCGCTCCGGTAAGCACAAAGAAATTGTCGTGGATGGCAAATGTGGCCGGTTCCCATGCCGTGGTGGTATGACAGGAGGCACAATCGGTGGAGATATTCAGGTTCAGGTGACTGGGGTTGGCTGCCTGCACGTACTGATCGTTATGGCAACTTGCGCAGGCTGTGGATGTACCCTGGAATCCGGTATTGTGGCACTCCATACACTGCGCAGTCTGGTGAGCTCCGGTGAGCGGGAAGCTCGTCAGATTATGATCGAATACATTGGAGGCATCTCCGGTAGGGTGGCAGGCCAGACAGGCTGTACTGTTGTAGGAATAGCCGTTTACGCCCTGGTGCTCCTCATCCGTATCCGGATTGGTATGACAGTTTATACAGGTAACTTCAGCGTAATTGGCCGGGTTGGTGTGGCAGTCGGTACATTGGTTCCATTCTCCCTCGTGATCACCGCTGTATATGGGGAAATACTGTGCGTCATGGTTAAAACTGGTGGGCGTCCATGCCGTTTCACTGTGGCAACTGGCACAATTGGTCGGAAACTGCGCTGAAATATGGTTGGGATTGGTGGTATTGTTGTAATCGTCGGTGTGGCAACCCGCACAGGTGTTGGGTGTGTTGTTATAGTCGCCGTTGTGACACTGGGCGCAATCATTGGCGATACCGGCATGAGCCCCGTTCAGCGGGTAGTAGCTGTTGTGGTTCGGAAACGCGGCCGGTTCCCAGGCTGTATTGGTATGGCAGGTGGCACAATCGGTGGTAATATTGAGGGCAATGTGGTTCGGATTGGCTGTCTGGTTATAATTATCTGTATGGCACCCCGCGCAGGTATTGGGTGTATTCACGTAATCGCCGTTGTGACATGACGAACAGTCCGCCGCGATACCTGCGTGGGCACCCGTGAGCGGGTAGTGCGTATTGTGATCAAAGGTGGAGGGCGCCCAGGCCGTCTCCGTGTGGCAGGAAGCACAGTCAGTAGGAAACTGCTCCTGCGAATGATTGGGTGATTGCGCCTGATTGTAGTCGGCCGAGTGACAACCCGCACACGTATTGGGTGTGGTATTGTAATTGCCGTTATGGCAGGAAACACAATCTCCGGCAATTGCCGCGTGTGCACCATTCAGAACATAAAAATCATTGTGAATGGCAAAGCTGGCGGGTGCCCAGGCTGCGGTGGTATGACAGGTGGCACAGTCGGTTGGAAGATTCAGTACCAGGTGCCCCGGATTGGAAGATCCGATATAGTCGGCATTATGACAGGAGGCACACTGGGTGGGTGTACCCTGGAACCCGTTGCTGTGGCACTCCAGACAACTGGTAGTAGTATGCGCACCTGTAAGCGCAAAGCCGGTGGTGTTGTGATCAAACACGTTATCGGCACTGCCGGTAGGGTGACAGGCCAGACAGGCAGCATCATTATAGGTGTAACCACCCACGCCACCATGCTGGTTATCTGTTTCCGGGTTGGTATGACAACTTGTACAGGTGTATTCAGCATAGTTTGCCGGGTTGGTATGGCAGTCGGTACACTGACTCCATTCGCCCTGATGTTCTCCACTGTAAATCGGGAAATGCTGTGCATCATGATCAAAAGTGGCCGGCTCCCATGCCGATTCTGTATGACACTGGGTACAGTCGGTGGGGAAATGCGCCGCCTCGTGATCAGGGTTACTCGTGTTGTTATAGTCTTCAGTGTGGCAACCCGCACAGGTATTGGGCGTATTGTTGTAGTCGCCATTGTGGCAGTCGGCACAGTTGTTGGAAATCGCCGCATGAGCGCCGTTCAGCGGGTAAAAGTCATTGTGATTCGGGAAGGAAGCCGGTTCCCACCCGTTGGTGGTATGACAGGTAGTACAATCGGTGGTAAGCCCGAGTGTTGTATGATTCGGATTGCTGGTGGCATTGTAGTTGTCGGTATGACAGGAGGCGCACTGGGTGGGTGTACCTGCATATCCATTGGCGTGGCATTCCTGGCAATTGACGGTCTGGTGGGCACCTGTCAGAGCGAAGTTGGTAGTACTGTGGTCGAACACATTGTCGGCACTACCCGTCGGATGACAGGCCAGACAGGCCGGATCATTGTACTGATAGCCGTTTACCCCATCGTGCTCCTCATCTGTATCCGGATTCGTATGGCAACTGATACAGGTGAAATTGGCGTAATTGGCCGGATCCTTGTGACAATCGGTACACTGACTCCATTCACCCTTGTGTTCACCGCTGTAAATGGGAAACAGCATATCGTGCTGCTCAAAATTGGCCGGCATCCAGTCAGGATCGGTGGTATGGCAGGTGGCACACTGATTCGAAAAATGCAGCAGCTCGTGATCCGGGTTTGCGGTGCCCTCGTAATCGGTCTGGTGACAGGCAAAACAGTCAGTCGGGGTAGAGGTGTAGTCGCCCGTGGTATGGCAACTGGCGCAGTCCTGAATATCATGCCCCTTGGTCAGAGGGAAAAAGTCGTGCCGGATACTCTCTGTATCCCAGCCATCAGCCGACATGTCGTGACATTCGGCGCAATTGGTGGAAAACCCTGCCTGTGCGTGATTCGGGTTGGTTGTCCCGTTGTAGTCCTCAGCATGACAGTTGATACAGGCGTTGCCCAGACGGTCGAAACGAAGCACGGATTCCGACTTGTGGCATTCATTGCAGTTCGCACGCGCATGGGCACCCGTGAGCGGGAAGCCATTTTGCTGGTGAAGTCCGAATATATCGTTTACCTGCCAGTTATCTGTATGGTGGCACCGCGCACAATCATTACCCACCGTTGTCTGGTGCAGGTCGGTATGACAGGAAATACAATCGGATGAAGCCTGTTCAAACACCATGGAGGCATGGCAGGAACGGCAATCGGCCTGAATGTGACTACCGGTCAGCGGGAAAGTTGTCTGGCGATCGTGAGAAAATTTGGTGGTGTCGGGCCCCGGAGGTGTTCTGGTCGGATCCACCAGCTGATATTCAGCCCATTTCTGCCGGCTTATCTCCCAGCCATCAGGAGTATGACATGATGCACAGTCCATTCTCATTGCTTCACCGTGCGGCGACTGCGCAGCAACCCCTGTTGCAAGCGCAAACAGCAGGATGATGGTGAATTTGAATGGACTGCTCATTGTAATTTTATTTTAAAACTGTTGCACCTTCCATAATCACATTGTACTTGTAACCGGCTCCAAAATCTCTGTTGAGTGCGATGGTGCCTTCCATTGTGACAATGCTGCCCAGCTGAACCTGTTCTGTTGTCGTAACGGTCAGATCAAAGTTGTTGGCAGAACCATCCTGGATATGTAGCCAGTTGCGACCCATTATCATCGGATTGAGCTTGACACACTTTCCTGTTACCTTGATTACTTTGCCATCGTATTTGCCCAGATTGGCCATCAGTGACGAAATCTTCACGGATCCTTTGGCCCCGGCAATTTCCGAAGTCGGCGGAGTTATATCTGCTTCATGATTGTGAGGACCGCCACTCAGTGCCTGATCAACTGCCGAGCCACTGCCGCCTTGCGCTCCTCCCGGCTCGGTTGTGAGCCCGGAAACCAGGTAAAGTGTCTCAAATACCCGATCATACTCCTTGCTCTGGAAGTTCTTTTTCATCAGGCCGCCTGTATAGTAATAGGTAGTGCCTATCTGTACGTTGGACTTGGGGATAGCAATCCAGATACTCTGTCCGTTCTCACTGGCGCGCACATACGTGTATTTATCGGTGTGCAGCGTTTCTTCAGCCACTACTTTGTGTTGTTCCTGTCCGCCCCCGTCTGCAGCAGCCGTACCCGTCTGCCCCTGCAGTGCGTTGTTTACAGCAGAGCCGCCCTGAGGCTGAGCATCCTCCACTTCAATCACTTTTGGCCCTGAGTCGCAGGCGCTCAGTACTGCTGCGAGCAATAAGGCCGGAATCCATTTCATAGCGTTCATGTTTGTTTGCATTGTCATTTCAAAATTTCCAGTGAAGAGTTTGTTCAGGTTGTAAATATATGGGGGAAAACCATACCTCAAAACCGGAAAAATCAAAATCGGTGCATCAGCTTGGTGTTAAAGAGTAAAAAATCATTTGACCCGCCCGTAAACGTTTTTTCAGTGTAAATGAACAGGCTTTGCTTTTTGGTGATATTGAAGGAAATACTGCCCCCCACCACGTTCTGCTTCGTCTGATACTCACTGGAATACCTGTACTGCACGTACCTGTAGTATGTCTCCATATTCAGTTTCCCCTTGAAAAAGTCCTTTGAAAGGCGGGCGCTGTATATGTTGGAATTGACAAAGCCTGTTCTCAGAATATTGGCGTTCAGCGACAGGTTGGCTTTGATGCCGGGCAGCCTGTTTATATTGGCAAAACAGTTCACGTTCTTGAAATTGCTCGCAGTAGCCTGCTGGAAACGCATGCTTCCGTTAACACCGAAAGTAATCAGTTTCCAGGGGTGGTAGCTCAGGTTCAGCCGCAGCCCCTGTCTGCTTTCGTTCTCAATCAACTGATCAATGAACGACTTGTACGACTCGTAATAAATAATATTCTTCCTCGTATCAAAAGAAAGGGTCGCATTCAATTTTTTTGAAAACCGGTATCTGGCAGATACAAAAAGGTTGGTCAGCTGTGGTTTCGCAGAAATCTCGCCGTTCACCTTCTGATAGGTATCAAGCTCCATTGAACTGAACAAATTCAGATTTTTTGCCAAATCCGTGTTGCTCTGAAAATACAGGAATCTTCTGTCTGTGGAACCGCCATTGAACTGATCAAGCAAACCCAGTGTCATCTGGGTATTCACTTTGCCGCCAGTCTTGCTGTATCCTGCGAAAGCACCCGCCTGGAACAGGGACAGATCAAAACTGTAGTCTGTAAAATTGGGCCGGGAGCCGGCAACGATGCCATACGTAAAACTTTTACTGAATGTGCCCTCGTATTGAAAGCCGTCTATCGCGCCCACACTGGCCATTTTCGGATTTATTTTCCGGCCAAGGGTCACACTGTTCCGGTCATTCAACTGGTATTTTACCGAGAGCGAATACACCTTGAGCGCATTGTTCAGATTTTCCTGCACATCGGTCCATTCGCCCAGTGTATGCCTGAATACGATATAGTTATCAGTCGAAAATTTTGAATTATTGATGTTGTTTCCCTGAAAGTTCAGTGAATAACGCATCCGGTGCCGCTCTCCTCCATCGAACAGACTGGAATAGGAGGCAACGGCAAGCCTGGCCCGTATTTTCTGTTTGTCCCTGACAGTGTTTGTCACTTTTCCTTCCTCCTGTTGCGCCTTTTGTTCAGGATTGGCAGCAGGAACTTCTGTTTCCACCTGGACAGGCTCCTCTTTTTTGGTTTCTCTCACAGGCACGCGCGCGGCAATCTCGTCGTTCACCCGGAATTCGAGCAAACCCAGTTTGCTGCATACACAGGAACTGCTCGATTTGTTGGTTACCAGCAGTGCCGGTGTCAGCACATCACCGGCGATCACATAAAGCGTGTCGTTTATCCGGATATCCGCTGTTGAAACAAACTTGACATACACATTTTTTGAGGAAGTGAACGTAACATTCCCCTTCAAAATACTGCCCTGACCCCTGGCAACAAGGGTCAGAAGCAGTGCAGTGATGACGAGGACAGTTTGTTTCATAATGATTTATTTGTGGCAGACTATACATTCAAATGACTCAAACTTGTACTGAACCACGTATTGCCCGTCCACAAGTGTCTTTTTGTGACACTCGGAGCAGGCTACTTTGGCGTGTTTTCCATCCAGTTTGAAAGCAGCTTTATTGTGGTCGTATTTCACCTCTTTCCATTTTTCGACACCGTGACAACTCCTGCAGTCGGTGGAACCATTCTTTTCAAACTGTTTGCCGTGCACATTTTCATGACAGGTGACACACTGGGTTCCGACAGGGGAGAACACCACCCGGGTTTGGGTGGTGGCATCCGGTTTGTGACATGCGCCGCACGATACACGATTGTGCGCACCCTCCAGCCTGAAGGCGGTCAGATTGTGGTCAAAACCTGTTGCTGCCCAACTTTCTGTATTATGGCATTTTTCACAGCGCTGTTCAGGGTAGTATCTGGAGGGAAGATCTTTCTGGTGAATATCTTCATGGCAATCTGCGCATTTCGCACCTATGTTTCTGAATTGCCATTCCGGCTTTTGGGTTTCGTCAAGGTGACAGGCGAAGCAGGGTGTGGCTATGTGCGCGCCTGTGAGCGGAAACGCAGTCTTCTCGTGCTCAGTCACACCGAAAAGCGGATTGTCAAAGCCGTTTACATCGTGGCATTCAGCGCAATCGCGATTCCTGTTGATTTGGGTGAAAACCGTTTCGTGATAATCGGTATGACATGAATAGCAATTTCCGAATGACAGCGGTTTGATAAAGTCGGAAACGTGGCAGTCTTTGCAATTGACCGCCGTATGCCTGCCGAGCAAGGGGAAATCTGTATTGGCGTGATTGAAATTCGCGGGTACGCCCTCTATTTTGAAACTCTCTTCATTGTGGCAGGATTTACATTCCCTGCCGAATTTGCCCTCGTGTACGTCTTTGTGGCAGGTAACACAGTCGGCATTTTTGACACCAATCCTGTCCTGGAATACTTCAGCGACCGGAACATCCAGATTATGGCAGTCTTTGCAACTGACTGCCTTGTGCTTGCCTGCAAGCGCAAACCCCGTTTTGCTGTGATTGAACTTGCCGTTCAGCACCTCAAACCCCATTTCCGAGTGACATTCCTTGCAGTTGTTACCCAGTTTGTTTCTGTGAACGTCCTGGTGGCAACTGCTGCAGTTGACAAAGGCTACACCGGAGAAACGCTGAAATTCCGCATTGTTTCTGGTCTCTTTCGGGTGGCACTCAATGCATCCCACGTTTTTGTGCTTGCCCGCCAGCGGATAATGCGTCTGTTCGTGCCTGAACTTCGATGCAGGCGCGAAATTATCTGTAGTGTGACACTGAGTACAGTTAACGGAGAGGGTGCCCTGGTGTACATCCTGATGACAATCCTTGCAGTCTTTGCCGAGCCCCAGAAATGTTTCAGGTCTTTTTTTGATATTCTGGTCCTGAATCAGATCGGCCTTGTGGCATTCGCGGCAATCAATGGTTTTGTGTTTGCCTGTCAGTTCGAAGCCTGCCGAGAGGTGATTGAATCCTTTCTCATCAAATCGGACCATGTCGAAGTTCCTTCCGTGGTGATCACTGTGGCAGTTGGCGCACTGTTTGCCGCGCGCTTCCTGAGAGGCGTGGAAACCCCTGTTCCAGTTGATGAGATTCTGAATGTCCTGATGACAGGAAAGGCATTTGTTGTCGGAAATTTTGGCGCCTATATCGTGGCATTTCGTGCAGTTGAACATACCCTCAAGCGCAGCATGACTCCTGGAGAGCTCACCGGGAGACAATTGAGCCCGCAGACAGATTCCCTGCAGCATTGCTGCAAGAAATATCAGGGCTTTAATGGACGCTTTCCGCAAACGCACGATTAAAAATTATCAGTTAAACAGACTTGATTCCACAGAAACAGTACCCAACTTGTGGCTTGAACTGTTCCTTCCCCAAAGGTACAGGGTTCAGGGTAATATTGTCAACGAATTGTCATAAAATATGACCATAAATTTTTTTTATGAATAAACTCAATACCCAACTCCCTTGTGCCGGGGCAGCAGCTGCCCGTACTCTATTTCTGCCTCTTTGTCGCCCGCGGAGATGAGAAACTGGTCTTCCGACGGGTTTCCCGACAGTTTTTGCCATAGTTTCAGCCCGGAAACCATGCGTGTATTGTAAGTCTGACCTGATTTTATCTTTACAGCTTTCAATCGCATATCTTCCTCTGTCAGCAAATCCACTTCATTTCCGTGCTGATCCTGCCAGTACCAGAAAACGGGGCGACCGGCTTTGTTTGTTCTTTTTTTATACAGTTCGGCTATCATTGCGTTCTCGAAGATGTTCCCCGGAAAATAATGGTTTTCCAGATTGACATACGGCAGTTCCGGAAACAGATGCTGTAGCAGGGTGGTTTTGCACGACTGACGCGGACCACCCGGATTAATCACCGGAAACCATTGCCGGTGATCAATCAGTGGCGCTGTTATTTTCCGGTTCATATACATTTTGAGTAAAATTGAATTTGAATTGCAAAATACTCAAAATTTGAACGGTCTGCACAAAAAAATAAGGCCGCTCTGTTCGAGCGGCCTTATCATTGACACCGTAGAGGATGTATTTTATCTTATTTCTTCGCTTTGCCGGCAGGAGTTGCAGAAGTTGATTCTGCAGTCACCACTGTGCCGGAAATAGTATCTTCTTTCATCAGGTCAACAACAAGTGCTGATGCGATGAAGATGGAAGAGTATGTACCGAAGAAGATACCCATCAACATACCAAATGCGAAGCCTTTGATAGCACCACCGCCAAAGAGGAAGAGGAGCAGTACCACGAGGAACACGGTGCCTGAAGTGATCAGGGTACGACTCAGCGTGGTGTTGATGGCCATGTTGAATACTTCAAATTTAGACTTGCCCTTGAACGTATTCATGAATTCGCGGATACGGTCGTAAACGATAACCGTGTCATTCACCGAGAAACCGATAACCGTCAGGATACAGGCAATGATGGCCTGGTCAATTTCCAGTGAGAACCACACCTTGCCATGCAGCAGGGTGAAGAACGTCAGGGTAATCAGTACGTCGTGGAAGAGAGCGAGTACGGCACCGAGAGAGAACTGCCAGCGACGGAAACGGATCAACAGGAAGAGGAACACAAATCCGAGTGCCCAGAGAGCAGAAAGGAAAGATGAGTTCCGGATATCGTCGGCTACAGTAGCACCCACCTGACTCGAAGATACAATGTGTGTACCACTTGACTCTGTGCGTTTGAGGCTTTCCAGATCAACCGTTACACCTGCTGCCTGAATTCCTTCGTGCAGTTTGGTCACCACGCGATCCATCACATCACTGCCCGACTCATTGATCAGGTATGGTGTGGTGATGCTGAAAGTATTGCCACCGCTGACCGTCTTCACTACTGTATTGCTTTCGAAAGCTGTGTTCAGAGCCGGAGCAAGCTGCTCTACCGTAACAGGCTGGTCGAACTTCACAGTGAATGTGTATCCACCTTTGAAGTCCACACCCAACTCAAATCCGCGCATGGCGTAGGACGCAATACCGATCAAGATGATGGCAGCAGAGAACATGTAGGCGAAGCGGCGCTTGCCCATCCAGTCGTAGTGGAAACCTACCAGCCATTTGTCAGACCATGGGAAACTGTACGTCAGTGTATTTCCGCGGTCAATCCACCATTCTGTGATGTAGCGGCCAACCAGGACTGCTGTAAACAGGGATGAAATAATACCCACGATCAGTACAGTACCGAAGCCCTTGATCGGACCCAGGCCGAAATAAACCAGTACCGATGCTACCAGCAGGGTAGTGATGTTCGCATCGAGGATGGCGGGAAGGGCTCGGGAGAAACCGGTACCTATTGCCTTGCTGAGCGGAAGCCCGTTGCGGGTTTCCTCGCGAATCCTTTCGTAAATGATAACGTTGGCGTCAACCGCAGCAGCCAGTGTCAATACGATACCTGCGATGCCGGGGAGTGTCAACACCGTACCCATAGAGGCCAGTGTGCCCAGGATGAAGAACACGTTGGCGAGCAGTGCAACCACGCTCACCCAGCCGCCCTTGCTGTAGTACGCCACCATGAAGAGGCAAAGGAAGGCTACTGAAAGCAGCATGGTCAGCAGCGACTTGTTGATGTTGTCTGCACCGAGTGAAGGTCCTACCTGACTTTCCTGTACGATACGTGTGCCTGCGGGGAGTTTACCTACTTTCAGGATTTCAGACAGGTCATTGGCCTCGTCGAGGGTGTAGCTGCCCGTGATGGAAGAGTTGCCACCGGTAATCGGGTTGATTACGCGAGGAGCGCTTACCACCTCATCATCGAGCACGATGGCGATCTCACGGTTGCCGTTGTTGGCAGCTTTTGTGGTCATTTCAGCCCATACACGCGCACCATCGTTGTTCATCTGCAGGCTTACCTGGATATCGCCGCTGTTCGGATCAGGATCAGCGCGGGCATCCTTGACGACCGAACCATCGAGAGGAGCCTCGTCAGAGCCCGGACGCTTTTTGATGGCGTAGAGTTCGTATTTGCCGCTCAGTGAAGAGAGCGCGGCATCTGTCTGCTCCTTGATGGCGCTGCGGCCAAAACGAAACTCCAGATCTGCCGGGAATTTGGCTTTTACATCCTGACGGGCGAAATATTCGCTCAGTACACGGATCTTGTTTTTGTCAACATAGCCCAGGATGGCATTGCCACCCTGCTGGTTGATGGTAATGAGGGAGAGCAGCGGGCCACCGCCTGCAGCAGGAGCCTTGTCCACCAATTTCATTACTTTGGCCTGTGTAGAGTCAGGCTGACCATTGGCGCCGAGCGGATACTCATATACGGTATCCTTGGCAGCACCGGTAGTGTCAACGCCTGCGCCCAACAGAATATCGGCGTTCTGAAGTCCGCTGAAAACACCCTCATCAGTGATGCGGTAAGTTTCCCAGAACTCCAGTTTGGCCTGGCTGGACAGCATATTGCGGGCGCGCTGCGGGTTGTCAATGCCCGGCAGTTCCACCTGGATCAGGTCGCGTGCAGCATCCAGACTCACGTTGGGCTGAACCACACCGAGCTTGTCAATACGCTTCTTCAGGCGGTCGTAGGTCTGGTTGACCGTACCGTTGGCCGCTGTGCGGATGGTATTGATGGCAACTGCATCAGGGGTATCAAACAGGATACCGCTGGCCTCATTGCGCGCAAAGATGCTGGAGAGTGGCTGGCCACCGCCGACCTCTTTCCAGGCCTGTGCGAACAGCGTGATGTAGTCGCCCTGCTGGGTTCTCTGCAACTCGCTGGCCCTGTCGAGGGCTTTCTGGAAGGCAGGATCGCTGTTGTTGCCCGAAAGGCTCTTCAGGAAATCCCGAAGGTCAACCTGCAGCAACACGCTCATGCCGCCCTTCAGGTCGAGACCAAGCGCAAGCTGGCTCTTCTTGAGGTCGAGATAAGTGAATTTTTTGATGAATGGAATCTCGAATACTGTTTCACTGGACAGTGAATCGAGGTATTCCGAATAACAGGTCCTCCAACTGGCGTTGGCGTCCTTCGAAGAGCACTGGTCGGCATATTGCCGGGCAGCAGACTCTATGTTATTCGTCGGGATGACGAGTAGGTACTGGTAAAGACACACTATCGTCAGCGCAATCAGGAAAAATCGTACAACGCCTTTGCTTTGCATACCGAAAAGGAGTAGATGTTCAGGTTATGATATAACGAAAATCGGGGTTTGCCCATTGGCA
>JBDLWO010000239.1:0-17779 GCA_039804245.1 Bacteroidota bacterium
CGGTAGTATGAAAGCCGAATCCGAGCTGTTCGACCTTGTCCTGCCAGTTGAATCGGGGGGTAATTTGTCGTCTTTCCATGCTTTACGACATAACCCCCGAGCTCCTGCCGCCGAAGCCGCCGCGGACGATATTCGATTTGACCGGGTTCATACCGATATTGGACTGGCGGTTAATACCTCCGGAGTAGTATCCTCTCCTGGAGAAAATACCGTTCCTGTAGTCGCCATAGGCACGGAATGCCAGATAATAGGGGAAGAATCCGGTTCGGGAGTATCGCGCAGTGGTATCCGAGCGCATATAGACCTTTTTTTCGCCCGGTTTCTTTTCTTCTTTGGAACATCCGGCCAGGGCGGCCGTAATCAGTACGAGCGTGACAATTTTCGATTTTTTCATACCCCGTTTTTATTTTACAGTGATGAAAAACTCATAATCGCGCTGTTTGGGAGCGATGGTGTTGCCGGATTCATCCCTTGTTTCCACACCCAGTGTGGGTATGGTGTCCGTTCTGGAAATAGTTTTGACCAATACGCCCTTTACCCACACCTTTTCAGTGGTGTTAAGAAGGGTATAATCGGGCATGTTGGCAGTAGAGACGAGCACCTCCACCGATCCATCTTTGTTGATATCTGTGGTGACGTCTTCCTTGTCGGAGGAGCAGTGCCAGAGCAGCACGACTGGCAGAAGCAGGTATATTGATTTCATATAAACAATGAACGAAACAGATAGAAAAAAAGTTCCCCGGGCTCAGGATTTCATCTTCTCCCGCAGCCTGTGGACGAATTCGGGGGCGACCTCAAACAGTACGGCCAGGTCACTATCGGAGTAATGGGGAGCATTTTTCATGAAGGTAATGATGGTTCTTTCCAGTCCCTCGTTACGTCCTTCTTTGATACCCTCTTTGATACCCTCTTTCATGCCTTCTTTGATACTTTCTTCCCGCAGCCGTTCGCGCTCTTCCTCCTGCAGCTTTTTTACCCGGGGAATGACGTAATTGTCGAAAAAGGCCTTTACCTGCAGCTCTTCAGGCGTGACATATTCATATTGGTAGCCCATGTCCTGATATGTTTGTTTGAATTCGGGTGAAACACGCTGGAAGTATGCCATGACAGCCTGCAGCAAGTCAAGTGTCTGGCCAGGGTTCGGCATTTCTGAAACAAAAATAAGGAAATTATCCCAGATGTAAGCAATTTTATCCGGATTGATACCGCCAATGAGAACCCGCAGAAAGTTCAGCAGAAGGGCAGACTGGAGATTTCCCAGGCTCTCTTCCGAAATTTCATTTATATCCACCACATAGTAATCAAAATCGGGAATTACAGGCGCAAATTCCTCACTGTAGCCGGGAAACAGATCGCTCAGCGATTCCTTCCTGAACGGAAAAGTACCATGATAAAGCAGAATGGGGATCACCATGGAAGGTTTCAGACCCTGCTGCATTTCCATCTGATTCACCTGTACGATGTACCGCCGCAGTTGAAAATATACAGATGAGCCCGACCGGGAACTCTTGTGCTCAAACAGAAAGCTGATCCGAAGATTCGTACCGTCTTTCAGGCAGCCGGTGTAGCATATATCCAGTATATGTGCCGCCAGGTGGTGATCCACGAAGGACTCCTTGCCGGGGGCCAACGAGTGCATGTCTATCCGGCCAATCATGGTTTCCGGGACCGAGTAGTGCACCAGGCCAACAGCTACATCCGGGTATTGAAGAAAATGACGCGCAATTTTATCATGCGGATTATTGGGGCCGGTCGGTTTCCGGCTCTTTTTCTTTTGCATTCTGAGGGGGCGTTTTGAGTGTTACTTCAAAAGTAACCCTTTTTTTTCAGAATGGCAAGATCCGGATTCAACTATTTCATCTTCTCCCGCAGCCTGTGGACGAATTCGGGGGCGACTTCAAACAGTACGGCCAGGTCGCTGTCGGAGTAATGGGGCGCGTTTTTCATGAAGGTGGCATTACAATTCCACCTCTTCGCCCAAAGCCGGAATATCAACGGAGTGAAATCCGTTTTCGATCAGGAAACTGCGCCATTTTTCCTGCCGCTCGAGCGTGCCGTGTGTGAGAAAGAGTTTTTTCAGCGATTTTTTCTGATTGGAGATCACATCCAGCATTTCCTTTCTGTCGCCGTGAGCGGAGAAGGAGTCCATAATCACCACCTCGGCCAGCACCTGTCTGGTTTGCCCCATAATAGTCAGACTTTTGGCGCCGTCACGAAGCCTTCCGCCGGGTGTATTGGGGGTACAATATCCTACTATCAGGAAAGTGTTGCGGTGATTTTCGATATTATTGAGCAAGTGATGTCGGATACGTCCGGCATTCATCATGCCTGAGGCGGCAATGATGATAGCGGGTTTTCTCATCCGATTCAACTGCCGCGAACTCTGGCTGTCCCGGACGTAGTACAGATTATTCCAGCCGAACGGATTTTCATCCTCGGTCATATATTCGTGCAGTTCGCTGTCGAAACATTCCGGGTGGCGTATAAACACCTCGGTAGCATTCATGGCTAGCGGACTGTCAACATAAACAGGTACCCAGGGGAGACGACCATCGTTCTGGAGTTTATCGAGCATATAGACAATTTCCTGCGTTCTGCCTACGGAGAATGCCGGGATAATCACTTTGCCTTTCTTTTCTACACAGGTGTGTCGTATGACCTGAATAAACTGGTCGAGTTCTTGCGGTGCTGTTTCATGATCACGATCGCCGTATGTGCTTTCACAAATCAGGTAGTCAAGCTCCGGCATTTGGAGCGGGTCGCCAAGAATAGGCCGATGGGGGCGGCCGATATCGCCGGTGAAGCCAAACATCGTTTTCTTGCCATTTTCGATAATTTCGAGGGTAACGCTTGCGCTGCCGAGGATATGGCCCATGTCGCGGAACATCACGCGCACGTTCGGGTGCACATGAAACCATTGTTCGTAATTATACCCTACAAACTGGCGCATGGTTTGTCTGACATCCTCCATGGTATACAGCGGCTCTTCGGGTTCATCGCGCCCGTGCAGATGCCGGTTATGCCGGTCGGCGTCGCCTTCCTGTATCTTGGCGCTGTCGAGCAGCATAATGGCGCAGAGGTCGCGGGTTGCATGAGTAGCGTATATTTTCCCTCTAAATCCATCAGTTACCAGTTTGGGTACGCGGCCGGTATGGTCAATGTGCGCATGACTGAGAACAACACAGTTGATATCTTCCGGATTGAAAAGCCATTTATCGTTGAAATGCCTGAGCGGGTTAATCTGTTCACCCGGATGACCGTCAATTGACTGGCCGTCATCGTCGCCACCGCCCTGGTACAGACCGCAGTCGAGCAATATCTTGTACCCGTCGTCCAGTGTTATCAGGTGAGCGCTTCCGGTCACTTCGCGGGCTGCGCCGCAGAATTTGATTTTCATAACAAGATTATTTGCGACAAAGGTAAGTGTATTTATTCCTTTCTGGTGGTACAGCGTCCGTCAACACAATCAGCTATCCTGACAAGTTTTCCGGTTTCGTCGTATTCCCTGAGTTCGCCCTGTTCGAGGGCCGCTTCTTCTTCGGTGGAGGAGTAAATGCCTTCCGTTTTGAGGTTGCCATTTTCGTAATATTCCTGAAAGGGGCCATTTTCATCGTTATTGATGATAGTGACGCGTTCCTGGACATTTCCATTGGGGTAATACCGGATACTGAGACCCTGCATGGCGCCCTGAACAAAGGTTTGCTCCAGCATAAGCATGCCCGATTCATAGTACTTCCGGAAGGGACCGTGGAGCGTTCCGTTCCGGTAATTTTCGATGGATTCTACAGCTCCCCCCGGGTAGAAATACTTTTTCTCCCCATGCAGCGTGTCGCCCAGGTAATGTGCTTCCACCTGAAGATTCCCACCGGCAGAGAACTGCTGCCACAAGCCCTCCCGGCCCATGTTTTGTTTGTTCACCTGATAACGGGTAATACGGCCTTCGGCATCGCGTTGTTCGATGGTTTCCAGCGGATTGCATGATGCGGCTGCGAGCAACATGATGAGCATTAAAAGACGATGGAGTGGAGCCATAATAGTAAGTTTCATAGAAAAACGTCAGATGAGGTTTCGGAGTACCACCGTTTTGCGAATTTTAACACCATTACGGAGTATCAACAGTCTGATTTTTTTTCCGGGTTTCTTCTGAAGTGCTTTCAGAACGTCCTGCAACCGCAGTATTTGTGCAGGAGCGATACCCAACTGAATAATCTGGTCGCCGGGCATAATACCGGCTTCAGAAGCGGGAGAGTTGTTCATAACCGACTCCACGACAAACTGATTCAGCGAGATACCCGTTGCAAGCAGGAATAAACCACTGCGGTCATACAAATACTTTTTTCTGAAGTTGCCCGATGGTTTCAGCCATACGGCAGGCTTGCGGTAATCGAGTACGAGCTGAAACCTGTTCAGGAGCATATTGCCAATAATGCCCGCCCTTCCATTCAGAAAGGAAGTGTTCAGGGTGGAATCGGCCACCTGAAAGTAAGAGATCACTGCGGTTTGTCTGAAATTGCCAACGGAAAAATCCCTGATTCTGCCAACGTAACCGTTCAGATTTCCTCCGAGGCCCATGCCGATCTGGCTGGGCAAAACCGATTCCGGCAAATGCAGGGTAGAGTCTGAGCTGATGAGAAGCAGAGGCAGTGCTGCTCCTGTATCAAGCAGCAGTTTGGCGTTGGGGATGGAGTCCGAGTCAAAACCCAGATGAGCCCTCAGGTAGAGTTTATTTCGGAAAAGCTCAGCGGGAAGAGGCGTAAATCCGGCCCTTTCGGGTGAAAATATGCCATGTTCGGAAATGGTCAGTGTCTTCTGGAGATAATTGATACGTATCATATACCCCGACAGCGCATTGGCAGCCAGAATACCGTGAATATCAATACCTGCATACGATTCGAACCGGAAGTAGTCTTCCTGGAGCACCAGAATATCCTCATCGGGCGCCGAAAGTGGAGTATTCAGGGCATCCAGCCTGACATTTCTGGCCAGATAGGCGATGAGTTCCGTTTTCATGTCGGCTCCGAGCAGACGGAATTCGCGTTCATACCGGATACCGAGCAAATCGCTCAGTTCGCGCCGGCACAGGACGGTATGTTCGGCGCCGGTATCAAAAATCATTTTAAGGGGAATAGTTCCATTGAGCGTCACTGTCACCACTATAAAATTATTCACATACTCGAATGGCCACACCGTTTGCCGGACATCCGGGGGCAGACGAAAGCCGGACTGCGACGTCCCCTCAGCGGGCGAGAGCAACAGACACAGGAAAAGCAGTCTGAAAGTATATTTTACAGCAGTCATGTATATGCAAAAATGGAGTAATTGCCTGAAATTGCCGAACGCCGGGCGTAAAAATTTGAACAAGCCCGCCGGCATGTCTTACTTTCGCGGCAGAATAACAAAAAGATTATGGGAACCACAGAACACTCCACAGAACAGAACAACACGCCTGAGGCTGCGCGCAGCGAATGTCTCAGTTCCAATGCCACGCTCTTTTACCGCATTTTCGTACCCGTATTTGGTACGGTCTTCTTTTCAGGATTCGTGCTTGCGCTGAATCTGATACCGGAAGACGACTTGTATCTTCCCTTCCCGGCATGGTGGGCGCGGTTGACGGTGATAGCCCTTCTGCTGGGCTGGCTGTTTTTTGTAAAAAGAACAATATGGCGCCTGAAGCGGGTAGATGCCACTCCGGAGCACTTTTTTGTGACCAATTACTGGCATACTGTCAGATACCCCTGGCACGATGCGGAACAAATTACCGAAAGTAAACGTCTCGGACGCCGCCTGGTTCATTTGCATTTGCGTGCACCGGGGCGCTTTGGGCGTGTCGTATCTTTCTTTCCGGCGCGGCATTACGACGAATTGATGAAAAATTTCGGCATTAGTGAAAATTGAAATTATCTTTCGCCGCGCTTTGGCGCAACGGGATTTTCCCGGATGACAAAATCAGCACTTAAATTCTATCAACCATCACTTCTCTATGTCAAACCTTTGGATAAGAAAACCACTGGAGCACCTGCTTGAACAGGCGGGCGATTCAGAAAAGGGTCTCAAGCGCACATTGGGCGCAGTCAATCTTGTAACGCTTGGCATCGGCGCCATCATCGGCGCGGGCCTGTTTGTGCGTACCGCTGCTGCTGCTGCTCAGGCAGCAGGCCCATCGGTCACACTCTCCTATATCGTGGCGGCCGTGGGCTGTGCTTTCGCCGGACTTTGTTACGCAGAATTTGCAGCCATGATTCCGATCGCGGGCAGCGCATATACATACGCGTACGCAACGCTTGGAGAACTGATGGCCTGGGTAATCGGCTGGGCTCTCATCATGGAATATGCTCTGGGTGCGGCTACCGTTTCCATCGCCTGGTCGGAATACCTGAACAAGCTGCTGGGAGGGGCTATCCCTCCGGAGTGGTGTCACTCTCCCTTCGATTCGGTACATCCCGGGATCATGAATGCACCCGCACTGATTATTCTGCTGCTGCTGACAGGCATTCTGATACGGGGAACGCAGGAGTCAGCTACGGTAAATGCTGTCATCGTATTTATCAAAGTGGCGATCGTGCTTATTTTTATTGCCATAGGCTTCCAGTATATCAATCCGGGCAACTACGAGCCATACATGATTCCTGCCGGCACGGAGGGCCACGAAGGCACCTTCAAACACGGCTGGGGAGGTGTTCTCGGCGGTGCTGCCATCGTATTCTTTGCCTTTATCGGGTTCGATGCGGTGTCCACTGCAGCTCAGGAGGCCAAGCGCCCTGAGCGGGATATGCCAATCGGTATCCTCGGATCACTGGTTGTCTGCACCATTCTTTACGTTTTATTCTCACATGTACTCACTGGTGTAGCCAACTGGCAGGAATTCAAAACAGCAGGTCGCGAGGCTTCTGTTGCATATGCCATTTCCACGCACATGCCCGGTTATGAATGGCTGGCAACGGCAGTTACCGTAGCTATTCTCGCCGGATTCTCCTCCGTAATTCTGGTGATGCTGCTCGGTCAGTCACGCGTATTCTATTCCATGGCAAACGACGGACTGATCCCGAAGGTGTTCTCCGAATTGCACCCGAAATTCCGTACACCATACAAATCGAATATGCTCCTGCTCCTTTTTGTCGGAGCATTCGCAGGATTTGTGCCCGGTGATGTAGCTGGCGACCTGACCTCTTTCGGAACACTCCTCGCATTTGTACTCGTGAGCGCCGGAGTACTGGTTATGCGCCGTATCAATCCGGATCAGGCAAGGCCCTTCCGCACGCCGCTGGTACCCATTGTTCCGATACTCGGTATCGTCATCTGTGCCGGCATGATTGTAGCCATAGACACATTCACGCTCAAGGCTGCTCTCATCTGGATGGCAATCGGCCTGGTGGTTTATTTTGCCTACAGCAGGCATCACAGCAAACTGAAACCCTGAATCCGGTGTGGGTGTGAAGGTGTGAGCGTGTGAGATATACGCTTTGGCGCTGAACTATTCACCGTCATTTGCGTTTATTTTACCCTTTTTACACACCTTCACGCCCACCCCTTCACACCCAATATGTCCAAACACGGAAAAGCACTCGTCGCCATGTCTGGCGGCATAGACAGTACGATAACTGCCGTCCTGCTTCATGAAGAAGGCTGGGAAGTAGTGGGCATTACCATGAAAACCTGGGATTATGCCACCTCCGGCGGCTCGAAGAAGGAGACTGGCTGCTGCTCTCTGGACTCTATCAACGATGCCCGCGCGGTAGCCGTAAAGCTCGGATTTCACCATTTTATTGTAGATATCCGGGATGAATTTGGTGATTACGTGATTGACAACTTTGTGGATGAATACATGGCCGGGCGTACCCCAAATCCCTGTGTTCTTTGCAATACACATATCAAATGGAACAGCCTGCTCAGACGGGCCGATATGCTCGACTGCGAATTCATCGCCACGGGTCATTACGGCATCATCAATGATCTGGATGGCCGGAAATATATCACTCGTGCCAAAGATCAGCAAAAAGACCAGAGTTATGTGCTCTGGGGTCTCAGTCAGGAGTGCCTGCGTCGCACGCGGATGCCACTGGGTGCGTTCACCAAACCGGAAGTAAGAGCCATGGCCGCCGAACGTGGCTGGACCGACCTGAGCAAGAAAGCCGAAAGCTATGAGATATGCTTCGTGCCCGACAACGATTACCGCGGCTTCCTGCGCAGGCGCGTGGAGGGTCTTGATGAACGACTCGCTGGTGGAGATTTTGTTGACCGCAACGGGAAAGTTCTTGGAAAGCACGAAGGTTATCCGTTTTACACAGTAGGACAGCGAAAAGGACTGGGTATTGCACTCGGAGAACCCATGTTCGTCACGGAAATACGACCGGAAACCAATATCGTCGTTCTCGGCAGAGAGGAAGAGCTCATCCGGAATCATACAATGGTAGGCAAGGTTAATCTGATGAAATACGAAAAACTGCCTCAGGAAGGACTGGAAGTGGTTACCAAAATACGTTACCGCGACAGTGGAACGCTCAGTACAGCCCGCCAGGTCGCCAATGATCTTGAAATTTCCTTCCACGCCAACGTAAAGGGTATTGCACCCGGACAAAGCGCTGTGCTGTATGAAGGCGATGATGTTGTCGGCGGCGGAATCATCCAGGGCAACGGAGAATTCATGTTGGCCAACTGACAACCGCAGGAATTGACAAATCAACAGGAAATACACGGATTCATATCCTGAACAAAACCCTGTAAAACCTGTTTATCAACATTATCTGTCACTAAAATCTGTCAAAGTGCCGCAAAACGAAAAAGTGGACGTTATCATCTACCGCGTTCGGGAGAACGGCCTCGAGGTTTTTCTGGTAGATCCGGCGTCGGAGTCCGGTGAACCGGGACAGCTCTCAGCCCCCGCATCCCGGCAGGGAGATCTGGATCGTTTTCAGGCTCCTCTCATAGAACTTGATCCGGTACTGAACCATGAGGGACAGCAGCGCCGGGCAGTTGCCATTGAGGCCGACTGGCACGAAATACCTTCCCTGCGCGCGCTCGTGTACGAGGACTACAGGGTAGCCAAGGAAAAGGCAAAGATGCACATCAAATCCTTCGTTTCCGATTTTGAGCGGGGCGCTTATGTAGCTGTCAAGGAAGCAGCCAGGCGTATCATGCCCGAGCAATATGCCTTTCTGAAAGAACTGAAGGAGATTATAGCAGACAAAAACCAGGGTAAATCAATCTGAGATTTACTTTCTCGCCAGATACAACCCCGCCAGTATTATCAGCGTGCCTGCTATATCAACAGCCGTGACAGTTTCTCCGTCCATTACCCCCAGCAGCATGGCCGTTACCGGAAGCAGATAAGTAACTGAAGCGGCAAACAGCGGACTGTTGCGCTGTAACAGCCAGAAATAAAGAATGGAACCACCCACTGTACCAAGCGCGGAAAGGTAAAATATATAGCCAAGTCCTTCCATACCGTGCGGATGTTCCCATGCTGCCGTCCAGCCTCCCGAATAAATCAGACCACCGATAAACAAGCCGCCCGTAATCATGAATGCCGCTGCCGAAATGGCCGCTGGATGCTGATCCTGCAAATAGTATCCCACCGAATTCGCATTGATCGCATAGCAAACTGTAGCCAGAACACAGAGAAAAGCAAAAAATACACTGCCAGAGACCGTAGTACTGCTATTGAACAATATGAGCGCCATTGCGCCCGAAAGCCCTACAACGATACCCCAGAAGCGCGACCAGCTTACCTTCGTTTTAAAAAATGAAGCACCAATGACCAGGGTGAACAATGGTGTAAGTGCATTCAGAGCGCCAGCCAGGCTGCTGTTTACATGTTGCTGAGCAATGGCAAAAAAGAAATTGGGGAGTGCAGAACCACAAAACGCCACAATCATCAGTGGCTTCCACCGGCTCCAGTCAATCTTTGACCAGTAAACCGCCGCAACAGGCAGGTAGATAACAGTAGCCAGTACCATCCGCCACATTGCCATCTGCAAGGGCGTGAAAATACCCACCGAACGCTTGATGAACAGAAAAGAAGCTCCCCAGACTAGTCCCAGCAGAGCCATGGCAAGCCAGTCTTTGGCGACCGGGGTTCGGGATGTTGATATCGACACAGCAGATCAGAATGAGCCGCAAAGAACTGTAAAAGAACCGAATGTAATGCATAATTTACAGGAAGAGACTACAATCATGACATTTTTTCACGCTTTCTGAAGTATTTCCCTCACATTTGCAGAAAAGGACACGGCTTTCGCCAACAGATATTGCTATATGAGGTTTGCCCCATGCTTTTTACCCGTATTACTTGTTACTCTCGCGCTGAATCTGGATGCCCAGACTTCGCCGCAAATGACTTTTGGAAAAAACAGGGTACAATATCATCACCAGTTCGACGACTGGAGTGTTTATGAAACCGAACACTTTATAACCTACTGGTATGGCGATGCGCGAAACGTGGCGCAGGGTGCACTCCAGTGTGCAGAACTCGACTTCCCCGAGATTCAGCGACTTCTGGAGTACCAGCCCAATGAGAAAATCGAAATGCTCGTTTTCACCGATATCACCGACCTGAAACAGAGCAATATCGAAGAGAGCGATGTACTGATGACACAGCCAGAAGAGACAAAAGTGGTGGGAAACAAGATTTTTGTACACTTCAACGGCGATCACCAGCACCTGCGCGCACAGGTACGCGAGGGCACCGCCGGTGTACTGCTCAATTCCATGCTTTTCGGCTCCAATCTGCAGGAAATTGTGTCCAATGCCGTATTGCTGAACCTGCCGCCCTGGTTCACACAGGGACTTACCGCCTACTGCGGCGAGTCATGGAATCCGGAGCTCGATAACCAGCTGCGTGACCTGCTGCTCTCCGACAGGATAAAAAACTTTGACCGACTGGCAAAGGAATATCCGCGACTTGCCGGTCATGCTTTCTGGCACTATATCAATACACATTTTGGAAAAAGCACGGTCAGTAACCTGCTTTATCTCACCCGTATCAACCGCAGCGTGGAAAACGGATTCTTCTATGTATTGGGCAACGGCTACCGGCGTACAACCGACACCATGCTCGAATATTACAGAAGGATATACAAGGAAGAAGCCACCTACCTCAAAAATCCCCCTGAAGACGGAATTTTCACTCCGCCAAACAAAAAAAAACTGCCTGTAACCCATGTCAAAATCAGTCCCGACGGCAAGCGGATTGCCTGGGTTACCAATGATATTGGCCGCTGGAAAGTTCGTATCAGAGAAACCGGAGATAAAACTGGCCGGGTAATTATGAAGGGCGGCACCCGCAACGCCCTGCAGGCCCCCGACTACAACTATCCCCTGCTGGCCTGGAATCCGGACAACAAGCACCTGACCGTCATTTCTGAGCAGCGAGACAAACTGTACCTCACAGATATTGAAGTAAATGCAGGAAAAAAAGAAAAAAATGCGCTGGCGCCCGATTATCAGCGTGTTTTTTCCCTCGATTATACCGGCAGGAATGAAATAGCCTTTTCTGCTGCTGTCAAAGGTTATTCCGATCTCTTCCTTTACCGCCTGTCAACAAAACAAACAGAAAGACTCACCAATGACTTCTGGGATGATCTGGACGCCTCGTTCGCCCTCATCGAAGGGCGCAGAACCCTGCTGTTCAGCAGCAATCGCCTGTCGGACACGCTCTCAACAGAAAAACCAGATACCATTCTGCCCATCGGAACGCTGGATATATTCATGTACGATCTCGACAGCAGAAGTAACGAACTCGTACGAATTACCAACACACCACTCTCCAATGAAAGAATGGCGACGGGTACTGACAGCACAGGTTTCTCGTACCTGACCAATGCCAGCGGAATTGTGAACAGACAGGCCGGAAAACTGGAGCCTTTCACTGCCTACACGCAAGCCATTATCTACCTCAAGGACGGAGCGGAAGCCAGAGGCCTGGTAATGAACCGGCCCATGATATGGCCACTGGAACGAATACTCGCAAAGTTGGCACCACTGGATTCGGTACTGGCCAATATTGACTCCACACAGATTGACAGTATCCGCTTCGCAGAAGTGATAAAAAAACGCCCTGTTACCTGGAACCAGACAAACTACGACCGTAATATCCTGATGCAGCACGGCTCCCAGCGCGCGGGCAAGTGCGTTGAGGTGATTAAAAGATCGGGTAAGACATCCTTTTTTATCCGGAAAACAGATCCAGTCGCCAGAAACTCGGCACGATATACCCTGTGGAGGGAACAAAAACTGACAGCCAGCGGAATTCCGGTTGATCAGTCAACTGAAGAGTACGAAACTGCAGAGCCAGTTCCGATTCAACCTGCTCCGACAGATACCATACCGCCTGTAAATCCCGGCTGGCTGTTCCAGTTGCCCGACTACCTGTCAATCTCCACCCAGTTTCAGGCAGAACCAACTCCCAGGCCGGTAACACCCGACTCTATCCCTACCCCGCCGTTAACCACAGCCAGACCCGTTCTGCCTGTGCCCGATATAGCCCGAAAAACATCGGCAATACGTTTCTACCCGTTTAAAATTACTCCTTATCGCCTGAGATTCAGGACCGATTATGTAACCACCACGGCCGACAATAACGTGATGTTCGACGGACTTCAGCTTTATGAAGGCCCTCAAAGTCGCCTGAGTATACCCCCGCCGGGTATATTGCTAAAAGCCAATTTCAAGGATCTGCTGGAAGACTATGTCATAGAAGCAGGGGGGCGTTTGCCCGTGACGTTCAACGGAGCAGAATATTATCTCTGGCTCGACAACAAGAAAAAGCGACTCGATAAACGCTACATCCTGTACCGTCGCGTCCTCGTGAACAATGAAGAGCGCCCTACCCCCTACCCGCCCACTCTTTCACCGGAATATCAGACACGGACAGTTTCCCTGCTGGGACAGTATGAAATGCGATATCCCATAGATGCCTTCACCAGCCTGAGAGGTTCCGTCGGACTGCGGGAAGATAAAGTACGGTCACTGGGATCCGATCTGTACAGTCTGGAAAGACCCGACCGGGCCGAACAGCGGGCATCACTCAGGCTTTCTGCAGTTTTTGACAATACAGCCGATATTGACCTGAACCTGAAAACAGGGACAAGGGCCAAAATATACGCAGATGCTATCAAAAGAATGAGTTTCAATACCGAACCTGAATGGAGCCTTCAGTTCAACAAGGGCTTTATGACGGTGATCGGATTTGACGCACGGCACTACCAGATGCTGGACCGCCGCTCCCAGATAGCCGTCAGGATGGCCGGAGCCACTTCCTTCGGCTCCGAGAAAATGCTGTACATCATGGGCGGGGTAGAAAACTGGATACTCCCAAAATTCAATAACACCATACAGTTGCCACAGGACGACGGATTCGCCTACCAGTCGCCCGCAGTAAATATCCGGGGGTTCAACCAGAATATCCGCAACGGCAATTCACATATCCTTCTGAATACTGAACTGCGCGTTCCGATATTCAAATACCTGTCGAACAAGCCCACGCTCGGGAATTTCTGGAGAAACTTTCAGGTGGTGGGATTCTTTGATGCCGGCACAGCCTGGCAGGGACGCAATCCGTTCAGCCGTGACAACCCGATCAATGTGGTTTATCTGGAGGAAGGCCCCGATGGACGCCCACCAATCGTGACCATGCAGGTCAATTATTTCAGAGATCCGGTGGTTGCAGGCTTCGGCGCAGGCGTACGCAGCCAGCTGCTGGGAATGTACATGAGAGCCGATTACGCCTGGGGAATTGAGTCGAGGGTGGTACAAAAGCCGCTCCTGCACATCGCTCTGGGCACAGATTTCTGATTTTTTTTGCTAAAACAAGCTCATAACAACTGATCCTTTGGCAGTTTGACGAGTTATCTTACCTTTGAACCCTGCGACCGGAGGCTGAAACCGGCCGCACAGCTATGATTATGTACCGACACATGCTACGCATCCTCTCCGCATCGCTAGTTCTGGCCCTCTTCGCAACGGCATCCAATGCCCAGTCGAATACCTGCCAGTACACACTCATCATGAATGACTCGTACGGCGATGGCTGGAACGGAGGAGTCATCACAGTCAACAGCAACGGAACTGCCAATACCTTTACCCTCCTCACGGGGTACACCGATACGGTTCAATTTACTATTACCAACGGAGCACCACTCACCATTACCTGGAGCGCCGGTTCATTCCTGGCGGAAGTCTCCTATCAGATTCTGGATAATACCGGAACGGTTATATCCCAGGCAACACCCTTCAACATGCCATCATCCGGAACGCTGTTCAATGGTACAGGCATCTGCGTAACCTGCTCCAAACCCCAGAATCTGAAAGTGGATAACGTATGGGATACATACGCCAAACTCCGCTGGAATGCTGATCCAAACGGACCCAACACAGCCGTACAGTATCTGGTTATTTATGGCCCGCAGGGATTCAACCCGGCTGTGCCGCTCTCCTGCGACACGGTCGTTACCTCCCAGAATAAAATCACGCTCACCGGTCTGAGCAAGAAAACCTGGTACGATGTGTATGTCGTACAGGACTGCGGACTGGCAGGCGGACTCAGTCAGCTCACAGGGCCTGTTTCCTTCGAAACATACTGGACAAAAGATGTGGGTATAGCTGCCATCATCTCTCCTGAATCGGGCTGTGACCTCGGACTGGATACCGTCAGGGTATTACTGCGCAACTACGGCGCCGCACCTCAGTCTCTGGTTCCCTTCCGCTATACCGTGAACGGAGAAGATGTGAATGTACCCAAACCGGCCGACGGATTCTTCACCGGCGTGCTGGGTAAAGACAGCAGTGAGGTTATCGCCTTCGAAACGGTGTACGACTTTTCTGCACCCGGCGAGTACGTCATCATGGCATTTACCAAAATGACCGGCGATCAGGATGTCAGCAACGATACGTTCGTCATTCGTATCAACAACCGCCTGTTGTCTCCCTATACACAACAGTTCGAGGACTGGAACGGTGGCTACAGCCAATATGGCGCTGCCTCCAGCTGGACATACGGCACGCCCGACAAAATCAATATCCCGGCTGCCTACAGCGGGCAAAACGCATGGGTAACCGGTCTGACCAACAGCTATAACTCCAATGAAATCTCCTACCTGGAGTCTCCCTGCTTCGATTTCAGCGGCCTGACCAATGATCCGGTGATCGAGTTCGCACTCGCACGAGACCTCGAATCAGGCTACGACGGCGGCTGGCTCGAACGCTCCATTGACGACGGCGCCAGCTGGGAAAAAGTGGGCGCCATCAATGAGGGTCTTAACTGGTACAACGAAAGTATTGATGACGGCCTTCAAATCGGCGAATGCTGGTCAGACAGAAATGACGGCTGGTTCAAGGCAAGGCATTTCCTGGACGGAACCGCAGGACAAAGCAATGTCAGGTTCAGATTCGCTATTGCCAGCGACCCTTCGCTGAACTTCAGCGGTCTGGGAGTGGATGACATCCGTATTTTCCCGGCCTTCAGCAAAGACCTGCTCGGAGTGGGAGTACAGGCTGAATCGCAGGGACAGGAGTGCGGACTTCAAACCGACAAGGTGACGTTCACTTTTCTGAACGGCGGCAACCAGACACAAAACAACTACAAGGTAGCATACAGTGTGAACGGTGGTACTCCCGTAATTGAAACACTCAGCGGAAGTAACAATGCCATCTCTCCGGATGAGATCATTTCTCATACGTTCAACGTGCCTTTCGACAGCCGCGACGCTGTCTCTGTCATCAAATGCTGGACCATACTCAATGGGGATGCAGCTACACCAAATGATTCTGCCACTATAACGGTCAATCATGTGCCACTGCCAGTTCCATTCAGTGAGAACTTTGAAAGCCAGAACGTACCTGCAGGCTGGGCAGTTGACGGGTTTGTGACCAATGCACACGGCAACGCCAGCTATGTACTGGCTACCAACCTGTACTCTTTCAACCCGGAAGCCATTCAGGATTTACCGCGTTACGGCATGATTGGCGCCAATGATACCCTGACGTTCTCCTACCGCATCACCAATTACAGCGGCGGAGGCCCGATGATTCTCGGAAACAACAAAATCGAGGTACAGGTTTCCACCGATTGCGGAACAACCTACCAGACCATCAACAGCATCAACAGCCTGAACCATTCACCTACTGTTAACCTGCGTACCCGCAGGATAGCCCTGGGACAGTTTGCCGGTCAGGCCATCAAGATCCGGTTCCTTTGCACCTGGGCTTCCGGTGATTACTGGGTGGACCTCGACAATATCAACCTGCTCTCCTGCGCTGCCGACATGGCACTGGCGGCTGATGTCACCAATGCCAACCCCGGTCAGAGCGACGGAAAGGTGAGGGTGACTGTGGGCGCCGGCAACCCGCCCTACCAGTTTGTCTGGAGTAACGGCGCTACGGGTGATTCCATATCAGGTCTGGCCAACGGTTCCTATACTGTGACGGTAACCGACGCATTCGGATGCACCGCCACCCTGTCTGTACACGTAGGTACTACTGCAGTACAGGAAATCGCCGGACTGAACAGGTTCTCCCTGCAGCCCAACCCGACAACCGGAGCCACCACCCTGCTCGTCGAACTGGCAGAAAACACCGGTGACCTCCGCGTACAGGTACTTAACATGCTCGGACAAACGCTGTGGGAAACAAACACATCCAACACCGACCGGGTCAGAGAACAACTCAACCTGAATACGCAGCCCGACGGCATTTATCTGGTGCGCCTGACAGCCAACGGACAGGTAGCGACAAGAAAACTGGTGAAGAGCGCGAAATAATGCCGGCTTTTCACCAGAAAACAACAGCCGCTCCGGGACACCCGGGGCGGCTGTTGCATTTTTACCCCCGTTCTTCGGGAGCAAAATGACTTTTTTCGTCTCGCTGCCAAATATCTTGTGAAACGCGATATCGTTTTTTACATCCACGAATTTCATTTTATCTGATTTTTACACGAAAATGCAAAAAAAGTGGGATTTTTTGGTTGTTTATTTGCCTGGCTTCAATCGCAATTTGTAAGGTATCCAGCAACTTGTACGCAGAAACGCTAATTTTACACCCTGCAAGAAACCTTCTGTCTTATGCGTCTTGATCTTTCCGACACCATTGTAGCACTCGCCACGGCACCCGGACGCGGAGCGATCGGTGTGATACGCCTGTCAGGCCCGGCCGCCTTTGAAATTGCTGACCAGATATTTTCAGGGAAAAAACTGTCGGCGCAACCCACGCACACAGCCCACTTCGGGCACCTGCGCACGCGGGAGGGGAAGGAGCTTGATGAGGCACTTGCCACCATCTTTCACGGCAAGAAATCATATACCGGACAGCCTACCATCGAATTCAGCTGCCACGGGTCGCCATTTATCATCCAGAAAGTCATTGAATTGTGTCTGGCAGAGGGCGCCCGGCTGGCAGAGCCCGGTGAATATACCCTGCGCGCCTTTCTGAACGGCAAACTCGACCTCAGTCAGGCCGAGGCCGTGGCCGATCTGATCGCATCCGAGAGCGAGGCCGCTCATGCCGTGGCGCTCAACCAGCTGCGGGGCGGTTTCCGCAAAGAGATTGAAGTGCTGCGCGACGAACTGATCCACTTCGCCAGTCTGGTAGAACTGGAGCTCGATTTCTCGGAAGAAGACGTGGAGTTCGCCGACCGTACGCAACTGAGAGACCTTGTGGTACGCATCAGGAAATATCTCGGCGGGCTTATACAGTCGTTTGCGCTGGGCAACGCCATCAAAACCGGCGTCACCACCGTGATTGCCGGGCGACCCAATGCGGGCAAATCCACCCTGCTCAATGCCCTGCTTAA
>JBDLWO010000240.1:0-37089 GCA_039804245.1 Bacteroidota bacterium
AGGGCAAATACAGAAACAGGCGCATAGGGGTATGAATCTGTCCAGGTACGGGTAGATGTTGTATCATTGACCGGCAGCAATTGTATCATTTTCATTCCCACTGATCCTGCCCAGTCAGAAAGCAGATTGATATCGGAAAACTCTCCAATACCCCAGCTTTTCTCACTTTTCAGGCTGAATACAGGGATTGAAACACCTGCTGCCCGCCATCCGGTGACCGGAATCCGGACAAAGCCATCATCAGTTACAGCAGAAATACGCTTCCCTGTACCGGGAGACAGAGCAAGTGTTCTGTTATATCCTTCTTCATAACCGGCAAAACGGGCTGCACGTGTATCCCATATACCATATTTGTAGGAAACAGGAAAGTGTCCGGCTGCCAGGTCCACACGTGTGCTCCACCAGTTACCCTCCCGTGTCATTATAATTGGTGAATCAGTGGCCCAGTTTCTCAAGTGGTCGCCGTGGCCAAGCAGGCAAACAGCCTCATGAGGCTTCAGCAAGGGTGCTTTCACCCTGAATAATACATTCCCTTTGGAAGCAGGCTGTCTGACGGCCGCTTTTTCCGTACTGTTCAAAAGGAAAGGTTGGGTGAAAAATACATTTTCGACAGCGCCCGCCGGATTCCATGTATCAAATACCTGGAGATAGTCCTGATCGCAGTCTGACAGTTTCAGTTTTCTGTCATTTCCCCACTCTGAATTGAGGTCACCGTTTTCATCTTTGAAAATATACGACCACTGCAGCTCGTCTGACTGTTTCGGATCAACCGTGACAGTTGCCTCCCAGAATTCTTCATTTAGGTAAGCGAGCGGTACTGGTTCGTGGTTGTTCAGGCTGATTTGCAGCGATTCGCCGAACCGGGTTTTGTAGCGGATGTAAAACTGTATCTTCATAACAAAAATTGACAGACAAAGGTACGAATACCCTTGTCCGTCAATCGTGTAAAAAACATGGACTTGTTGAGTTTTCTCAGAAAAATCAGAAGGTAACCTCCATCACTTTTTCTTCAGCGCCCCTTTTCACTTTCACTTTTGTTGTATCTCCTTTTTTGAACGCAGAAAGTGCCTTCATATAATCTCTGATGGTTTTCACCTCGATGTCGCCAAGACCCACGATAATATCATCTTTCAGCACACCTGCTTTGAAAGCCGGCTTGCCGTCAGTTACACCGTCCACATGTACGCCTTCTCCGTCGTACGTGTAATCTGGCATGATTCCGAGGGTGACTTTGAAGCGGGGAGTATTTTCTTCGCTTGATTTTGTAGTCTGGAAGGTCAGCCTGGGCCTTTTATCAAGTTCATTGACAGTGCGCACAACATAGCCCAGAATAGACTGGAGGCCCTTGAAGTTGATTTTCTCCGTATCATCAGCTGGTTTGTGATAATCGGAGTGCTGACCGGTGAAGAAGAAAAGCACCGGGATATTTTTCAGGTAGAACGACGTGTGGTCGCTGGGACCGATTCCTGCGCTGTCGAGTTTCACACTCAGCTGATCTGAATTCAGACTTTTCAGGAGCGGCACAAAATCAGGTGCAGTGCCCACGCCTCCGACAACAAGACGTTTTTCATCATTCAGACGGCCAATCATGTCCAGATTAATCATAAAATTGGCTTTTGAGAGATCAATCGTGGGATAATCCGCGTAACGCTTGGATCCGATCAGACCAAGTTCCTCACCAGAGAAACACAGGAAAAGAAAATTGCTGGATTCCCTGATACCATTTCCGGCATAATAACGGGCCAGCTCAATGACACCTGAAACACCACTTGAATTATCGTCGGCGCCGTTGTGGATTTTCCCCTCCGGATTGGCATCCAGTGAATTATGGTCATACCCGAGTCCGAGGTGATCGTAGTGTGCACCGATAATAATGGTACGATCAGCTCCGTTATCAAGGAAGCCGGCGACATTCTGACTGGAGATTTGCGGGGCATTTTCATCAGCTCCACCGTGGGGATCACTGCTTTTTCTGAATGTGAAGTGGTGGTAGTAAGTGCCGCCGTCACCCTTTGGTGTGAGGCCAATTTTTCTGAACTCGCGGGCAATAAATTTCGCCGCCTTTTTTTCGCCTTCTGTACCGGTTCCACGCCCCTCCAGTTTGTCGGAGGCAAGGTAGGAGACCGTTTTGAAAAGACTTTTTTCTGAAATTTCCTGGCCATTAATTCCGGTTACCCAGAGAAGAACAACCATTGCTGAAATTAATCTGATCTTCATTTTTTCTGATTGTTTAAAAATTCAACTCATAACAAGCAAAAACAGAGCTGGTTCAAACCGTACCTATCTGCGTACAAGTTCAATATAGCCACTCAACAACTCCGGGCGAAGCACCACCCCTCCTACCCTTGACTCAAAGACCTTGCAAACGAAGTAGTACGATCCGGGGGCCAGTTCTTTCCCCTGCTGATCAGTTCCGTCCCAGTTCAATGCTGGATCCGTAGCTGTGAATACCAGATTCCCCCATTGATTAAACACCTGAAAATCAACATGATCTACAAATCGCCACCCCGGGAACGGGGTAAACAGGTCGTTTGAATTATCGCCATTCGGCGTGAAGGCATTGGGCAGTTCGTACTTCGGACAATTATCCACACACACAACATTGCTTTTGGCACTCTCATTACCGGCCGAATCAAGTGCTGAAACAGCATAGCAACCGGCCAGTTCGACTTCCTGAAAATGCACGAAAGCAGTGTTACCGGCATCCCCTTGCTCTCCAAGCAGAACAAGAGGATCATTCACTCCTTGTGCGTACCATATTCTGTACACGGAAGCATCGTCAGACCCATCGCAGGCGATATTCGGATTCGTCCACGACAGGTTGTTCCCGTAGGGAGGACCGGAGTCAACATCTGGATCATCACAAAGGTTGGATACAGACAGAACCGGTGGACAGGGTGGTATGAGATCCGTAGGTACTGCACAAACCTTCTGAGAGAGGTTATATAATGGATCCCGCACGCCACTGATAGAATAAGTACCGATGGTTTTCACATAATAGCAGTATTCTTCTCCGTTGACTAATCCTCTGTCTTCGTAGTAGGGCCTGTCAGTCACCCCTGCCGAATCAAATTGCTGGGAGCCCGGATTTCTTCTGTAGATAACATGCCTGTAGTTGTTCCAGGGGACTTCGGCCTGCCATGACAGAATATTGGCCTTGTCGGAAGGTGAAACGGAAAGAAATACCGAAGATGCCATGTTGGTGGAGCCAAGCAGGATGTCTCCCTTCACATAAAAGTCAACCTGGTAGTGAAAACCGCCGGCGACTGTATTTAACGGGCCGTCAAACTCAAAAATCGTATCATTGGCTGCGAAAAAGGAAGCAGAGGTAAACGAAGCTCCGGGCACTTCCTGCAAGGAGCCGCCGGTAAGACCGGAAGCTCGCAGCAACTGATAACGATACGGGCCGTGATTAATCACTGTATCGAGATCATCAGCTACCGGTTTGGACCACACAACCCGGATTTTCCCATCTGCAACTCCGGTTTCCTCCACAGAAACATTGGTAATAAGCGGCAGGTCTCGTGGCAACTGTACACAAACTTCAGAAGAGGGCAGACTTTCAACGATATTATACGGATACCCCGCAGCTGATCGCCGGGCAAACCTGGCCAGTACTCTGTAACAATATGTTCGCCCTCGTTCCACCTGTTTATCGGTAAAAATGTACCTGCCATCCTGAACCAGTTTTGTGATAAATATGATCTCTTCATAGCCTTTACCCGCGAGTCCGGGGGAGCATGTATCGGGCACAAATGGATTGCTGCCTTCTCTGCGCCAGACGGAAAAGCCGAGAAAATAGTTCTCCGCGGCGTCTTCGCATCGGTAGGGCTTATCCCATGTAATAATGACCTCATTTTGTGAAGCATCGGCCTGTACGCCCTTGGGAGGTGGGCCAACCACCTTTATCTGGGTAGTTTTCAGGTCGGCCAGATCAGGAAAATCAAGTGAGTCAGTTGCCTTGAATACAACTGAGTAGGGCTGTCTTGATATATGTTCGCAGGCGGTGATCCACTGGAATACACCCGTTACAGGAGGAGCAAGGTGAACAGGAGACGCATTAAAGGTTGCGGGGCTGTATGCACTGTTGATGGGTGCCCCTATCGCGGTGAGCTGTACGAGGTTACCCTGATCGAAATCGGTAGCCTGCACGTCGAACCTGAGTGTATCGCCTGCCACCACACAGAGTTCATCGGGGGCCTGTACCTGCGGGGGGGCGTTGTCACAGGAATTCACGAATATCTGCATATCGCGGATAGTGGTATCAATAGGTTCGCCGCCACGCCACGACACTACAATAAACGCAATATTATACTCTCCCGCTTCCCTGGGTGAAGCCCAGAGTATATCCCCGGTCACCGAATTGATCTGTAGCACATTGTTGGAGCTGTTGCCGCCAATCTGATCGGGGAATTCATATCTGATGACCGGGGTACCAATGCCCTGTAGCGGTACAATCAGATGATACGACAGACTGTCTCCATCAGGATCGTCTGCGTTCGGATTATGCTTGAAAGGTCGCCCGACACAGGCCTGATCAATAGGCGGTTGTAAAAGCCTTGGCGTAGTGTTTACCCCTCCAAACTGCGGATCCTGAAACGTATAGATCGTTTCAATATGAAAAGGGATATTATCGGAAGCCGGATAATTCACATTTCTGATTCCGCCATTCCGGTTCATATCTGTCATGGAAATACGGTACGTAGCCGGCCCCGCATACGAATGTTCGGCGATGTAGACATTATATTTAACGTCGGGCGCCACCAGCTGACCATTACCGTTTCCATTTTTTCGTGCTACCTTCTGAATAAGACCATCCCCCCAGTTGATTTCGAGGGTGTCTCTGTCAGCATTGATACTCGGGCCGCTGATTTTGGTCCAGGTAATGATGGTAGCCCTCAGGGTGAGAGGGCCAATCTGCTCCACGTGAATTTCTCCAGCCCGATTATGTGTAGCCTGAGAAACGAATGGTGTCAGCAGCGCGGCAATCAGGAATACTATGGCATGGAGTTTTTTCATCGTTGCTTCAAAAATCGGTTAAACCAGTCCACTTCTGACCAATTTGCTCCCAAAACGCGAGTACTTTACTCCTTGCAGGAAATTCGGAATAAATCCCGCCCTTGCGTATCTGCTCCAGTACGTGCCGGGTTGGTTTGGAAACCTCTTCCGGGAGCGCATCAGCCTGAAACCACGACACGTCGGCGAATTTATGCAATTCCCTCGAAGCTGGTTCGCCCCTGAACCTGGATGCCCTGAAATACAGCACCAGGAGTGTCTGATTTTTCGCGAGTTTATGCCGGTGCAACACATGCACCAGCGTCATATCTTCAGGATTGACATGAATAGCAGCCTCTTCTTCTGCCTCGCGGGCAAGTGCCTCGCGGGCAAACTCCGTTTCCTCCACGTTACCGCCAATCAGGGTGTAGCGGCCTCCATTTCGTTTCCTCTGCCGGAGGAATAATAAACGCCCCTGATCTTCAAGAATGAGTCTTACAGCAAAAATGAGCATCCGGCTTTAAGATTATTCCGCGTAGATAGCCAGAACTGCAGCCTCCACGGTTTCCTTTGAAGCCCCCTGAGTAGTCATTTCCTTTCTTTTGGCAGAGCGCAGATTACGCACTTCGGCCTGTGTCTTCTGGAAGATATCCACCTGTTCCTTTGAATTCAATACACGGCGGATATTGGCAAGGGAACCCTCCTGAATACTTCTGATCTTTGCCTGATACAGCGACTGATTGCTTTGCTGCAGAGAGGCAATTTCTGACAGGTTGCGATTTTTACGCTGCTGAATCTGATATATCTGCTTGGCCTGATCTGCATTCAGGTGATACTTTTCCGCAAGTTGTTCGGTGATATTTCTCATCGCAATATCATCTGCCGGAGTCATTATCTGAGAAAAGAGAGTCTGCGTTGCCAAAAGCGCGAAAAACAGAAAAAAAAGCCTTGACTTCATATTTTGCGTTTGAATTTTACCCCTCAAAAGTAGGGATTGTTTGGGAATGATGATGTGATTAATTTGCTACTTCAGGCGTTTCAGTCACGCCCTTCTCTCCTGTCTGCAGTCGCCAGCCCGCACTCTCCACCATAAATCTGATTAATTCCACCATCTGATTCCCCTGGTTACGGGCTTCATTCAACAAATTGCTTTTCATCGCCTGATCCCGGATAATATCCTTGGCGCGCTGGTTGATCCGGTTGTAGTCTTCTGACGAAAATGACTCAAATATACCTTCTGAAATATCATAATAGTCGAGGGCATGGTCAATACTCAGAATCTGAGGATCAGACAGTGCACTCATATAAACTGTTTTTGTGAGTGGATCCGCCTCCACTTTCATGGCGTTCAGATCATAGCCGGCTGCAACCGTGGCACGTACCCGGACCAGTATCTTCTTGTCCCAGAAAAACGTAAAATACCCCTGATATTCGGAGTAGTTGTAAATTTCTGAAAAATGCCCCTCGACAGTAATCAGCTTTTTCACTGCCTCAATCTTTTCGAGAATCACTGACGCATCTTCAACGGATCTTTTTTGGGGCTGAAAGTAATTCCAGCTTACAAAAATACCACACAGAAACGCTATCAGAAGAAGCGGGAAGGTAAGACTGCCTTTCATATTTGAATATCTGCTGTTAAGAAAGCCCAAAGTTGACATAATTTGCGCTTACTTTGCTGAAAATTTGGCAATTCATGCGCACATTATCCGTAAACTGGCCCGGCATAGTTCTTTTACTGGCATTTTGGGTGCCCGTTTCGCCGCTCACTGCTCAGGTAAAGACTGATACCCTTCGTCTGCTTTTTGCAGGAGATGTTATGGGACACGCTCCACAGATTGCCAGTGCCCAGTTGACCAGGGATAAAAAATACGACTACGAGCCCTGTTTCCAGTATGTAAAACCCATCGTCAGTAGTGCTGATCTGGCCATAGCCAATCTTGAGCTCACGCTGCCCGGCAAGCCGCCATACACCGGCTATCCCATGTTCAGGAGCCCTGATGCACTGGCAGAGGCCATCAAAAATGCCGGGTTTGACGTATTGGTAACCGCCAATAATCATTCAAATGATGCAAGAGGAACAGGGGTAATCAG
The DNA here is from genome assembly GCA_039804245.1 of Bacteroidota bacterium. GTDB lineage: Bacteria > Bacteroidota > Bacteroidia > Chitinophagales > Saprospiraceae > M3007. The sequence goes on from JBDLWO010000240.1 coordinate 7,087, forward strand.
TACCCTGCGCACGCTTGACCGCCTGAAGTTATCACACACCGGAACTTTCACCGATGCGAACGAACGCGACACCCGGTACCCGCTGATATTATCCAGGAATGGTTTCCGGCTGGCACTGCTGAACTATACTTATGGCACTAATGGCGTGCCTACTGATTCACCCACAATCGTGAATCTGATTGACAAAACACGTATGGCAGCGGATCTCGAAAAGGCGAAATCACAGAAACCCCATTATATCATTGTCTTTATGCACTGGGGGCTGGAGTACCAGCTTACTGAAAATGCCGAGCAGAAAGATCTTGCCGCCTTCCTGGTCAGTAACGGCGCTGATCTGATTATCGGATCGCACCCACACGTTGTTCAGCCAGTCAGGCAGGAACACGTCTACACACCGGAAGGGTACGATAAAAACGTGGTGGTGGTTTACTCTCTCGGAAACTACATTTCAAATCAGCTAAAACCGCACACCGATGGCGGTATTATGTTTGAAGTCGAATTACTTAAAAAGGAAGGTGCAGAGAAGGCTGAAACGGGTAAAAACGGGATTATCCCGGTCTGGCGCTACATTCACAAGGATCCAACAGGCAAAACGACTTACTTTGTAGTCCCGGTTGCGCGGGCCACGGCAGATCCTGCTTTGATACCCAACATGGCTCCCGAGGCAAAAGCTGCCATGCTTCAGTTTGGCACTGACTTGAGAAAAAGGATTGGTTACAATGAAATCAGGCAATAAATGAATACGAAAATCAGGCTCCACGATCTGTACTTCGTCCCGATGATAGCAGAGGAAGACGTCCGACGGCGAACATCCGAACTGGGCAAAGAACTTTTCGCCAGGCTGGGCGATAAAAATCCGCTGTTCATTGTCATATTGAATGGTGCGTTCATGTTCGCGGCTGATCTGGTACGCGCCTACGATGCACCCTGTGAAATGGCCTTTGTCAGGCTGTCTTCCTACTCCGGAACCAGTTCCTCGGGTACCGTAACTACTTCCATGGGGCTCAATACAGATATTGCCGGAAGACACATCGTGGTTGTAGAAGACATCGTGGATACAGGCCGAACACTTCATGTATTCCTCGATTCACTTGCCGGACACCAGCCCGCCTCCGTTACACTCACTGCATTTCTCAGAAAACCTGAAGCACAGGTTTTCCCGATCCGGGTTGACCTGACCGGTTTCGATATTGACAACAAATTTGTGGCAGGATATGGCCTCGATTACAACCATCTCGGCAGAAATTTGCCGGGAGTGTGGGTACTTGAAAGCCAGTCGAAATAACAAGACGTATCATGGGCCGTTTCCTCGCTTTCATCCGGAAGGAATTCCTTCACATCATGCGCGATCGCAGAACGTTGATGATTCTGTTCGGCATGCCGGTTGCACAGGTACTACTCTTCGGATTTGTACTGACCAACGAAATAAAGGACGCATCCATCGCTGTTCTTGATCACTCCGGCGATCCGGAAAGCGTTGCACTGCTCAACAAGTTATCCTCCAGCGGGTATTTTCATATTGATCAGATGCTCGCATCAGAAGATGAGCTGGAGCCGGCCTTCAGAAAAGGGAAAATCAAGCTGGCAGTTATTATCCCTCCAGACTTCGCCTCTCTTTCCGGAAAGGAAGGGGTCGGAATTCAACTCATTGGAGATGCCTCCGACCCCAATACTGCCACTACTCTGATTAATTATGTCAACGCAATTGTACAGGATTATCAGCGCGAAAAAGTTGGCGCCTCAGGAACGAGTCCGGGTTATCTGATAAACACAGAAACACGCATGCGCTATAATCCCGATCAAAAAGGCGCCTTCAACTTTGTACCCGGCGTAATGACCCTGATACTGATGCTTGTTTCTGCCATGATGACCAGCATTACCATAGCGAGGGAAAAAGAACTGGGGACAATGGAGATACTGCTGGTATCGCCGCTGCGCCCGCTGCAGATTATTCTCGGCAAAACAACGCCGTACCTGGTACTTTCCATGGTTAATGCGATGGTGGTGGTGGCGCTGGGTATCCTCGTTTTCGGAATGCCGATGGCCGGCTCTGCACTGCTTCTTGCTGCCGAGTGCCTGCTTTATATGTTTGTAGCGCTGTCACTCGGCATTTTCATCAGCACGAAAGTAAAGGATCAGATGAGTGCCATGTTTATCTCGGCACTCGGACTTATGATGCCGACAGTACTGTTATCGGGGTTTATCTTCCCGCGGGAAAGTATGCCCGTTCCCCTGCAGGTAATCGGAAGTGCCATACCGGCCACCTGGTTCAATCCGATTGTCAAAGGGATTATGATTAAAGGTGTGGGGCTCGAAGTATTATGGAAGCACACCCTTATAATGGGTGGAATGGCACTCGTTTTTCTGACTCTCAGCCTTCGCAACTTTAAAGACCGACTCTGATATGGAGCTCTCCGCGCCTGTGCGCATACTCGGTATTGACCCGGGCACCAACGTGCTCGGATTCGCCATCATTGATGCTGACAAGAAAAACATCCGTGTTCTTGAAATAGGGGTAGTAACCTTTGCGCATATCAGTGATGATGCCACCGAAAAACTCCGTTACATCTTCGAGCAGGTACAGGACATCATATTGCAACACAAGCCCGGCGAAATGGCTATTGAAGCGCCGTTTTTCGGGAAAAACGTGCAATCCATGCTCAAACTCGGGAGAGCGCAGGGCGTGGCCATTGCAGCAGGTATGGTGAACGGGCTCGTCATCACCGAGTATATGCCAAAGAAGATAAAGAAGGCGGTTACGGGCAACGGAAATGCATCCAAGGAACAGGTAGCGGGGATGCTGGAGAATATTTTGCGCACGAAGTTCTCTGAAAAGTACTTCGACGCCACTGATGCCCTTGCCACTGCGCTGTGTCACTGGTACCAGTCTTCAGGGCCATTGGCCGGAGGCAGAAAAACATATAGCGGATGGAATGCCTTTCTGAAAGACAATCCGGGCCGAAAGGGATAGAGCATACCCTGATGAGTATGCTCTATCCTGTTCAGGCGGCCTTCAACTTGGCCTTGCGGGAGCCTTCCAGCTTTTCCCTGACGTAGGTTGCGTCAATGATCAACTGTCGGGTTTCGCCTTTTTCGACTGTACCGGGGAGTTCAAACATGGCATCAGTGAGCAGTCCCTCACACAGTGCACGGAGGCCGCGGGCTCCAAGCTTGAATTCAAATGCTTTTTCGGCAATCATGTCAACTGCTTCGGGCTGGAGAACAAGTTCAATATCCTCCATGGCAAAGAGTTTTTTATACTGCCTGATCAGGGCATTTTTAGGCTCGGTGAGGATACGCTTGAGCGACTCTTTATCGAGCGGTTCGAGGTGCGCGACCACAGGAAGCCTTCCTACAAGTTCCGGGATGAGTCCGAAAGTTTTAACATCCTGTGCACTTACATACTGGAGGAGATTTTCCTTGTCAATCTCTTCCGTTTCCTTTTTACCGTAGCCAATTACCTGTGTATTCACCCGACGGGCGATAATTTTTTCGATACCATCGAAAGCGCCACCGCAGATAAACAGAATATTGTGGGTATTGATTTTTACGAGTTTTTGCTCCGGGTGTTTGCGACCACCCTGTGGTGGTACCAGCACCTCCGAGCCTTCCAGTATTTTCAGCATACCCTGTTGCACGCCCTCGCCCGACACATCCCGGGTGATAGAGGGATTATCCTGCTTGCGGGCGATTTTGTCAATTTCGTCAATATAAACAATACCGCGTTCGGCAGCTTTCTCGTCATAGTCACACACCTGCAGCAGGCGAGACAGAATACTTTCCACATCCTCACCCACATAGCCGGCTTCGGTAAAAACCGTTGCATCAACGATAGTAAAGGGTACGTGAAGGAGCTTTGCGATGGTTTTGGCCATCAGTGTTTTCCCTGTACCAGTCTGGCCGATGAAAAGCACATTTGACTTTTCAATTTCGACATCATCGAAGAGTTTTGCGTTACCTGATTCGAGTTGCTGGAGGCGTTTGTAGTGATTGTAAACAGCCACCGAAAGGACTTTCTTGGCATCTTCCTGACCAATTACATACTCATCCAGAATTTTTTTGATCTCTTTGGGAGGCAAAATCTTCAGCGGCCCGCTATAGGCCCCGTCTTTTTTGTGTGCAGACTTTCCACGGGGAGGCTCCACGCCAGCCTTGCGCAGTTCCTGCTCGATGATTTCCTGTGCCTTGTCGGCACAGACCTCACAGATTCTTCCCTCTATACCAGAGATAAGAATCATGGTATCGTCTTCGCCACGTCCGCAAAATGAGCAATGGTTCTGGGTTGGAGTGCCTTTCTTGATCATCGGGTTTATTTTTGGGGTTTAGCCCTGTCGAGAACTTCGTCAATAAGGCCGTAAGCCTTTGCCTCTTCTCCTGTGAGCCAGTTGTCACGGTCACAGTCAGCCTCTACCTTTTCGTAGGACTGGCCCGTGTGTGAACTGAGAATATCGTACAGAGACTTCTGCATTTTTTTAATCAGCTTGTAAGATATCTCGATATCAGACACCTGACCCTGAGCACCACCACTTGGCTGGTGCAGCATAATCTGGCTGTGTTTGAGGCAACTGCGTTTACCCTTGGCGCCGGCAGCGAGCAGAACGGCACCCATACTGGCGGCAAGACCAGTACAGATAGTGGCAATATCAGGAGATACATACTGCATCGTATCATATATTCCCAAACCATCAATGACCGAGCCACCGGGACTATTGATAAAAATCTGGATATCGCGCTTTGGGTCAGTTGACTCCATGAACAGGAGTTGAGCCTGAATCACGTTGGAGACGTAATAGTCCACAGGTACGCCGAGGAAGATGATACGATCCATCATCAGTCGGCTGAAAACATCAAGTTGTGTGGCGTGCATGGGGCGCTCCTCGATGACCGCCGGCGTGAAAGCCTGAATATTGGGCGTTGTGGCAGCCATATACCGTTCGAGGTGCATGCTGCTCATTCCGAGGTGCCTGGTTGCGTACTTCTGAAATTCGTGTTTGTCAAACATAGTAAACAGTTATTGAGGCATTTAAAACAAATCAGTATTCAAAAGGTTACAGTGTAATTTCAGATGCCTGTTGTTCTTTCTTTGCCGTTGCATTCAGAGATTCCACAATTTCATGCAGTTCGGATGAACTTACCGGCTTTTCAGTGATCGAAACCTGTTCTCTGATTGCGTTGAATAACTTTTCGAGTTCAATATCGCGCTGAGTTTCCTCGACATCCTTCTTGTTTTCCATCATTCTGTTAATGGTCGAATCAAGCAAATGAGCAGGCATTTCGAAGCTGAAGTAGTTGCGGAGCTTCCGCGTGAACGCCTCCCTTATATCTTCATCAGTTACCTCAACGGAAAAACGCTCCTTGATATCATCCCGGACGATTGTCCAGCGAAGATTTTCAGCAAAAGCAGGGAACTCACGCTCAATTTGCTCTTCTGACAGTTCTCCCCTGTTGGTAGCTGCCAGCCAGCGCTTGAGGAATTTTTCAGGCAAATCAATCTTGTTCAGATCCATGAGGTGATCCTGAAGCTTTCTCATCAGAACAGCATCTGCACGGGTATCATAAAAACGCCTGATGCCTTTTTTGAGCTCCTCAATGGCAGAGTCTGCTGTTGTGATCGCATCATTATTGAAGTAATTTTTGAAAAACTCCTCGTCCATTTCAGCCTCCTGCAAACGGCTGACAGATTCGATGGTGCCATCAAACATATCATTGACTTGTCTGTTATCCGACGGATCAAGATTGAGGACGTACTTGCGATACATATCCTCCTTGTCGTAGCCCTCCAGAGAACGTGCATTGAAACGGATTGTATCTCCCGCTTTCATGCCGAGCAATTGAGTCTTAACATCCTCGTTGGCAATACTTTTAACCAGAAAACTCATGGTTGTTTCCAGGCCACCTTCCCTGACGGAATCACCATCCAGTTCTCTGGCAGCGATCTTTATCATATCGTTCTCCTGAATTGTATCTTCCACCTCGGTGGTTTTACCCATCCTGCGGCGGGCATAGTCCAGGTCCTCCTGTGCCAGTTCGTCCAGATTGGATACTTCCAGACGCTCAAATACATACGACTTGTCGAGACCTTTGAGATCAAACTCGGGTACAAAACCAACTTCGTAACTGATTACATATTCGGGATCAGGATTGCTGATTTTGAAAGAAAATTTCTCCTGACTCTCAACAGGAAGCGGCTGGCCGAGAACGTCAAGTTTGCTTTCCCTGAGATAACCATACAGTTCATCGGTTACCATATCATTCAGGGTATCAGCAAAAATGGATGCACCATAGAGTTTTTTGATATACTCAACGGGAGCCTGACCCTGACGGAAACCCTTCAGTGGCGCTCTTTGACGGAACTTCTTCAGTTCTGCATCAAGTTTTGGTTTGAGATCCTCTCTGGTAACGGTTACTTTCAGGATGGCAGAGGTGTTGTCTAAATCTTGGCGGACAACGGTGGGCATATATTGATATTTTTTGTATTGTTGAAGTGAATTGCCAAGGTGTGAAGACCGGTTGCATATTTGGAACGCAGCCTGTCGCCCCGACGGCAAATCCGACTGAAGTGGTGTGAGTGCGGGCGGAGGGACTCGAACCCCCATGCCTCGCGGCGCCAGATCCTAAGTCTGGTACGTCTACCAATTTCGCCACGCCCGCTCAGAGCCCACATAACGGACTCCGTTTCCAGTTTGAAAGCAACTTTACCGACAGTAAATGAAGGAGGCCGCTCAAAAGGAGTGCAAAAGTACGGAATTTGGCAAAACACGCATGTAGATTACTCATAAATAAATGAAAAAAGAGGCTAAAATGACAAAAACAAAGTGTTAATCATTAAAATTCACTATATTTACCGTTTAATTTGGTAAAAATGAGTGAAGCCGTGATGCAAGAACTACATACACAATCAGCATCTGTTCCTGAAACTCCGCATGAAGTACACTACGATGAAGATGCCGATCGCCAGTTGATTACTCAATCTTACAGAAATCTGCTGCATTCTTTTAAAACACCGCTTGAAGACAAAGATTTGAGGCAGTTGCGTTCGGCCTACGAAATGGCAGTGGAAGCACACAAAGAACAGCGAAGAAAAACAGGAGAACCCTATATTACTCATCCTATTGAGGTAGCCCGTATATGTGTGGAAGAAATCGGCCTCGGCCCCACAGCTGCTATTTGCGCCCTGCTGCACGATGTTGTGGAAGATACCGATGTAACGCTGAAGGAAATTCACAACCAGTTTGGAGACCGTGTTGCTCTCATTGTTGACGGCCTGACCAAACTCGACGGCTTGCACAACTCTGAAAGCCCGCAGGCTGAAAATCTCTCGAAGGTTTTGCGTACCATGCTCATAGACGTACGGGTAGTCCTGATCAAACTGGCCGACCGTCTTCACAATATGCGTACCATCAGAAGTATGTCTGACAAGTCGCAGAAAAAGATAGCCGCCGAAACTACCTATATATACGCCCCGGTGGCTCACCGCCTCGGCCTTCAGAAAATAAAAACGGAGCTGGAAGATATCTGCTTCAAAATCCAGCACCCCGAGGAATACAAGGATATAGCCCGAAAACTGGAAGAAAAACTAAAGTCGCGCTCGGAATATATTGACAAATTCATCAAAAGGCTTCAGGAAATTTTCCAGGATCTTGGCTATAAACACAGGGTTATTGGCCGGCCAAAGTCCATTTTTGCCATTTGGCGAAAGATACACAGCAAGTATGTCGCCTTCGAGGATATATACGACCTGTTCGCCGTCCGTGTCATTTATGAAGCCCCCAGGGAATGGGAAAAAAGACGTGCATGGGAGATTTACTCCTATGTAACCGACCACTTCCAGCCCGTTCCTGAACGACTGCGTGACTGGATTACCACCCCAAAATCCAACGGCTACGAGTCACTCCAGACAACGGTTCTTGGCCTCGACAACAAGTTTGTGGAGGTACAAATACGAAGTGAACGTATGAATGATATCGCCGAACGGGGGGTAGCCGCACACTGGAAATACAAGTCAGGTGGGAAAAAAGGCGATGCCGATGTGTACGAAATATGGCTCCAGAGCGTAAGGGAAACCATTGAAAATTCCTCTGGTAATGCTATCGAACTGCTGGCCGATATCAGGAGTGAATTATTCACCGAGGAAATACACGTTTTTACCCCAAAAGGAGAAATGATTACGCTCCCGGAAGGTGCAACCGCCCTCGATTTCGCATTCAGTATCCACTCCGACCTGGGCTGCACCTGCCGCTCCGTCAAGATAAACAACCGTCTGGTTCCCATTTTTCACAAACTGAGTGAAGGCGATCAGCTGGAAATCATCACGGATAAAAACCAGAAGCCAACTGAAGACTGGCTTCAGAATGTTGTCACCTCCAAGGCCAAAAACCGCATTCGTGCGGCCCTGAAAGAGGAGAAAAAAGTCCAGGCCGACTTCGGCAGAGAGATACTCGAGCGCAAACTGAACAACCTGAAGGCTTCGTTTGAAGAAAACTGCGATATGCTCGTCAGATGGTACGGATTTCTGAACAGAACTGAATTCCTGAGCGCCATATATCTCAACCAGGTGGACCTCAAAAAAGTAAACCGGAAATTCAAGGCCGAAGGTAACGTGCTGGTTGAGATCGAACCTCCCAAACCCAGATTACAGGAAGCACCGGTTTTCAAAAAAAACAAACCGGAAATCAAACCCGAAATTATTATCAACAACGAACCCGGCAGCTATTACCAGCACTCGTTCGCTACCTGCTGTAATCCCGTGCAGGGCGATGATATCTTCGCGTTCGTTCTGACTACCGGAGGTGCCAGAATACACAGGACAACATGCCCGAATGCCAATAATCTCTATGCACAATACGGTCACCGGATACTTTCTGCCACCTGGGGAAATATTTCAAGATCTGATTTCCTGGCTCATGTTATTGTGACAGGTATTGACACGGGCCCCGGGGTCATTCAACAACTGACAAACAGAATTTATGACCTCGGAATCAATATCAGATCGTTTGAAATCAAGGGTGAGGGAGGATATTTTGAAGGGCACCTGGGCCTGATCGTGGTGAACACCGACCAGTTACAACGGGCTATTCTGGAACTTCGCAGGTTCGAGTGGGTATCAAATGTTATCAGATCTGACAACTGAGCCGTCAGGGTAACAACATCCCGCTCACCTCGCCAAAACCAACCCGCACCTCTCCCTCAGATGACCAGGCGCGCATGACAACCGTGTCGCCATCCTGAAGGAATGTGCGTGTACTGCCATCCTCAAGCGGTATCGGTTGCTTTCCCGCCCAGCTGAGTTCAAGCATTGAACCATAGCTTCCGGGCACCGGACCACTGATAGTCCCTGATGCCAGCATATCTCCCACCTGCATATTACAACCATTCACTGTATGATGAGCCAGTTGTTGTGCCATTGACCAGTAAAGATATTTCGTGTTCGACCTCGAAACAACAGTTTCCGAGTCAGCCCCAGATGGTCTTATGGCAACCTCCAGCTGTATGTCATAGTGTTTTTGCCCACGGGTTTTAAGATAATCCAGTGGTGCAGGATTCTGTTTCGGCCCTTTAACCATGAATGGACGCAGCGCCTCCAGCGGCACTATCCACGGAGATATACTGGAGCCAAAATTCTTGCCCAGAAAGGGCCCCAAAGGCACATACTCCCAGCGCTGGATATCCCGCGCACTCCAGTCATTGAAAAGTACGAGTCCGAATATATGCTCCTCTGCCTTTTCTACCGGCACCGGCTCCCCCAGTTTACTCTCCTTCCCGATAACAAACGCCATCTCCAGTTCAAAGTCCATCTGCCTTGATTTGGAATACACAGGCGTATCCGGAGCCCCGCCCGGCAACAGTATTTGTCCGGCAGGACGGGGAACCGGGGTGCCACTCACAACGATGGAAGATGCACGCCCGTGATATCCGACAGGTATCCACTTCCAGTTGGGCAGAAGTGGGTTGCCATCGGGACGAAACATCTTGCCGACATTGCTGGCGTGTTCCATGCTGCTGTAAAAGTCAGTATAATTGGGTACCCGGACTGGCATCAGCATGGTTGCTGTTCGCCTGTCAAACAGAATATTTTCTGCATTTGCGGGTTTTTCAGGCAATTCAAGCCATTCGCGAACCTTCTTTCTGATTTTTCCAGTAACCGGCTTCCCCAATGCAATGAAGTCATTGAGCACGGGCAGGGCAAATATCTTTGTAAAAAACCTGCGTTTCCCGAACAACCCTGCCTCTGCAGCGGCTGAAAGGTCAATAATATGATCGCCTATCGCCATACCGGCACGAGGTACATCACTCCCGGACGGACGAAATATACCATAGGGAAGGTTATGTATAGAAAAGTCGGAGTTTTCCGGTATCTGGAGCCACATGTGAACTGAAATTGAAGTAGTTACCTGATTTATTCCTGATATCCATTTTTAGCCCAGCAATCAATCAGTTTGATCGTGGCGTCGCTCAGTTTACCTCCACCCTTGGGCATCGGACTGCAACCACTTCCATGGTGAATGGTGCACAAACAATTGGTTGTTTCAAAAGCATTTTTTGTTTTGGCGTAAGTACTCAGGTCCACTCCCGCCTCTCTGCTCGAAGCGTTGTGGCAGCCCGAAAGCGCACAATAGGTATCCATGATATCTTTGATATTATTGGTATAGGTGTTCGTGGCAAAATCTACACCCGAACAATCGGCCTGAGCCAGATAATCAACATCAGAAGTGTTTTTTTCGCACGAAAGAATCACGAAAGCAATCAGAAATACCGAAGAAATGTATGTTTTTTGCATAACTTGAATGATTTGAAGAAAAATCCCCCGGCGCCTTACGCGGCCGGGGGACAAAAGTAAAACTGTATAGCGGAAATTACTCTTCATTTTCGCAGCATTCTGAAAAATTGCTCAACACCGCGAATACTTGTTTTTACGGATGAAACTTCAACAGGTTGCGTAACACACCAAATTATGATGTTAAAGTTTGTAACTGATTCCTCCCCTCAAAAACAGTACCCCCATACCCGTACTTGCTATCTGACTTTTCCTCGAATACTCAGCCATCAAACCAAATGACCAACGGGGCATATCGCGTTCAAGCCCAAAGCCCAGACGAAATTGCTCACCCAACAACCCCGGATTCGTTTTGACCACAGCGTAGTACTCCGTCGGGTCACTATACGGATAGTGATTTCGCTTGAGATAAGTGTATGTTACAGTAGAGGGTGCGACCCTGATCCAGCTGTAGGATAATCTCACCGAAGGCTTTAGGAACCACCGGGTCGGTATTTCATATCTGATACCCAGCGAGTAATGCCGGGTTTGCTGCGTACTTTCTACCCTGATCAGTTTATAGTGATGCCACGACCAGCCCCAGCCCCATACAGGCCCCGGGATAGTATCGCCTTCAGGTTGTTTCAGTGTACCGGGGTAGGCCGGTGCATTCAGGTCATGCGTCAGCCATTCGGCCGAAGCTCCCATCCAGTAGTTTCTCCAGAGCTTGTACTCGGCAGTCACTCCCTGGCCTCTGACAAGCGAGACGCCCTCAACTCCCGGCATCACTTTCCCGGCCACTGCAGATATTCCCAGCCTGTAGCGATAGGTCATACGGCCGGGTGCGTTTACCGGCAATGCAGCAGTAACAGCAATACCATCTTTGGCCTCACTCCTGATTTCCTCCTGCCGGATTTTAGACAGGTGGTCAAAATTGTCAATCTTTGGAGCACTCAGCGTTGTATCCACACCCCGTTTTGATATGACAGGCAAAGCAACTTCTTTCGCCGCCAAAGTAGCAGAAGGGTAAGAATACGCAATAACAGGTGGCGTGCGACGTGATTCAACTTCATCGTGTTTCGAGACCGCAAGAAGTATTTTCCCCTGGGAATTTTTTAAATCCTCCATAGCATCGGCCATACGACTCAGATCTGAAACAGAAGTCCGCAAACCGGCAATCTGTTCCTTCATATTGTCGCACTCCGACAGCAGGTGATAATTTTGCCAGGCGAACATACCCGCAAGAACGACTGCCAATGCGGAAAAAGCCTTCCACGGACCAAGTCTGGATCTCATGAGCGTAGCCCCGGTTTCAAGTGCGTCCAGACGTCTTGACATCTCCATCCAGTTCTTGTCCCGATTCGGAAACTGAACTTCCTCATTCAACTTCTCGGAGAAATAACGATCAAACTCTTTCATAAACAGATATTTACCAGGCTTGTAGTTATTCAAAAAATTCAAATTCGTTCCGGAGCAGCCGGCGCAGATACTGCCGTGCTCTGGAAAGATTGGATTTGGATGCGCCCACGGTTATCCCGAGAGACTCTGCGACTTCCTCGTGCGTGTATCCATCAACAACAGCAAGATTAAAAACGGCGCGATAACCCGTTGGCAACTGATCCAGCATTGCCCAGATCTGTTCCCTGGTCAAATCGGCAATGACGGGCGATTCCTCATATAACTCTGTGTGCCCGAGAGAATCCTGGTTGAGCTTTTCTGCAATATTGGAACGCAGGCGATCAATTGCAGTATTTATTATTATTCTTCTCAGCCACGGCTGAAAAGGCATACTCCCTTCGTACAGGTTGATTTTGGTAAAAACCTTGAAAAAGGCGTCACTGACTACTTCTTCAGCCAAATCGCGGGAGCCCATGTACCGACGCGCAATGGTCATGGCATAATTGTAAAAGCGGGAAAACAACTGTTGCTGGCTCCGCCTGTCGCCCCTCCGGCAACCTTCGATGATCTGGTCCAAATTCACAGTATGCAGATATTGACATCACGGTAAAACAGGCTGACTGGTTGCGTGGTCATATGTATAATATCTGTTTTGTGCAAAGGAGCTGTTTCAAACCATCAAGGCCCCGATACAGTCTGCGACTGTCCGGGGCCTTGATGGGATATATGGTAGCCGGAAAACTTTATGATCCGAACAATTCCTTCAATTTGGCGCCGAGCGCTTCTCCCCTCAGATTTCTGGCTATAATCTTGCCATCCTTGTCGAGCAGAAGCGTCTGTGGAATGGATGTCACGTTATAGAGTGCCGCATGGGAGCTCTGCCAACCCTTGAGATCGCTGATATGATGCCAGGGCAAACCATCTGCCTGAATTGCCTTCCTCCATGCACCTATTTCGCGGTCGAGGCTGACTCCCAGTATCTCGAATCCCTTGTCTTTGTATAGATTATAATTTGCAACTACGTTCGGGTTTTCCCGGCGGCAAGGGCCACACCAGCTTGCCCAGAAATCAATCATCACAACCTTGCCTCTGAGCTGTTTCAGTGAAAAATAGCCGCTATCGGGGGTCATTCCGGCCAGTTCGGGAGCTTCTACCCCGGTCAGGTTGGCTGAGGCGCGGCGGATGTCCATCTCCAGGCGCTGTATCTCCCCGTAGCTGCTGTTTCTGTACAGGTCAACATACTTTTGAACCAGGGTGGTGTATGCAACGCTGTTAGTACTTTTGAGTCCGGAAATGATACCGGCCAGCCCCATACGATAGACAGGACTTGACGTTGGAATACCATTCAGATTACCCTGTGCGATTTCTGCGATACGATCGGTTCCAATTCCCATTGACTGCAATGTGGCGGTGTAAAGTTCAAAAGCACTGAACACCTCGGGGAGTTCCTCAAATGCCTTATCCTTCAGATCAACATATCTGAAGAAGTTGGAACTGTAAAAAAGGCCTTCGGTTGTTCCCTCCTGTCCGGCATAATCGGGAGGCAAATTGAGTGCTGCGTAACGCCAGAGCAGCGGATTGGCGATTTTCAGCGAATCCAGCATTTTTTCCTTCTCTTTGCCGAACTGCACAAGTTTCTCCTGAAATTTCGGCCTCGCGTTACCTGTTGACATATTGTACTGGGAGCGCAGGGTGGCAGACTGCTCGCGATACGAGGAAAGGCGATTCTGTACAGCCTCAAACTCCTTGTTGGCAGGAGAACCAACCGTACGGGCCTTGTTCATATACATGGTATTACCCCAGAGCGTTACCTCTTTTTCAGTACCCATGATCACCTTGGCTGTTGACTGTTCACTGGCCCCAATGAGATAAATTTTGGGTGATGATGCCGGCAGAACGAGCACATAGGCACTGTCGGAAGCACGTCGCCCGGCGCGGGCAACAATTCTGTTGGCCAAACCCATACTTTCATAGGCGTAAACACTGTCAGCATTGGTGGTGGTACCATAAAGCCGGCAAATCAGGGATACCGTGCTGGTAGTTGTTTTTTTATTTCCCTGTGCCCACATCGTTGCAGGCAACAGCAAGGCAAGGAGAAGAATCTTCTTCATGAAAAACTGTTTAGATAGAAATGTTTGATTCTGTTTCCAGAGCATACTCCGAACATGAATTGCGGGGAGCCCCCGGCCCGTTGTAAACTCTGTATTCTGATATGATCAAAACGACTGCAAAATTAGGATAATGTGCGCCGATTCGCTGTTTTTAAAAAGTTAACACTTGAGCAGATGCATCAGGTGGCAAGCGCCCTGAGCGCCAATCTGATTATTTCTTCCACTTTCCTTATATCAGGATTTGTTGAAGTTACATTATTTATTGCCTTTTGCACTGCAATTCTGTTGAATCCGAGCGCCAGAAGGGCAGATATCGCTTCCTCCCTGACCGAATTGTCAACATAAGATGGCAGCAATACCGGCCCGTCGGGTGCCTCTTTACTCAGTTTGCTTTTCAGATCGAGAATAATCTGCTTGGCAGATTTGGCCCCAATTCCCTTCACTTTCTGTAAAACATGCGCCTGCTCGCCTATGACAGACGCCCGCACCTCATCTACCGACATGGATGAAAGTATCAACTGTGCTGTGGTAGCTCCTACTCCCGTCACCCCAATCAGATTGACGAACATACTTCGCTCGGTCTGCGTTGCAAATCCATACAGCGTATGAGCATCTTCTCTGACAATCAGATGAGTGTAAATGGTTGCGGCGTCCTGCCCCTCCACTGCAGTATAGGTACTCAGGGGAATGTTGACATGATAACCAACTCCCTGAACCTCCAGTACAAGATAGGCCGGATTTCTGAATGTGATATTTCCTTTAAGATATGCGTACATGGCGTTTTTCTGCGGTAAAGATAGTGGTATAAGCAATATACTCGGACAAGCGGCGGCGCCAGATAATCATCACGAACAGAATTATTGCTGTTTCATTCTCATTTTTCATGCGAATCTGACTGATACTGGCATTTTTTCGTGAACTTTGCGCCCGATTAACACACTTATGTCTATGAAACTTCTGGAAGGAAAAGTTGCTCTCATCACCGGCGGATCACGTGGAATCGGCGAATCACTTGTACGCAAGTTCGTCGAACACGGTGCAAAGGTCGCCTTCACCTATGTATCTCCCGGCTCTGCTGCCCGCTCCGAAGCCCTCGTTGCAGAACTCGGCGAATTGGCCCGGGCCTATCAGAGCGATGCCGGCGATTTTGCTCAGGCAGAAACGCTCATCAACAG
This sequence comes from Bacteroidota bacterium, assembly GCA_039804245.1. Lineage (GTDB taxonomy): Bacteria > Bacteroidota > Bacteroidia > Chitinophagales > Saprospiraceae > M3007. Next base: position 22,524 of record JBDLWO010000240.1, read on the forward strand.
CGTTGTCGCAGACTTCGGAAAGCTCGATATCGTTATCAATAACGCAGGCATCACCCGTGATACACTTATGTTGCGCATGACGGAGCAACAGTGGGACGAGGTCATTCAAACCAACCTGAAATCTGTATTCAACGTAACCAAACACGCGCTCAAACACATGATCCGGAGCGGTGGCTCTTTCATCAATATGAGTTCTGTCGTGGGGGTATTTGGTCAACAGGGTCAGGCCAACTACGCAGCATCCAAGGCCGGCATTATAGGCTTTTCAAAATCTATTGCCAAGGAATATGGCTCCCGCGGCGTACGATGCAATGCTATTGCTCCTGGCTTCATCGCAACCGAAATGACCGACGCGCTGGATGAAAAAACAAAGGAAAGTTACCTTTCGGGGATACCTCTGAAAAAATTCGGGTCAGGTGATGATGTAGCCAACACCTGCGTTTTTCTCGCATCCGATATGGGTGCCTATATCAGCGGACAGGTAATATCGGTCTGTGGTGCTCTCAATTGCTGATCATCCGGCACTATAATTACCGGGGCGCCATATCAGGCAATCCGTCGAGATATCTGAACTCGGACCGCTCGAAGTCAAGCGCGCAGCAGTATGTAGCCAGGCCGTTGGTGATAGCCAGATATGGCGCTCTCAATCGCAGGTTATATACTGCTGCCTGCTCAAAAACTGCCTGGGTTAGTTCTACACCTGGCGATTTGCACTCCACCAGCAGCCATGGATTGATCTGAGCGTCAAATACCACTATATCGCACCTTTTTTTCATGCCGTTCACTTCTATTCCTATCTCCGACCTGATCCGACCGGGAGAATATTTTTTTTCTTCAATAAGATAAAGCAGGAATAGTTGCCTCAGCAGCTCTTCCGGGGCTAATGCCACATATTTTTTTCTGACGGGATCAAACACCTGTGAAATGCCGTCTGTTCCGGACACATTCAGCTTTGACTGATACTTGAGCAGGTCCAGACGAAGCAGCATATCAACCCTCTTTCCTTCTTATTTTGACACGCACCGCCGGCTCTATCGGTGTTTCGGAAACCAGGATCAGGTAACCTCCCCCACCCGCTCCGCTGAGTTTCCACCCCAGGGCGGTCTTCCGGTACTGTTCTATCATATTCAGAATCCCATCGTCAACCATATTGGGGAACATGGCAATCTGGGCTTCAAAGGAAAGCCGGAAATGATGGCCGAAAGAGACAGCATCCTTTGCCAGAACAGCCCTCCAGCACCCTTCTGCCGCTTCCGCAAGCGCACGCGCGCCCGGGGCATCTATTTTTGTATCGGAAAGCACGTCATAATCGCTGGTTCTTGGACCAAGAGTCACGAGGTAGAGCCGGTCTTCCAGCCAGGTCAGTATATCCTCATCATGAATGCTTGTTATAGATGATGGCCAGTAATTACCATCGTACAAAGACCGGTTGAGCCCGGGCATAACAATACCTATTGAGTCCTGTGAGCCTGCTATTTCCGTTGTGCCGGGTGGATTGTCATAAGCAAACAACAGGCGGGCAATTTGCTCCGGATCGCCGGGAGGAAGTGCTGTTTTCCACAATTCCATGGCCTTGTTCCTTGTGCTGGTGGCCATTCCGCTTCTGAAATTGAAGGCCTGAGTAGGTTCTATACTGACCGTCAGCACAGGACCCGGGAAATGAGCCGACACCCAGGGCTGATCCAGCCAGCCCCCGGCCAGGTCTATCCGATACGGCACAGTACATACTTCACGAAGTGCCGTCGTGCTTCTCACCGGCAATTCACCCGCAGGAATACGACGTGAAACTGTATATTCAATGCCTTTTTCAGCACAGAGTGCCTCCTTCACAGGCGTGTGCCCGTCTTCATTGACAAAAAACATATCGGGCCGGATATCCTCTAACTCGGGGAGGAAGTCCATAATCCCGGAGCCGCGACTTACCCGCACTTCATGTACACATTTCAATGCCTCCAGCATGAATTTACGTTCCTGCTGGGAGTTCACCGGACGACGACCCTTCAGACCATTCACTGTATCATCGGAACCAATACACACGTACAGATCGCCCAGTTGAGCAGCCTCCTGAAGAAAAGCAACATGACCGCTATGGAGCAGATCGAAGCATCCGGAGACCATTATTTTCCTGTTTGACATGACTGTACAAGTGCTTACTCGCCCTTAAGGTACTCCTCGACGAGCTGTTTGTAATAAGGTTTCAGCGCCGGGGAGACTGTCCGGAACTGTTCAATTTCAGCTCTTCGCTTTTTCAGATATTCCTCCAGTGCGGGTGGCATTTTGGGCTGCACCTGTCTGGCGGCTTCAGCCTGGCGTTGTTCGTCCTGTTCGCGCTCACGCTCTGCCTTTTCGTGATCGAGCAGACGCGTGAGAATTTGCTCCTGACGGCGCATCATCTCTTCAGTGAGACGTTTATTGACAAGTTCCTTCTCTATCTTGTCCATCTCGCCCATGATATCATCCAGTGCCTTGTCGCCCTTGCCCTGCTCCTGGAGTTCTTTCTGTTTTTGGCGAAGAGCATTTCTGAGTGCCGCCTGTTTGGCTGCAAGCTGTGCAAAATCTTTACTGTTGGATGGCTGCTGACCGCCACCGCCGCCACTCTTGCCCTGTTTTTCGAGCCTGTCCTTGAGGTCTTTCATGATTTTGTTCAGATCCTCCTGGCCCTTGCTCATCTTGTCGCCGGGTTCATCACCCTTGTTTTTCCCCTTCCCTTTCCCCTGGCCTTTACCGGGTTTCTGACAGCTCTGACTTCCGGGCATCCCGGATGCCATCTGCTCCTGCATATTCTGCATGGCGTCGGAAAGCAGCAGTGCCAGATCATTCATACTTTTCATGGCGCCCTGCTGGTGTACATTTGCCGTGCTGCTACGGCGTTCTTCCAACTCTTCAAGTCCGTCCTTGAAAAAGCCCTTGATTTCTGTTACCTTTTCTGTTATGACCCCTGAAATCTGGAACTGGCGGGCGGCCAGTGCCTGAAGGCTGTCTTCTACAATACGGAAATCATCCTTGATCTTGTACTGCTGCTGCATCAGCGACACATAATAAGGAGTATTGATAGTAGCCGAACCAATTTCCTTCATATTTTGCTCCTGGGCGAATGACAGCCCCACAAGATTTTCGAGCAGTTGCCTGATTGCCTTCAGGTCTTCCTCCATTTCAGCGGCGGCACCCGATTCTTTGTCCTGCTTCATCTTGTTCGCCATATTTTTCATTTTGTTGGCAGCCGATTTCTGCTTTTTGCTGGCGCTTTTGTTATTCTTCTTCTCTCCCAGATCCTGTTTGGCATCCTTCATATCCTGCTTCGCATCATTCATTTCCTGCTTGTTATCTTCAATCTTCTGCGGGCGCTTCAGGTCTTCATTCTTTTTGAGCAGTTCCTCCATCTTCTTCGTCAGCTCCTCCATCTTCTCGTTCAGGCTCTGCTGGTCTTTGGCGAGCTCGTCCTGTGATTTTTCTTCGTTTTCAGTTTTTTCTGCGAGTTCTTCCTGTTCTTTGGCGAGCTCATCCAGTTGTTCAATCTGCTGATCGAGCATTTGCTCTACCTCCAGCTGTTTGTATAGTTCCTGCAAGCGTTCGAGCTCTTTTGACAGCTCCTCGTTATTGGATTTCATATCATCCATTTTCTCGAGGGCTTCATCTTTGTTTTGCTCCTGCAACAGTTTTTCTATGTCTTCCATGAGTTTCTGCATCTCCTCCGACATAGTCTCGTTGAACATCTGCTCAAACTGTTCCTGCTTCTGCTGCATTTGTTCCGATTGCTGATTGAACTCCTGCTGTTGCTGTTTATTCTGCTCAAAATTTTGCTTGGCCTCCTCCATCTGCTGTTGCAATGCTTTCTGTCGCTCCATCAGACGCTCCATTTCCTTGCGTGTCTGCCAGTCAAGTTCTTTCTTCTGTAGTACCTTTTCGCGCAGCTTTCTGAGTTCTTCCTGAATTTTCATGCTCTCCCTGAGCGCTTTTTCCAGGTCTTTTTTGATTTCATCACTGTTTTCTGCCTGTTGTTGCTGCATCTGATCCAAAGTGGGTACTTTGTACTGCATCAGTCCTGTACGCACACTTTTTGAACCGTTAACTGCATCATTATCGAATACTTCGAAGTAATACTGTACCTCATCACCCGGCTCCAGCTGAATATCGCGGATATCCCAGTTGTAACTGTACTGAGCCTGTTTGCCAGCCGGCCTGTCCAGTTTAACCGTATTCATCGGGAGCTGACCGCCCTTAGCCCTTTTGATCTGGTAGTTGAATGTCAGTTGCAAAAGTCCATAGTCGTCGGAAACCTCCCCGGCAAAAAAGGACAACTTCATATTGGCACTGTCCCTGAACTCTTCTACGGTAATCTGTGGGTGCAGATCGGGGATAACCGTGATGGTGTATGCCACCGAATCGGCGCCTTTCAGAAAACTGTTACTGAGGAAAATTTTGTACAGCTCATCTTTCAGGGCACGCCTGGTGTACTGAAACAATTCATCATCGGCTCTTTTTGCATCAGCCGGCACTTCATTGCCAAATTTTATAGCCAGATTATCGGTACTCTGTGCATTGAAAGACCAGGCGATATTGGTACCTGCCGGCACAACAAGATCGCCAATATTCGACAATTCCTCCGACTGCCTGCCGATGTATGAGGGGTAGTTCAGTTTTGCAGCAAAGGATAAAATGTTGGGTTTGCGCAGCACATTAAGTTGATAATCACGGCTTTCAACACCTCCGGCAAACAGATTGAACCGGGTATCCTTCTGAATATTGACAAATTTATAGGAGAACTGATCGGCTGCGTCTTTATTGAGACGATACTGTACGTTGCCGAGGTTGATGAACACCTCATTGGGCAAGGCATTGCCTTCTACCCTGATTTTCAGGTCATAATCGGAGAACTGGATAGCCTGCAGACTGTCGGCCTGTACAATAAAGCGGAATGGAGCCGGCTTTTCATAGGCAGTTCGGCTGTTCCACAGGCGTGTGGCGCCTTCCCGGATGATATTCGGTGCTCCGAGCATCAGAAAGAGCAGCAGTAAAAGCGGAGGCAGGGCATATCTGAGGTACTTGCGGTTTTTATTCAGATCAATGGCCGACTGAAAGGGCACAAGCCTTATTTCATCAGATTTCTGATTGATACTGGCGTTTATCAGCTCGGCATAGATAGCATTGTTGCTCTGCTGTCTGAGTTGAAGGATATTCAGCAGTTTATCCTTTACATTGGTAAAATGCTCCCCGATGATAATAGCGGCCTGTTCATGGTTGATTACCTGGCCCAGATTGAAATAGTGCATCAGCGGCAGTGCAACCCATTTCCAGGTAGCCAGCATACTCGTGCCAACGAAACCCCAGAACAGAATGGTTCGGGTGGTTGTACCAAAATAGAGGTAATACTCAGCCACATTAAGCAGTATGAACAGCCCGAGTACCAGGCCCACTGTATAAAGTGAGCCACGAAGTAACTGGTTGATGTAATACTTGCGTATGAAAGCATCGAGCTTCTCAATCAGCAGAGAATAGTTGTCTTTTTGCATGTTCAGGTCAGCCTGTAAATATTTGTGCAAAATAAACGATTTCTGCCGTGATTGGTTGGAATAAATTTCCATTTAACCTGAGTTTGACAATTCTTCAAGGCCCTTTTTCTCAATGTGACTATATTCACCACACGAATACCATACAGCATGAAAAAATTACACCCATTGACCTGGCTATTTGCTCTCCTGGTTTCTCTGTACGGATGTTTCACCTCTAAACCCAACATCATTTATATCTATGCAGATGATCTGGGTTATGGCGAACTGGGCTGTTACGGACAGAAAAAAATCAGAACGCCCCATCTGGACAGGATGGCTACTGAAGGAATGCGCTTCACAGATCATTACACAGGCGCTCCCGTGTGTGCACCAGCGAGATGTATGCTGATGACTGGCCAGCATGCCGGACATACCTATATTCGGGGCAATTATGAACTGGGAGGCTTTGCCGATAGCCTGGAAGGCGGACAAATGCCACTTCCTGCCGGCATCTTTACGCTGCCTGAAATGCTGAAGAAGAAAGGATATACAACTGCCATGTGCGGCAAATGGGGCCTTGGGATGCCTCAAAATTCAGGCAGCCCATTGAAACACGGATTTGACTACTATTACGGATATCTCGATCAGAAACAGGCCCACAACCATTACCCTACACACCTCTGGGAAAATGACAGACGGGATACTCTGGATAATCACACAGCCTATGTCCATCAGCCTCTGGATTCGACTACTGCCACCGATGCAGATTTCAGCCGCTTCACCGGGAATGACTACGCTCCTGAAAAATGTACTGAAAAGGCTCTCCGGTTCATCTCCCGGAACAAACGAAAACCGTTCTTCCTGTACCTGCCCTATACACTGCCTCACCTGTCGCTCCAGGCACCCGACCGTTATGTGGACCTATACAGGGGGCAATTTGAAGAGAACGCCTACTTCGGTCAGCATGGTTACGCCTCTGCCCGATATCCGCGCTCTACTTATGCTGCCATGATCTCCTGTCTCGATGAACAGGTCGGACTCATTCTCGATGCACTCAGACAACAGGGTATCGAACACAAAACACTGGTCATGTTCTCCAGTGATAATGGCGCCACTTTCACGGGAGGCGCCGACACGCATTTCTTTGAAAGTCAGGGAGTCCTGCGGGGCTCAAAGATGGATCTTTACGAGGGTGGTATCAGGGTGCCGTTTATAGCAAAATGGCCCGGTAAAATACAGGCAGGCACAATCAATAACCACATTTCTACCCAATACGATGTAATGGCCACGCTGGCAGACCTGACCGGGGCCGATTTGCAGGAAACTGACGGCATATCATTCCTGCCAGCATTATTGGGCCATAATGCCAGACAACGGACACATCCCTTCCTGTATTTTGAGTACCCCGAAAAAGGAGGTCAGGTGGCCGTCAGAATGGGGAACTGGAAAGGCATACGACTGAATGTTCGCAAAAACCCGGATGCTCCATGGGAAGTGTATAATCTGGCTACCGACCCGTCGGAAAGCCACAATTTAGCCACGGAGCACCCCGAAGTGCGAGCGCGGTTCAATGAAATCCTGCAGAAGGAACACCAGAATGCCCATATCAGAGAGTGGGAGTTTGTAAAACCCTTATTTGGGAACCAGTAATATATTCCTCTGCTACCGCAATCCGGTCCTCATCACTTTGAAAATCAACGGCAATACTTTACTTTTGCAAGTGACTTTTCACCCCTTGGTGGCGTCCTCAAAACAAAACTTCAAACAAGTGAATAATGACCGACGAGCAATTAAAACGATCTGAAAAAACATGTACCATCAAGGATGTCCTGGATATCATCGGTGGCAAATGGGCGATGCCTATTATCTATCACCTGTCGAAAGGCAAAATGCGTTTCAAGGAAATAGAGCGAAGTATTGAAGGTATCAACACCCGGATGCTGGTGAAGGAATTGAAAAATATGGAAGCGAATGGCATTGTCACCAGGGAAGTTTTCGCTACCGTCCCTCCAACTGTTGAATATACCCTGACCTACAAAGGGGAGAAACTGTTACCCAGTATCAGGTCATTGCATTCCTGGGGCCAGGAGTTTATTGACTGAGCGGGAGCCAGACACCGTTCAGTCGACAAAAATGGATACAAAACAACAGCAAGGGCAGCAAGCCGGGTCAATAAAATCACCGGTCTCCATAACCCGCATGTTCTCTGAATGCAGGTCTGATCCTTTTCGTACTCGCCTGCTCGTATGCGTACGCGAGTGAAATCAGTTTGCCCTCCTCCCACGCACCGGCAAAAAAGGCAAGTCCGACAGGCAGCCCCTCAACCTGACCCATAGGTACCGTAACAGAGGGATAACCTGCCACTGCAGCCGGTGAATAAGCCCCGTAACCTGTCCACTGATCTCCGTTCAGCGGATCAATACACCAGGGAATACCGTTGGCTGGTCCGCATATTGCGTCAATTTTGTTGTCACGCATCAGAGCAGTAATAACCTCACGGGTGCGAAGGGTCGATTTTTCGAGCGCCGATAAATAAGCCGGCTCAGACAGGTCGCCCAGCGACTGACTGCTTTCCAGTATTTCCTGTTTAAAATAAGGCATGGCATCCGATTCGTGGGCCAGGTTGAAGTCAATGACCTCCTGCAGGCTCCTCACTTTGGCATTGGACGTACTCAGATACCTGTTCAACCCGTCTTTAAACTCGTACTTCAGTACATCAAATTCGGCATCTCCGTTTTTCTGCAGTTCAGCCAGATAGTCAATTTCTACAATTTCAGCGCCCTTGTTTCTGAGGGTCTGAAGTGCCTCGCTCAACAGTTTGTCAACAGCCTCGTGATTTTTCAGGTATGATTTTTCAATACCAATTCTCTTGCCCGAAAGCGCATTTACATCGAGAAAACGGGTATAATCTGCATCAATGTGCTCCTGCGCACCGTTGGTTGCCTCATCAGCCGTATCAGCCCCTGCAAGTACCTGGAGCAGAAGAACTGCGTCCCTGACTGTCCGGCCAAAAGGACCCGCGGTATCCTGTGTTTTTGAAATCGGTATGATTCCCGTCCGGCTCACCAATCCGACCGTAGGTTTGATACCGACAATTCCATTTACTGATGCCGGACAGGCGATAGAGCCGTCGGTTTCGGTACCCACGGCCACGGCACACAGACTGGCGGCCACGGCTACCGCTGAACCGGAACTGGAGCCACAGGGTGACCGGTCTGTCACATAGGGATTTCTGGTCTGCCCTCCCCTGCTGCTCCAGCCGCTGGCTGAGCGGGTGGAACGGAAGTTGGCCCATTCACTGAGATTTGTTTTTCCGAGTATGACTGCCCCGGCCTCCCTGAGTCGGGCAACAAGATACGCGTCTCTGGAGGCGTTATTTCCTTCCATGGCAAGCGCGCCGGCCGTAGTTTGCATGCGGTCTGCCGTATCAATATTATCCTTGAGCAAAACCGGGATACCGTGGAGCGGCCCCCTGATTTTCCCAGACCTCCTCTCTTCATCCAATACTTTTGCGATGGTGATGGCATCGGGATTCAGTTCAATGACAGCATTCAGAAATGGCCCGGATTTGTCAATCTCGTTGATCCTGGCAATATAGGCCTTTGTGAGCTCTACTGCTGAAAGCGTACCATCGTTCATGGCCCGCTGAAGTTGATCCACCGACATTTCTTCTGGTTCAAAACGCCCTGATTTACCGATGCTAATACAGGAAGTAAGACCATTGAGGGAAAGGCCAATACCGGCCAGGGCGGAGTTTCTGATGAATTTTCTTCTTTGCATGAGTGTGTCAGAAGTAAAAGGATGAACCATGTACATTTTCAGAGAATAAAATTCTCAAAGTTTTCGGGAGAAATCACCCCAAAAGTACTCCCCGGACAGGTTCTCGAGAATGCCACCGGCATATTTGCTCTGTGACCTGTCACTACTGGAGCAGGCTACCGTCCTGCCGAATATTCCAGCACCCAGACGTGTCTGCCGGCGGATGCAGCAGCAGGTGGGATACTGATTTCCACGGCATCGCCCGTTTGCTTCCAGCTGATACGGGCATTGGCCCCGAGCATCCTCAGTTTTGCATCCTTTTCAAAGGGCATTTTGGTGATCATTACCTTTTCTCCCGGAGACTGGAACAGATAAATAAACCTGCGACCGTCTTTGGAGCGGGCGAAACGGATATTATCGCCCTCTCTGAAGGTTTCTGCCATTCTTGTTCCGTATATCGCCTCACCATTGATCTTCATCCATTCACCGATTTCGCGGAGCCTTTCATAAGCCACAGGATCAAATTCACCGTCGGGCCCCGGACCAATATTCAGCAGGAAATTCCCGCCTTTACTCACGATATCCACCAATTTTTCAATCAGTTCATCGGTTGGTTTGTATTTGTCGTTTGGAACATAGCTCCAGCTTCCGGCCATCGTCATACAGGTTTCCCACGGATAAGGGAGCCCTTCATCAGGAATGTGCTGTTCCGGGGTCAGATAGTTCTGGTATTGTCCGGGCACTGCCCTGTCGACCACAATAAGCCCCGGTTGTTTCGCTCTTGCTTTCTGCACAATCTCACCCATTCTGATGTCCTGGCTCTGCGGATTTCTGGCCCATCGGCTACCCTCGTATATCTCGGTCAGTTCCGCCGTAATTTCAGCCTGTGTTTTCGTACGTACCCAGCCGCCATCAAGCCACAGAATATCCATTTCCCCGTAATCAGACATGAGTTCATCTATCTGATTGTGCGTAAACTGTACATATTTCTCCCACTGTTCCGGATATTTCTGTATTCCGTAATTGCAATTCCTGTCGGAAGCAGGAAATTTTTTCCACCAGTAGGCATCACAGTGCCAGTCGGGTTTTGAAAAATAGGCGCCAGTCCAGAAACCTTCTTTTCTGAAGGCACTGAAAACCTCTTTTGCCACATTACTGCGCGGATTCGAGTTGAAAGGGCAACCGGGATCGGTAATCTTGTAATCGGTCTGCCTGGAATCGAACATACAGAAACCATCGTGGTGCTTGGTCGTAAATACCACGTACTTCATACCGGCATCTCTGGCGGCAGTTGCCCACCTTTCCGGATTGAATTTCGATGGATTGAACGTAGTTTTCAGGTTTTCATAAGCTCTGACATAATCGTGGTAATTGTCAGCAACCCCGGGCTTGCGGGCGCCTGTAGCCCAGCCAAGGTCTTCCGGACAAATACTCCAGCTTTCGACAATACCCCACTGGCTGTAAGCACCCCAATGCATCAACAAACCGAATTTGAGGTCTTGCCAATCTTCCAGTCGCTGCCGGATAGCAGGATCAGGATCAGGGGTGTACGACTGGTGTTCCTGTGCAGCGATGCATGAAGCCCGCAGTAAAATGATAGTGAGGAATGTGAAAAAACGCATATTTGAATTAATTTCGCCCGAAAGATACCGTATTGATGCAAAAAAGCGTCAATATATGTGAATTCATGTTTCTATGCCGCTGCCAAGGCCTCTCCCGGATATTAAAAATGAACTGAAAGATCTTCTTGTAAGCGATCTTTCAGCAGCGCTGCAGGCGCTCAGGGATTTACTTCCTGAAAACAGCGAGAAGTATGACACGGTAGTGGGTATGCAGGGCCAGCTGAAGGATGCAAACAAGGCATATTTCAGAAACACCATCGATCCCGCTGATTTTCAACAACGGACAGATACTATCCGGGCAAATTGTCTGGATTTTATCTCGACACTTGAAGAGAGCGATTTTGAGAAACAGACAGAAAACACGGGGGATCCCGATAATGCAAAGTACGGAAGTGTATTATACCGGATTCCACGTCAGATGCCACTCCTGAAACCGGTTATCTGCACGATACGGGTTGCCGTTGAGGAAGATGCTGTTTTTCAGGATATTGTGATTGATCAGCATGTCAGGGTAAAGGACCGGGTGGAAGTTTCAGATATGATGAGTGCCGAACTGATGGACCCGGCCGGAGATATATTCGTAATCAGGCCGCTGAGTGCCTCTGAACAATTGGTACGGGAATACGGATATACTCAATGGGTCTTCAGTGTAACGCCCCGGACTGCAGGTCAGCACCAACTGCTGGTTAAAGTTTCCATGATGGAGTTCCTGCCAGATCTCGGCAGATATGTCCCAAGAGAGGTATCCTTGCTGGAGCTGGTCACGGTTACCAGTGAATCGCTTCAAACTGAAGATACCGATACTGAAATGAAACGATCGGGACCGGTATTGAAGCTGGGCAATGGAAACAATACTGGCGGCAATCCTTTTGAAACTGCTGCTGAAAGTGTGTATGATGGAGATATCGCCAGCTCCACCCCCCCGTCTCCGGTTATTGATGTTCCCGTCCGCTCGCCCGCGCGCGGACGAGCTGCTGCTGTTGTAATGGCGTTGCTGCTCACGTTCAGCACAGCAACCTGGACACTTGCGCCTGAGTACACACGCGACTGGTGGGTAGCCAGTATCCGCGACAATGCGGGAAGCTATTACGCGTATGCAAGAAAGTATCGTACAACGCCGGGCGCCGGTGATTACGTAGAGAAGGCCTTTTTCCTGAAAGCAGAAAAAACCGGTGATTTGTCCGACTGGCGGGCGTACCAGACCGAATATGCGGATAGTGGCAAATTTAACAGCCAGGTTGCCAGCCAGGTCAGGGAGATCGAATCCAGGAGATTGGCCACGCTGGCGCAGGCACCCGCCAGCAACGACTTTATCAGTTTCGTGAAGGATTTTCCGGAAAGTGAGCGCCTGCCTGAGATAAAGACGGCCATGACAGACATGAATACGGAAGGCGACAGTGTGCTTGCAAGCCTTGAAGATGCCTACTTGTTGAGTCTGCAACTTAGACCCAGCACATCGAAAATCAGTGCATACCTGCGCGACTTTCCGGCAGGTAGCAAACTTGCTATTGTACTGGAAAATATACCCGAGGACACCCTGAAGCAAGCGCAAAATGCTATAGATCAGGCTATTGTAAAGCAGATACAGCAGGCTGAATCACCCGCCGAAGTACGCAAAACCATCCCGGCACTGGAAAAAGCCGGGAGCCCTGAAGCGATTCAACAGGCTGAAAAAGCTGTTTCTGAAAAGCAGCAACTCAAATCTGCACTTCCGGATATCAAAGCTGTCAAAGAAAGAGCCAGAACAAGAAAAGGGGGATAGCACAGGCGTATCTTTGTCCTCTAAAACGCTGCGTATGCACATCACTTTTTTGGGCCATAACTGTTTCCTGATTGAATCAACGGGGAAAAGATTGCTCACCGACCCCTTTATCAGTGGAAATCCCCTTGCCGCGCACATTGAGATTGACCAAATCCGCTGCGACTTTATCCTGATCACGCACGCGCACCAGGATCACATAGCCGATACAGAGCGGATAGTCAGGAATAACCCCGATGCAGTAATTGTTGCTATTTTTGAAATCCACGATCATTTCAGTAAAAAGGGATTCAAAACACACCCCATGAACAAGGGCGGGTGGCGCGATTTTGAATTTGGCCGGTTAAAAATGGTCAATGCTCAGCACAGCAGCAGCTTCTCCGACGGCACCTATGGAGGCGAACCCGTCGGATTTGTACTTGACACACCGGATGGAACACTTTATATCGCAGGTGACACCTCTCTGACCACAGACATGCAGCTGATTCCCATGACCTGTCCACCACTGGATGCAGCCATACTACCGATTGGCTCCAACTTTACCATGGATGTTCAGGAAGCTGTGATCGCAGCCGGATTTATACGGTGCAATAATATTATCGGATGCCATTACGACACTTTCGGACTGATTCAAATCAATCATGAAGCAGCCAAAGAGGCTTTCACTGCTGCCGGAGTCAACCTGTTACTTCCGGAAATTGGAGAGACGATCCGGATATGATTGTCGAAAAAGATACTCCGGCCTGCTTTATCCGCTTCAGGGAGTCGGTTTCTGAAGACGAGATACCCGCATTATTCAATAATCCATTCAGTTATCAACCGCATACGCTGTGCCTCAGGGCGGTGCAGGAACTGGACGCGAGATTGAATGAACTGGAGGAAATTCACGATTTCGGGTGTGGGGATACCAAAGGAAGAAATGTCTGCGGCAAAATGTTCGGTGTACTGGTGGTTCAAATACCTGACACGGGAGAAGTAGGTTTTCTGGCGGCCTTTTCGGGTAAACTGGCCAACAGCAATCATCATCCGGGGTTTGTACCTCCTGTTTTCGACATACTCGATGAGGAGGGTTTCTTTCGCAAGGGAGAGACCGTGCTGAACGAGATAAACCGGGAAACAGAAAAACTTGAGAACAGCGAAGAACTCCGCGAACTGCAAAAAAAATTACTGGATGAAATATCGGAGGCTGACCTGCACATCAATGCGTTGAAAACAATTCACCAGGCAGCGAAGGCAATCAGGGACAACAGAAGGGCGGGGGCCGATATACATGACAGGGGGAAAGTGGAGCAGCAATTGCGCGAAGAGAGCTCCCGCGATCATTTTGAGATGAAGGATCTGAAAAAATACTGGAAAATCAGAATGGAAGATACCCGCAACAATCTGGAGCAATACAAGGCCCGTATTATAACACTCAAAGAGCAAAGAAAGCACGGATCAGCAGCCCTTCAACAACAGATATTTGATCACTATTCGTTCCTGAACGGGCAGGGAGAGCGAAAAAGCCTGGGTGAAATATTCATGCAACATTCCGGAGTACAGCCGCCTGCCGGAGCGGGCGAATGTGCTGCCCCCAAATTACTACAGTACGCATTCAGTCACCGATTGAAGCCAATTGCCATGGCCGAATTCTGGTGGGGCGCTTCTCCGGTCGGGGAAATACGGCGACACAGACATTTCTATCCGGCATGCCGGGGAAAATGTCTGCCCATACTGAACCACATGCTGCAGGGAATGAATATAGAGCAGACTGAAACCCGTGGTATTACAAGTAAAGATTTCGATATCCTGTATGAAGATGAGCATATTATAGTGCTCAATAAGCCCTCCGGACTACTTTCAGTGCCGGGCAAAGAAGAGACTGATTCAGTTTACACGAGAGTCCGAATCAATCATCCCGATTCGACAGGACCGATTATTGTACACCGACTCGATAT
>JBDLWO010000241.1:0-14486 GCA_039804245.1 Bacteroidota bacterium
TACGGCTACGGCTGCTGCTGTGTATGTTTCCGGTCGCGTTTGGTGGTTTCTCGCGGTGTGCGTTTGTGTTTTGTCTGGCCTTTTGTGGCGCGTTTTCCCACGACTAAAGCCGTGGGTTTACGGCTACGGCTGCCGCTGTGTATGTTTCCGGTCGCTTTTGGTGGTTTCTCGCGGTTGGCGTAAGTGTTGTGCCTGGCCTTTCGTGGCGCGTTTCCCACGACTAAAGCCGTGGGTTTACGGCTACGGCTGCCGCTGTGCGGTTGCTGTGTGTGTGGGGGGGGTGGTTACTCGCGGCGGGCATATGTGTTGAGCCTGGCCTTTGTTGGCGCGTTTCCCACGACTAAAGCCGTGGGTTTACGGCTACGGCTGCTGCTGTGTATGTTTCCGGTCGCTTTTGGTGGTTTCTCGCGGTGAGCGTATGTGTTGTGCCTGGGTTTTCGTGGCGCGTGTTTCCCACGGCTGAAGCCGTGGGCTGACGGCTTCGGCTGCCGCTGTGCGGCTTCTGTTTTTTCGTTGGGGTTTTTTCCGGTCGCTTTTGTTGGTTTCTCGCGGTTGTCGTATGTGTTGTGCCTGTGTTTTCGTGGCGTGTTTCCCACGGCTGAAGCCGTGGGCTAAGGCTACGGCTGCCGCTACGTGGCTGCTGTTTGGGAGGGTTTTTTGCCAGACTAAAAACCCTCCCAAAATAATAATCGTGCAACCAGACGTCTGAAGTCGTTGATTATTGGTGGTAAGGCTCGGGAGGATACACCAAACCTTCTCGCCCTTGGCGGTCAAGCAGCGGCAGCCGAAGCTGTCAACCCACGGCTTCAGCCGTGGGGCAACGCGTGTCCCGAGATGCCGGTCAAACCACAAGAGCCCGGCGCGCGAGAACACCCAAATGGTCAAAATCCCGGAGATACCAGGGGTAATACGGCCATGCCATCGGCCGTCAAGTAGCGGCAGCCGCAGCTTTAGCCCACGGCTTCAGCCGTGGGAAACGCGCCACGAGCGGCCGTGCCCCGCGAGGATGCGCGGCGCGAGCCACCAGGCCCGGGGTTACCCAATCGGGATGCCCGTGGAAAAGGCAACACCGCGAAAAAAAGGAAACATAGTTCAGCCAACAGACAGGAGAATACCCCCTCTCCTTCGGCCGCCAAACAGCGGCAGCCGTAGCCGTCAGCCCACGGCTTCAGCCGTGGGAAACGCGCGCCGGAATGCCGTGCCCCGCGAGGATGCCCGACGCGAGCCACCAAGCCCGGGGTTACCCAATCGAGATGCCCGGGAAAAAAGTCATCACCGCGAAAAAAAAACGCGAACGTGGTTCAGCCAACAGACAGGAGAATACCCCCTCTCCCTCGGCGGTCAAACAGCGGCAGCCGCAGCTTTAACCCACGGCTTCAGCCGTGGGAAACGCGCCACGAGCGGCCGTACCCCGCGAGGATGCCCGACGCGAGAAACCATGCCCTGTGTTACCCAATCGTGATGCCCGTATAAAAGGCAACACCGCGAAAAAAAGGAAACATAGTTCAGCCAACAG
The DNA here is from genome assembly GCA_039804245.1 of Bacteroidota bacterium. Taxonomy (GTDB): domain Bacteria; phylum Bacteroidota; class Bacteroidia; order Chitinophagales; family Saprospiraceae; genus M3007. The sequence continues at coordinate 1,517 of JBDLWO010000241.1, forward strand.
ACAGGAGAATACCCCCTCTCCCTCGGCCGCCAAACAGCGGCAGCCGCAGCTTTAACCCACGGCTTCAGCCGTGGGAAACGCGCGCCGAAATGCCGTGCTCCGCAAGGATGCGCGGCACGAGAAACCATGCCCTGTGTTACCCAATGGAAATGCCGTGGAAAAGGGCACACCGGGAAAAAAACATAAACGTGGTTCAGATAAAAGAAACGTGAATACCCCCTCTCCCCTGGCCATCAAGTAGCGGCAGCCGCAGCCGTCAGCCCACGGCTTCAGCCGTGGGAAAACGCGCGCCGGAATGCCATGCCCCGCGAGGAAGCTCCGCGCGGGAAACCATGCCCAGGTGCATCATTGAGTTCGGTGTTCGATACCCGGTTTTTTTGAATATCGAACACCGAATGAAAAACATTTCCCCAATACGGGGGGTGGCTTCGTTCTCCGAAGCGGTGCTGCTCAGTTTCGGTTCAGGCAGTCCAGATCTTCAAAAGCGGCTTTGAGTCGGGTCACGAAGGTCTTTTCCCCTTCGCGCAGCCATACGCGCGGGTCGTAGAATTTCTTGTTGGGCTTGTCGTTGCCGTCCGGGTTACCGATCTGGCTTTGCAGGTAGCCGCGTTTGGCGTCGTGGTAGGCGCGCACACCGTCCCAGAAGGCCCACTGCATGTCGGTGTCAATATTCATTTTGACGGCGCCGTATTCGATAGCCTCGCGGATTTCCTCACGGCTGGAGCCTGATCCGCCGTGGAATACGAAGTTGACCGGTGTTTTTTCGGCGATACCGAATTTTTCGCGGATGTATTCCTGTGAGTTTTTGAGAATGACCGGCTGCAGTTTCACGTTACCGGGCTTGTAAACGCCGTGTACGTTGCCGAAAGCAGCAGCGATGGTGAAATTCGGGCTTATCTTGCGGAGTTCTTCGTAAGAGTAAGCCACTTCGTTTGGCTGGGTGTAAAGTTTGGATGAGTCCACATCGCTGTTGTCCACACCGTCTTCTTCTCCGCCGGTTACGCCCAGTTCGATTTCGAGGGTCATACCCATTTGAGCCATACGTTTGAAGTAACGGGCCGATATTTCAATGTTTTCGTGCAGGGGTTCTTCCGACAGGTCGAGCATGTGGCTCGAGTACAGCGGGCGACCAGTTTTTTCGAAGTATTTTTCTCCGGCATCGAGGAGGCCGTCCACCCAGGAGATGATGTTGAGGGCGCAGTGATCGGTATGCAGGATAACCGGTACGCCATAAGCTTCAGCTACCGCGTGTACATGCCGGGCACCGGAGATTGCCCCGAGCACTGCTGCTTTCTGGCCGTCGTTCGACAGCGATTTGCCGGCGTAGAAAGCGGCTCCGCCGTTGGAAAACTGTACGATAACCGGGCTGTTCACGGCAGCGGCCGTTTCAAGCACGGCGTTGACCGAGTTGGTGCCGATGACATTGACAGCGGGCAGTGCGAAATTATTTTCGTTAGCGTAATTGAGCAGATCGGTTACTTCCTGACCGTGCAGGACTCCCGGGCGAAAACGAGCCATTGTGTTGTAATTTAAAGGACGAATGAAAATTCGGTAAGGCGGTGCAAAGGTACAGTTTTTTAACTGAAAGACCTGTGATCAGGGCTTTTCAGCCAGTTGTCGTTTCAGGGCAAGCATTTCGTCGCGCAACTGGGCGGCGGTGATGAAGTCGAGTTCTTTGGCAGCGGCCTTCATTTTTCGCTCCGTTTCGGCGATCATTTTTTCCAGCTGGGGTTTGCTCGCCATGGCCACAACGGGTTCTGCGGCGATATTGGCATCCTGTGGTTCTACATAGTACTGAGGGCCATCGCCTCTGATTTCCAGTACACTTCTGCCTGCCAGAATTTGCTCCCTGGATTTCCGTACCGTGGTGGGTGTGATTCCGTGTGTTTCATTGTAGGCCATCTGGATACTCCGCCTGCGGTTGGTTTCGTCAATGGTGTTGCGCATGGAGTCGGTCACCTTGTCGGCATAAAATATAACGAGTCCGTTGGCATTTCGGGCGGCGCGGCCTGCTGTTTGTGTGAGCGAGCGCATATTTCTCAGGAATCCTTCCTTGTCGGCGTCGAGGATAGCTACCAGCGACACTTCGGGCAGGTCGAGTCCTTCGCGGAGCAGGTTTACGCCGATGAGGGCATCAAACTCGCCAAGTCGCAGATCCCGCAGGATTTCCACGCGCTCGAGCGTTTCCACTTCAGAGTGTATATAGCGGCATTTGATGCCCACGCGGGCCATATAGTCGGCGAGTTCCTCTGCCATGCGCTTGGTGAGCGTGGTGACTAATGTTCGTTCGCTGATTTCGATTCGCTTCTGTACCTCTTCGAGCAGGTCGTCTATCTGGTTGAGCGTGGGGCGTACTTCGATTGGTGGATCAAGGAGTCCGGTGGGTCTGACGAGTTGTTCAACCACCACCCCTTCGGTTTGTTCCAGTTCATAATCGGCGGGTGTGGCGCTTACGAACACGACCTGGTTGATCAGGCCCTCGAACTCGTTGAAGTTCAGGGGGCGGTTATCCATGGCGGATGGCAGCCGGAAGCCCCAGTTGACGAGAGACTGCTTCCTGGCGCGGTCACCGCCCCACATTCCGCGCACCTGCGGGAGTGTAACGTGACTTTCATCCACTATCATGAGGTAATCGTCGGGGAAGTAGTCGAGCAGGCAGAACGGGCGGGTACCCGGTTTGCGGCGGTCGAAGAATCGGGAGTAGTTTTCTATACCGGAGCAGTAGCCCAGCTCTTTAATCATTTCGAGGTCGAAGGTCGTGCGCTCGACTACCCGGCGGGCCTCCTGCATACGTCCTTCACTGATGAAAAATTTCTCCTGAGCGGTCATTTCCGCTTTGATATCCTCCATGATTTGTCCGAGGCGGTCCTTGGGAGCCACGTACAGATTGGCCGGGAAAATAGCTGTCATTTCGGTGGAGGTTATCCTTTTTCCGGTTTCAAGGCTGACAGTTTCGATACTTTCAATTTCATCGCCCCAGAAAACCACCCTGATACCCCAATCTGCGTAGGGCAGATTGATATCAACAGTATCTCCGCGTACGCGGAAAGTTCCCCGGATAAAATCAGATTCAGACCGGGAGTACAGGCTATTGGTCAGCGCGAACAGAAAATCTGTTTTGCTTTGTTTTTCGCCCCGTTGCAATCGGATGATACCGGTTTTGTAGTCTTCCGGATTACCCATACCGTAGATGCATGAAACGGATGCCACGATAATGATATCGCGCCGGCCCGAAAGCAGCGAGGATGTGGCTTTCAGTCGCAGCTTATCCACCAGTTCATTGATCTGAAGGTCTTTTTCGATATAGGTATCAGTAACCGAAAGGTACGCTTCGGGCTGGTAGTAGTCGTAGTAGCTGACAAAGTACTCCACCGCGTTATCGGGGAAGAACGACTGGAATTCGCCGTAGAGTTGGGCGGTGAGCGTTTTATTGTGGGTGAGAATCAGCGTCGGACGGTTCACTTTGGCAATTACATTGGCCATAGTGAATGTTTTACCCGAACCGGTGACACCGAGAAGTACCTGAGCGCGTTCGCCTCTCTGGAGGCCATCAACGAGCTGGGCAATGGCCTGGGGCTGGTCGCCGGTAGGCGTGTAGGTGGAAGTGAGGTTGAACTCCATGATTTCAGGCTGCAAAGATATGTCTGCGCTTATATTTGTGCGGGATATTATCTTTACCGCATGACCAACAGAACCCTCCAGACAATTATAGTATCAGCCGTGCTGCTGCTCGGTGGGATATTCTATCTGTCGCGCGGTGCAGGCGGAACGGAGTACGACTGGTTTGAAGACAGTCTGGACAAGGATCGGGGGTACTCCGAGAAAAGCGTTGAACCATACGGAACACATATCATACACCAGGTACTGACCGATTACTTTCCCGACTACAGGCTCAGGGATATTGAGAGAGGAGTAGCTGAAGAGTTGCCTCAATCCACCTATTCTCACGAAAACTATGTGTTTATTGGTGAGGCGTTGTTTCTCGATTCCACAGATAACGAACGGCTGCTGGATTTTGTCTATCGGGGGAACACTGCCTTTATTTCCAGCAAAACAGTTCCCTTCGAACTTATATCCCGCATTACAGACCTTTCGTGTGAGGATTATGCATGGGCTGATTACTATTCGACAGCAGATACAACGGTTTTACTGACCCTTTCCTTTGCCGAAACCGTGGAAGAGGCCAGGTGTTATTATGCCCGGAAAAACGTCATCACAAGTTACAAGTGGCACTATATCAGTGAAGAGTCTGTATGTAACCGCGAGGACCTGTATCCGCTCGGCACGTTGAACGGGTCGTATCTGAATTTTGTACTTGTCCAATACGGAGAGGGGCGTTTTTTGCTTCACACCACCCCTGTCGCATTCAGTAATTATTCTCTTTTGAGGAAAGACATCCGGTTGTATGCGGAGCGCGTATTGTCATTTTTATCGGAGGGAAATATTTACTGGGATACTTCTTCCCGGATTCCGGAGTCTGTTGGTCGTACGCGAAACAATACCGACGACAGCGAAGAGTCCGGCATTTTAACGTATATGCTGAAGCAGAGGTCGCTTGCCTGGGCGTGGTACCTCTTGCTGGGCGCCTCACTGCTGTGGGTTATCTTCAGGGCCAAACGCCGGCAAAGTGTTATTCCTGTTTTGAAACCGGACGAAAATGCGTCTTATGAGTTTATCAGTACCATTGCCGACATATACTTTCAGGAAAAGAGCTACAGGAGTATCAGCAAACAGGCTTTCAGGCACTTTTTACAATATCTCCGCGACCGTTACGGTGTGGTGATACATCTTGATCACAATGGAATGCTGTCAGACAGCAGTGCTTCTGCTGCCAGACTGAGTTATCTTTCCGGTGTTTCCGGTACGGAGATAACCAGTATTTTTGATCAATACACTGCTGTCACCCGGTATGAACCGACGGAGCAGATGATGACAGATTTTTATCAGGCCCTGGAGGCCTTCATGAAAAAAGCCAATTAATAAATGATGGAGAACGAATTCAATCAACCTGTACAATCAGATCCGGTATCACAGACTGGTGGCCAGAGTGCCTTTGCCGGGGTCAATGTAGATCCGGTGATGTTGCGCGCCGATCGCGTCCGATCTGAAATAAGCCGGGTAATCGTTGGTCAACATGAGATGCTTGAATTATTGCTGGCGGCATTGTTTACCGGCGGGCACGTGTTGCTTGAGGGTGTGCCGGGTATTGCGAAAACCCTGACGGCCAAATTACTGGCCAAAACAATCACAGCTGACTTCAGCCGTATTCAGTTTACGCCCGATCTGATGCCGTCCGATGTAGTTGGCACCTCCGTATTCAACGTAAAAACTTCGGAATTTTCCTTTCGGGAGGGGCCAATTTTCAGTAATATTGTACTGATAGACGAGATCAACCGTGCGCCTGCCAAAACGCAGTCGGCTCTTTTTGAGGTAATGGAAGAGCGTCAGGTAACCGTTGACGGTGTTACCCGGCCTGTGGCTGCACCCTTTTTTGTGGTGGCCACCCAGAACCCTGTGGAACAGGAGGGCACATACAAGTTGCCGGAGGCTCAGCTCGACAGATTCCTGTTTCGGGTTATCCTTTCGTATCCGGGGCTGGTGGAAGAGGAGCAGATACTCCGCAGATTCCGCGACGATTTTCACGGGACAATCAGGGAGTCGGTTAATGCGGTACTTACCCCGGCTGACATAGCGGAATCGCGGCGAATAATCGAGCAGGTATATATCAGAGAAGAATTGCTGACTTACATCGCTACAATTGTCCACAATACACGTAATAACCCCGATATATTTCTCGGTGCGAGTCCGCGGGCATCGTTATCGTTGCTGAAATCGGCGAAGGCCGTTGCGGCTATGTCAGGTCGCAATTTTGTTACGCCCGATGATATTCGCTATGTTTCTTATCCGGTGCTCAATCACCGGATAATCCTGACGCCGGAGAGAGAAATGGAGGGATATTCGACCCGGGAGATTCTGGAAGATATTATCAGGAACGTGGAAGTGCCCCGTTGACAGTCGCGCGACCGTGAGGGCTGCTATATGTCGTCCTGACTGGCAGAGCCATTTGCCAGGATGGCAGCTGACATGATAAACAGGGAGCCGATTTTGTCCGTTTCCACGAAATCATTCATCAGCATCAGCAGGTTGGTGAGTACAAAGCAGAGCAGCGCCGCCATCATCATATTTCTGCGCCAGGGTACGCGGGTGGAGTGGTACAGGCTTTCTCCCTGCAGCATGACTACCACACAGAAAAGCAGGTAGAAAAAAAGTCCCGGAAGACCCTGCTCTACCGTTATCATGAGAAAGTAATTGTGTATTCCTGATTTTTCAGGGTTGTCGCTCACGTACGTTTTAAAACTGGAGACAGTGTAATTTTTGTAAAAAGTATAGAAACATCCCGGTCCGAAGCCTGTGACTGGCCTGTCCTTAATCATATAGGAAGCAGCGACCCAGCGGTACACCCTTTCCATGGTTGAGATATCCTCGAGTTTTACCGTTGCTTCCAGCAGGTTGTCAAAGCTGGTATGAGAGATGGTTTTTTCGTAATCGGGTGCGAACACGAGCCAGTTGTCGCGTGTGCCGAGATAAGCGATAATGGCGGTGAAAAAAAGAGCTGTGGCCACGAGAGTTGCTTTCATCAGTCGGAGGCGCACCACCCCCACGACGCCAACAGCTGCCACGAGCGCTACATAAGCTGCGCGTGTGTAGGCGAAGTTGATGGCGAAAAGGAGGTATAATATTCCGCCTGCGAGGAACAGCCATTTCCAGCTGAAGCGTTTGTACCAGTAAGTGCCGTACCATACATAAGGCAGAAAGATAGCCAGCAGGCAGGCGTACATCACGTGATTTCTGAAGTGCGGCCACATAACGTATCCGACCTCCTCGAAGGTAAATCCTTTGGCAGCGTGGCGCACCACTACGGTCGTGACGGCGTACACAAGCGGAACAAAGAACCACCACAGAAAATCCTTGAAATCGCGCTCCTCCTTCAGAAACCGGGCTGCGAGGAAGTAGAAAACGATGAAGTACCAGCCTTTGGCCAGCGTATATTTCAGGGATATGAAGAAGACCTGAGAGCTTGCCATGGTCACCAGGATCCAGGCCAGATGCGCCAACAGTGCGATAGTGACGGGATTTTTCAGAAAACCGGCATCCACACTGCGCCAGTTCAGCAAAAACCAGCCGATAGCGACCAGTGTGAGCAGCCACATAAACTGTTCGGACGGCAGATCAGTTGCAAATCCGCCGGGGAGCGCCTGTTCTACCGAGAGTGGAATGGCGCCCAGCATCAGATAGAACACCTTTTTAATGTCAACCAGCGTAAGCCAGGCGACGAGCAAAACAGCAGGGGCAAGAGAGAGCCACAGCGCGTCGAAAGCGATGCCTGCCCATACTGAGAGCAGAGAAGCCAGCATACAGAGCGCCACCAGCCATCCCTGGGGGTGCTTTGCGGAAACGGCAGTGAGTCGCTCGATGACGCGTGGGAGATACATGATCCGTGTTTGCGGGGTCAGTTTTCGCTGTCGGAAGCCAGTTTTTTCCAGTTTACATCCCTGTAGGCATCGGCGAGCAGGGCTGCGAGCAGTGTGAACAGGAAGACAGCCATTGTGGACGCCACCACCAATACCGTTCTTTTGGGTCTGATTTTCATGATAGGCCTTTCAGCAACGGAAATCAGTTGTATAGCCGGAATATTCGTGTTATAGGCCGCTTTGATCTGCAGGTATCGTTCGATATCATAGCTGAGCTGGCGGCGTGCCTGATAGTGCAGGTCATTCACCAGCGCGACCTGAGGGAGGCCCTCGTTGTAGTTTGAAACGGAAAAATTATCGCCGTAGTTTCCTGATTTGTAGAGGCGCTGCAGCGTGCGTTCACCGGCCCGCAGATTTGCCTTGATATACTCCACGGTATCTTTGGGTATAAGCGGGTTGTCGGAAAGTACCTCGAGGCGGCCGCGGTTGCGCATTACTTCACCCTGTGCGAGAGCGAGTTCGCTGGCGAATACTTCACCCTGCTGGGTGACGCTGTATATTCCGTATTTATTCTGGAGCGTTCTTACGCTGTCGGCCAGCTTGTCGAGTTCCTTTTGTTTTACCTTGATATTTTCGTCAAAAGATGCCAAAAAGTGGCCCTGGGTATTTTTTATGAGCCGCTGAGATATTTCATTAATTTTTTCGCGGGCTGCGTTGGCCATGTCGGCGGCCAGTTGGGGGTCGGTATCCTCGATGCTGAGCTCGATAGCATCATTCTTGTTTTTCTGGACGGAGTAATGGCTTCTGAAGTTCTCTCTTACCCAGAACAGACCTTCGCTGCTGGCTGAGTCAACGTCGTAATGGCGGTATAATCCGAATCTGCCGACGAGGTAATCAGTTACTTCGTCGCTGGTGGCTACCTCGAGAAGCCGGTCGAGATCCTTGTCGGTACCGAAGTACTCAATCATCTTGGCAGACGATCCGAAGATAAGTTCCGGTTTGGAAACTTCCGGGCTGGCCGGGTAAAAGACTGTTGTTGACTGGTAGTAGTTGGGCAGCCACAGAGCGAATGCCGCGCTGCCGGCGAGTGCCAGAGCTGTTACATTTCGGAGGGCCTTTCTCCAGCGGTAAATGGTGCCAATTAGTCCGAGGAGGTTGTCGCGGTGACTCATACAGATTGTCGTTCAATTCCAGAAGGGCCGCAAAGGTATGAAAATAAGCGGGTGCGGCTCCGGATAAGAACGAACGGAGGGGTGCTTTTGCTGCTTTGCCGGTAATCAGGCCAGTTTTTGGCACTCTGCCAGCAGGAATTCTGCCTTTGACTTGAACCTGAGGTTAGGGTCGTTTTCCTGAAATTTGCGCTGGAGGAAGAATTTGAGTTCCGGAATTGCCTCTGCGTAGCGTTTGGCATGGTACAGACTGTCGCCTTTGCGCAGGCGGGCGAGCCAGTGCATGGGCTGTACGGCCAGTGACTTTTTGATAGTCTGGTCGAAGTCTGCAGCGGCGGCATCCCACTCGTTTTTGAGCATGTGTACTTTGCCCCTGCCGTAGAATGGTTCGGGAGCGATGGGGTTGATAGCGATGCTCTTTGAAAAGTCGTAGTGTGCGTCGTTGAAGTTTTTCAGTTTATAGTTCACGTACCCTCTGCGCTCGAAAGCGGCGGCGTGGCGTTCGTACTTCTCAATGGCGTTGCTGAGCGCGATACTGGCCTCTTCCATACCACCCTGCTGCACGAGTTCGCGACCGCGCAGGTATTCTGACACCGCTACCTTGTCGCTGTTCGGTTCGATCTGACATTCGGCCAGAACCTGACCGTTTTGCACCCACCATGCGCCCACATTACCGGCAAGAGCGTATTGTGCCACCTCCTTGAGCAGGGAGGTGGTATTGCGCCAGTGCTTTTCCGTACTCATCAGCGTCTGCTGTGGCACATTGATAGCCAGCTCTTCCGGAACAAAAATCTGTTCTGCCTTGAAAAGTATCTCAGTCCTGAAGTAGTTTTCAAGGCGCGTCTGCCAGTGCTTTACGACGAGGTCATAAGTGCGCTGGTTTCCGAAATCGAGGCGGCCTCTGAAGACCAGTTTGAGCGGTTGTTGTGCGATGATGTTCATCCTGCCAATTATGTTGCGTTACTCACAGTCAATTCGGTGCCGGGGATTACCCCGACAGTTCCGGAGAGCGGGTTGGATTAAATGACCACACGAGACGGATTGCCCGGGGCGAAAGAGGGGCCGTTCACTTTTGCGGGTGAATATGGCCTGATCAACAAAAAAACGATATGCCTCTTCGAGAAGGAAAACCAGCCGCAAGGGCTGATGTAAAAGAGGCACTTTCCCAAAAAATAGCCTACAAAGATGCAATGTTAATTTTATGCAAACAAGTGATTATCAACAGTTTTTAAAAAAAAATTATTTGTTTTGTTTTGATATTGCCGATCTTGATTCTGAAATATACAGCAATTTTAGCTCTTTTTAAAACAAACTATAGCCATCTGCAAATATATTTTCGTTTTTTTGCACCTGCCCGGTGGTTGTTTTTGTGGTGTGAGTCAGAAAGCGCTCAGCCGCTTTTCCGGCGTTTTTTCACAAAATGTTTTGAAAAACAACCGCTTGATTCTTAAAGCATACCGTTCGCCAGTCAAAAATTACCGTCACATGAATTACGAGAAACGACTTTTTGATTACCTCTACGAGCAACTTCAGCATCACCCGATTGACCAGGCATTCGGACGTAAGATTAATGGTGAGTGGACGTATTTTTCCACGACAGAAATGGTTGAACTGGTTAACAGAGCCAGTCTGGGACTCCTGCGGCTCGGTCTGAAGCCGGGCGATAAAGTGGCTACTGTTGTCTATCAAACTATACCGGAATGGGTAGCACTCGACTTCGCCATGTTGCAGATTGGTGTGCAGAATGTACCCATGTACCCTACAATCAGTTCCAGGGAGTATGAATATATCCTGAACGAATCGGAGTCAAAATTCTGCTTTGTAGGTGATGGCGATCTGCACGACAAGCTGAAAAAGGCCCGTGAGAAAACGACGTCTCTGCAGGAAATATACTGTTTTTTTGACGGATTCGGAGCGCCTCTCTGGAGTGAAATACTCGCTCCGGCGGACAGCGATTACTCCGAAGTGAAGCAAATCAGTACGACCATCACTCCTGACGACCTGGCAACACTTATTTATACGTCGGGTACTACCGGAAACCCCAAGGGGGTGATGCTCACACACAGAAATATCGCATTCAATGTGGAGACGCTGAGAAATCTGGCGCCGATAAGTCCGGGCGACCGGATTCTCAGCTTCCTCCCCGTGAGCCATGTGTATGAGCGGGCTGCTGTTTATGCTTTCACGGCTTATGGCGGAAGTGTTTCATTCACTACTCCGGAGGCGCTTGGCGGCGAAGATGGCGATCTGAAGGCTATCAAACCGCACTTTTTCACCTGTGTACCCCGACTGCTGGAAAAGGTTTATGAAAAAATTCTGGCGAAGGGTATGGCACTGAAGGGACCCAAACGCTGGATTTTCTTCCGGTCTCTCGAATTGGCCGACGAGTGGGATATTGACAAACAATTTACCGGATGGAAGGCTTTTGAGTGGAAAATTGCGCAAAAACTGGTTTTTTCCAAGTGGCGCGAGGCATTGGGCGGAAGCCTGAAAGGTATGACTACCGCCGCCAGTGCCTGTCCGCAGCGTATCCTGCGCGCCTTCAATGCCGCCGGTGTGATGGTGCGGGAGGGATACGGACTCACTGAAGCTGCTCCCGGACTTACCTTCAATGGTTTCAGGCCGGAACATCCCTGCGTACTCGGTACCGTAGGCGCCGCGCTGGAAGGAGTAACCATCCGAATTGAGCCCTCTTCCGAATACAATCCGGGCGAAGGAGAGATTCTGGCCCAAAGTCCGGGCATCATGCTGGGCTATTACAAACAGCCAGAGAAAACAGACGAGATGATTCGCATCATTGACGGAGAGCGATGGCTCGCCACCGGCGATATTGGCACGTTTGTTGACGGCAAGGGTGGGTATAAATACCTGAAAATCACCGATCGCAAAAAAGAACTCCTCAAAACCAGTGGCGGAAAGTATGTAGCCCCTACCCCTATCGAGTCTATTCTCAAGGAGCATTATCTCATTGAACAGGCGATGGTCGTGGGCGAAAATCTCAAATTTGTATCGGCACTGATTGTACCATCGGTTGACGGGCTGAAGAACTGGTATGAAAAGCACGGGGAAGAATGGAGTGGCATACAGGAGGCCATCACCAATCCAAAAGTACTTCAACGGTTTGAAATGCTGCTCGAACGGGTTAATGAGCATTTCGGCAGGTTCGAACAGGTCAAAAAATTCACCTTGCTCCCGGAGGTATGGGAGCCTGTCAAAACCGACGGATCGGAAGGGGAGCTCACGCCAACCCTCAAACTCAAGAGAAGAGTAATCATGGACAAATTTTCGAAGGAAATCGCTGCCATGTATCAATAATTCATCGTAATTGCTCAGACACGACCGGCCGGGTAGTTACAGTTCATCAAATAAACAATCATGACTATCCAACGCCTGCTGCTGACCGCAACTCTGTTTCTGTTTTTTACCCGGCTGTGTGCCGGGAACGGTTTCTTTTTATCAAAGGCCGACACGCTGAATCCGCCTGCCTGCACGGCATCTCCCGATATTACGGTGTCGTGCGAGCAGTATGATCCCAGCCTGTTTGCCTATCCCGGTATCACAAGCCAGAGCAGTTCGGTCGTGTCTGTATCTGTTCAGACAGATTATAGCCAGTTTGACACGTTCTGTCTGCGGGGACGTGTCACGCGTACTTTCACGGTGTCCGATTCCACGGGTGTTACCGGAAGTTGTACCCAGCATATTGATGTAAACTATCTGCAGGATTATTTTATCCGGTTTCCCAATGATGTGATTGTCACCAGCTGTAACATGGGCCCCAGTTATGGGGAGCCTGTATTTTATGGCGAAGACTGTGAGTTGCTGGCGGTGAGCAGCGAGGACCTGATAACTTCTGTAGTGCCCGATGCCTGTTACCGGATTCAGCGGCAATGGACCATAATCAACTGGTGTACTTTCGATCCGGCACTCCCGCTCATCGAAGTACCCAATCCGGCGCCCAATGCGATTGCCAGCCACCCGGCCAATCTGCCTGGCCCAACGGTATCTTCCATTCAGACACCCGGTGACCCGTGGCGGTCAACCATCGTAAAAATCAATCCGACAGATGCAGCGCCCACAGACTTTTCGATATTTTACGATGCCAATGCCAACGGATACAAATACACGCAACTCATCAGGGTGGCAGATTCACAGGACCCCGAGATTACATCGGCCCCGGTCGGTGAGCAACAGGTGAATGATGTGTCCGCCAACCAGGCTCAACTCTGGAATGAAATATACTGGTGGGACAATGTGAACAGCACCCACGATTTGTGTGAAGCCGAGGCAGATATCAGTATTCAGGCTACCGATGCCTGCGGAGATGTGAAT
>JBDLWO010000242.1:0-3797 GCA_039804245.1 Bacteroidota bacterium
GCCTCGTAAAATGAACCATCGGGCTCCAGCTGTACACTCCTGAAATGCAGAAAATTGATTCTGTGACCCAGCTTATCAATCATGGCAGGCATATCATTGTCGGCGCGGGCACCAAAGCTGCCCGTACAAAAGCATAATCCGTTGTACTCAGAATCGCAAGCATGGAGAACAGTCAGGGCATCGCTGACATCTGATACCACACGCGGCAAACCAAAAATGCCGAAAGGAGGATCATCGGGATGGATTGCCAGGCGAATACGGGCATTTTCAGCCACAGGAACAATTTCACGGAGGAAGAGTACCAGATTCTGACGCAACTTTGTGGCGTCAATATCTTTATAGGTTTCGAGTTTTTGCCTGAATGATTCAATGGTGTAGGACTCTTCCGAACCAGGCAGACCGGCAATAATGTTTGCAACGAGCCGCTCGCGTGCAGCACTGTCGGCTCCTTCATACCACTCCCCTGCCCTCTTTACGGTTTCATTGGAATATGCCGATTCAGCCCCGGGTCTTTTCAACAGAAAAATATCGAACGCAGCCACTTCCGACATATCAAAACGAAGCGCCTCTGAACCATCTTCTACCCGAAAAGCCAGATCAGTACGGGTCCAGTCGAGCACCGGCATGAAATTGTAACAAACCACCGGAATGCCGCAGGCAGCAGCATTTCGCAGACTTTCTTTATAGTTTTCAATGTAAAGCTCAAAATTCCCCGTCCGACGTTTGATGTCTTCGTGAACAGGAATACTCTCGATCACCGACCAGCGCAGCCCTGCAGATTCGATCAGTGTTTTTCTTTCAAGAATATCATCTGTAGTCCAGACATCGCCATTGGGTACCTGGTGAAGTGCGGTGACAATACCGGTCGCACCGGTTTGCCGGATATCCTGCAGCGTGATCGGGTCGGAAGGGCCAAACCAGCGCCATGTTTGTTCGAGCATCATGTTTGAATTTAAAGGAGCAAATTTAAAAAGCTTGTTCAGGATTTTCTGCCAGCCTCTACTCGTCTCCTGTTTCCGACCGTCGCGATCTGGTGTGTACCCGGAGAATTTTGTGGTTGTGTTTCTTCACTTCAGCAGAGCCTCGCAATTTCCAGAGCTGATCGCGCGCCTGCGCATGTGAACGAGCAAGGTCAATGACGGGCGCCGGGTAGTCGCCGGTTCCATACAACATGGAGTCGAGCGGAGTCATCAGCCAGGGCTCGTGTAACAGCGGGAGCGGCAAGCCGGCCAGCTCCGGCAGCCATTTACGCATAAAAATTCCCTCCGGGTCGTGCTCCTGCGATTGTTTCACCGGATTGTAAATACGGATAGTATTCACCCCCATTACACCTGCCTGCATCTGAAACTGCGGATAGTGGATACCCGGCTCATAGTCGAGAAACAACCGGGCGAGGTGATGAACGCCCGCCTGCCAGGGCTGCCAGAGGTGATGCGTGAGAAAAGAGACCAGCATGGCCCTCATCCTGAAGTTCAGGTAGCCGGTCTCGCGCACGCAACGCATACACGCATCCACGAGCGGGAAGCCGGTGCGGCCTTCTTCCCACGCTGAAACCAGCCGATTATCCTGCTCCGTCCTGACAGCGTCAAAACCGGGATTCAGATTCCTGAACTCCATGCTGCACTCTGTCTCAAATTTCTGGATGAAGTGGCTTTGCCAGAACAGCCGGCTGATGAACTGCTCCAGATTCCGGTCAGCTCCCTTTTCTGAAATAACTGCATTTGCAGCCTGACAAGCCTGTCTGACACTCAGATTGCCCCACGTCAGATACGGAGAAATTCGGCTGCAATGATACCGCGCACCCTCCGGTTTGGAGATATTGCGCATGTAGAGCCTGCTCCTGTCCAGCAGAAAGGAGCGCAGATAAGCTGCTGCTGCGCGTTCGCCCCCCGGCTGCATGGAGGCGCTGGTTGTCCGGATACCCGGGGGAAGTGATTCAATATTCCATTTTTCGCCGAACCCGGCGGGAAGTTCAACACCGCGGAAAGCGGCCCAGTCGGGGTGATCCGGATGTGCTTCCAGCCGCCGGCGGTAGTCTCCATCCCAGGTTTTCCGGTGTCTGAGCCTGCGCTGCACTCCGTTCGTCTGATACTCGTTCCATGTTATTCCATGGCGGCGGGTATATTCTGCCACCTGCAAATCGCGGTTGAAAGTGACCCTGTTGCCTGTTTCCACGCTGGAAAAAATGGTGTGAATTCGAAAGTATGGACGCAAAGCTTCCAGAACCTCCATGAATTCGGCACGGAAACTGTACAGTCTGATATTTCGTCTGGCGAGCGTATCCTGCATTTCACGGATACTCTGCCACACAAACCGCCAGTGCCGCTCATCGCTGTCGGGCGCCTGCATCCACGATGGCTCGAAGCAGTGAAGCAACAGCACAGGCTCCCCTGCCCGGATGGCCTCCTTCAGCGGCTCGTGGTCGGAGAGTCGCAAATCGCGTTTGAACCAGACTATATTGCAGTTAACAGACATGATTTATCTAAACAATCTGCAGGAAAAGAGGTTTTAACTCTCAAAAAAGAACAGCATGAACAGGACTTATGTACTCATCGGAGCCAGCCAGGGGATTGGCCTAGAGCTGGCGAAGCAGCTCACTTCAGACGGTCACCGGGTTTTAGCGCTCAGCCGACATCCGGGCGGACTGGCTGACATGCCTGAGGTTGAATATCACCCATTCGATGTACTGCAGGATGAGTTCCCTGCCAACATACTGCCTTCCGGGATACACGGACTTGCCTACATGCCGGGCAGCATCAACCTGAAGGGGTTTAACACTATCAAGCCGGAGCAATTCAGGGATGAATTTGAGATCAACTGCGTGGGAGCGATACGCTGCATACAGGCGGCACTGAAACCCCTGAAACAGACGCCCGGTTCCGCTGTACTGCTGTTCAGCACCGTGGCGGTGGGAGTGGGTATGCCTTTTCACGCCGGAATAGCGGCAGCCAAAGGAGCCGTTGAGGGACTTACCCGGTCGCTGGCAGCCGAACTGGCCCCGCAGGTGCGCGTGAATTGTATTGCGCCCTCCCTGACCAACACCCCGCTTGCGGCCCGTTTGCTGAATACCGAAGAGAAAATGGCCGCTGCCGCCGCGCGGCATCCGATGAAAAAAGCTGGAGACCCAGCCGAAATCGCCACACTTGGCGCATTCCTTTTGTCACCCTCCGCCGCCTGGATCACCGGACAAATTATCCATGCCGATGGCGGAATGAGCACGCTGAAGGTATGAAAAACGTAAAAAAAGAGCATCTGCCCACCAAAATATGTCCTGTTTGCCAGCGGCCATTCACCTGGCGCAAGAAATGGGAAAAAGTATGGGAGGAGGTGAAGTATTGCAGTGACGGGTGTCGGAAGGACATAAAAAACCCTAAATATGCCCCATAAAGGCACAATACCCCCCGTACAGACGCGATTTATCGCGTCTCACACGGCCCACACGTACAGACGCGATGAATCGCGTCTCTACCTGGCCCAATCGTGCAGACGCGATGAATCGCGTCTCACCCGGCCCAATCGTGCAGACGCGATGAATCGCGTCTCTACCTGGCCCAATCGTAGAGACGCGATGAATCGCGTCTCTACCTGGCCCAATCGTACAGACGCGATGAATCGCGTCTCACCTGGCCCAATCGTACAGACGCGATTCATCGCGTCTCACCCGGCCCAATCGTACAGGGGTTGTGCAAAAAGGTCGATAACGAGTTGGGGATAAAATGAGCGGTCGGAATAGATTTGTGGTTGCAAACAGTCATCCATCCTCCCGCTCATGGCAACAAAGGTAACTCAACATGGCA
>JBDLWO010000243.1:0-14313 GCA_039804245.1 Bacteroidota bacterium
CCGACTTCGACAGCATCCTCTCCCGACCCGACATTTACGAGGTACAAATTATTTATACAGAAATTCAGCGCGACCGGGCGGGACGCCCGCGCATGCGCGAGTGGCGCCATAATGTGGACAGCAGCCGGTACTTCTACCCCGCCAGTATGGTTAAAATGCCGCTGGCTCTGCTCGCGCTGGAAAAAATCAATCACCTGCAGAAAGAATATCCCCTTCTGACAAAAGACGCTCCCTACAGACTGGATTCACTGCGCCCCTGGCAACAAACATATACTGAAGACTCCGGAGCTCCCGGCGGAATGCCCTCTATCGCACACGATATTCGACAGATATTCGTCGTGAGCGATAACCTGGCCTACAACCACCTGTTCGAGTTTCTCGGAAGGGAATACATCAATACAACGCTGAGAGAAAAAGGATACACACGTACAGGTATCATCCATCGTTTCAACTACCCCGGCCGCGATAACCGCTATACGACCCTGATGACTTTCTACGACGAGTCCGGAGGCATATATCAGCAGGATGAGCTGTACGATGATAATACGTGGATGAACCCGCAATACAGTACCACCAAAGGACGCGGATATTACACCGCCACCGACAGCCTGGTCCTGCAGCCATTCGATATGAGCAGAAAAAACTGGTTCTCGCTCAACGATATGAATCTGATGCTCAAAGCAGTACTGTTTCCTGAACTCGTTGATCCCGTGCACCGCTTCGACCTGACTCCGGACGATTACCTGTTCCTGCGCCATTACATGGGTATTTTCCCCAGGGAGTGTGACTACCCGAAATACGACAGCACCTGGTACGACGGATATGTAAAATTCTTCCTCTACGGCGACAGCAAGGAACAGCGGGACGGGAAAATACGAATATACAACAAGGTGGGCGAAGCTTATGGAACCCTGACAGATGTGGCATACATTCACGACACAGAATCAGGCGCCGAATTCATGCTCGCTGCCACCATCCTGTGCAATAAAGATGGCATTTTCAACGACGACAGATACGACTACGATCAGACGGGATTCCCTTTCCTGGCAAAACTGGGCAAGGTCATGCTGGAAGAACGAAAACGAGCTATTTCAATAAAAAAATAAGTCCGATATGCGCAAGCCTCTGAAATCAGCCCTCGCGATATGTCTGCTGGCTGCCTCCTGCTCGCACGGGGTGTACAGGGGCTGGCCCGAGTATCTGGGCGGCCCCGACAGAAACCACTATTCCACCCTGTCGCAAATCACGCCTGAAAACGTCCACCAGCTCGAAATCGCGTGGACATACTCCATGCCAGACTCCGGACAGGTCCAAACCAACCCGATTGTTGTGGATGGTATTCTCTACGGTATCACCCCCTCTGTACAGGCGTTCGCCCTGAATGCAGCCACCGGCGAAGAAATCTGGCGTTTCGGAGAGCCGCTGATGGAATCGCATAACACCGGTCGCGGGGTGGCTTACTGGACCGATGGCCGTGAAAAGCGGATATTTCACACTATTGGGCCGCGCCTTTATGCCATTGATGCGCAAACGGGCGCTCAGGTTGAGTCGTTTGGAAATGGTGGATACATTGATTTACACCTGGGATTACCAGAAATAGCAGCCGGTAAATACATCAACTCAAATACACCGGGAACTATTTTTGAAGACCTGATTATCATGCCTGTCAGGCTGTCTGAAGGGTCCGATGCTGCTCCCGGCGATATACGCGCCTTCAACGTGCGCACCGGAGAACTGGCCTGGGTATTTCACACGATACCCTATCCCGGTGAATTCGGATATGAAACATTTCCGGAAGACGCCTGGCAAAATACTTATACAGGTGCTGCCAACAACTGGTCGGGCATGTCGGTAGACAGGAAGCGGGGGGTCCTGTATGTACCTACCGGATCGGCAGCCTATGACTTTTACGGCGGAAACAGGCCAGGAGAGAACCTGTTCTCCGACTGCCTGCTGGCCCTCGACGCCAGAACGGGAAAAAGAATATGGCACTACCAGTTTGTTCATCACGATATCTGGGACAGAGACCTGCCTGCGCCCCCGAATCTGATTACGCTGAACCATAACGGGCGCCGGGTGGACGCCGTGGCACAGGTAACAAAACAGGGATATGTTTTTGTCTTCAACCGGGAAACCGGCGAACCACTGTTTGACATTAGAGAAATACCCGTGCCAACCTCTGATTTGCCCGGAGAAGTTACATGGCCCACACAACCCGTTCCAGTAAAACCGGCTCCTTTTGCACGCATGAGCACATCGCTCACAGAGGCTGACATACCATTATGGATTGCCGACCGGGGAAAAATACTGGAAACATTCAAGGCCTGCCGCAAAGAGCAGTGGGCACCACCCAGCCGCGAGGGCACCCTGCTGTTCCCGGGTTATGATGGCGCCGCCGAATGGGGCGGTGCCGCCGTTGACGTGGAAACTGGTGTGATGTACGTTAACTCCAACGAAATGGCCTGGATCATGCAGATGGTGGAAGTGCCCGGCGTACAGGCACTCATGCAACTCAGCCCGGGTGAGCGAATCTACGCCTCCAGATGTTCATCCTGCCATGGCCAGGGCAGGATGGGTAATCCAGCCAGCGGTTACCCGGCCCTGAATAACCTGAATGGCCGTCTGGAAAAATCCTATGTGAGCGGAATCATAGCCAGCGGGAAAGGCAAGATGCCCGGAATCAATCTGAACACTGAAGAAAAAGAGGCGCTGATCCGATTCCTGTACAATGAAGAAAGTACATCAGGAGAACAGGCGGGAAAAGAACCCGGAACCGCGCGCAAGGATCAGGTACCATTTGTAAGTACCGGGTACAACAAATTTCTGGATGCAAACGGCTTGCCGGCATTCTCGCCGCCTTATGGCAGCATGACGGCCATAGACCTGAACACTGGTGAACACCTTTGGCGTATTGTGCTGGGAGAAGATCCGAAACTGAAAAAAATGGGTATCAGCAATACAGGAACAGAAAACTACGGTGGCCCTGTGGTTACCAGAAACGGACTGTTATTCATTGCCGCCACCAAAGACGGGAAATTCAGGGCGTTTGACAAGCGAACAGGTCGTTTGCTTTGGGAAACAGATCTGCCTGCAGCATCGTTTGCCACGCCGGCAACCTATGAGATCCATGGAAGGCAGTACATCGTTCTGGCCTGTGGCGGCACCAAACTCGACTCTCCGAAGGGAAACAAGTATGTAGCCTATGCACTGCCTGAGCAATAAACACGACAGGCGTTGTAACTGTCAATCAGATACAACGCCTGTCAAAAAACCCGGGCGGGATATTACTCCATTTCCTGTACTACCTCGCGCACTTCGGGTATCATACGCTTGAGCATTCCTTCGATGCCGGCCTTGAGTGTAACTGTCGAAGAGGGGCAGCCACTGCAGGATCCCTGCATGATTACGTTTACCACACCGTTCTCGAAAGATTTGAACTCGATGTTTCCACCATCGCTTTCTACAGCAGGTTTCACATACATATCAATCAGATCCTTCACGCGACGGGCAATTTCCCCGTTTTCGCCGGAAAACTGCGCTGCATTGTTTTCGGCTGCAAGATTCTCCATGTACTCGGAGAATCCTTCTTTTACAACAATACCGCCACTTTCTACGTACTCCTTGATGAACGACTTCAGCCGGAGCATGATATCGTTCCACTCATAATTCATTTCTTTCGTTATCGTAACGAAATTATTGTTCAGATAGACGCTTTTCACATAGGGGAGCTCCATCAGGCTGTTAGCGAGAGGACTCCACTGTTCCGCGAGTTCCTTCTCCCTGAAATCGGCAATACCGCGGTAAATCAGACAGTTTGCGACATATTTCAGCGTTTCCGGATTCGGCGTCTGTTCGGTGTATAACATCACCGGCATTTTAGCAGCTACAGGCTCCATAGGTTTGTTGTTTAGAATGATTCCGCAAAGGTACTCAGTTGAAGTGACGAAATGATGCCTGCCAATGTAAATAACAGGTCATTAAACTGTCACAGGCGTTTCAACATCAGACCACAGGCAAACAAAGAGTTCAACAAAAACACGGTGACTTTGGTTCAACCCCTGAAGCCCGGAAGACGATTGTCTTTGCCATCAACAGTACGCGTGCGCCGTGCGCGCATGGAATCTGTCAGTAATCGCACCAGTGCCTCGTAGGGAATTATTTCCAGTTCGTGCGACTGATTTGACAGCTGTAGTGGCGCCTTCCGGAGTTCCTCCAGATAGGGCCGCACTTTCTCCGGAAATTTCTCGCTGTCGTAATTGTATTTTGACAGAATCACCAGTATTTTGATAAACAACTGTGATCGGTGCGTTTCTATGCCGTTACGCAGGTATCGTTCTCTGTATTTTTCCAGGGCTGCAATACGATCCCACAGACTGTCGAATTTACCTTCTACATACTCCAGCAGTACTTCAGCAGCCAGTATAGCCACATTCATACCCTGCTTGTCCTGTGAAAAATCGCGGATGTCATTTCTGAATCGGGTACTTTTGATTTTTGGGGCCATTTCTTCTGGGATTTGTTTTCCGGTTAACTGTTGAACGATAAATAAATAGGCGCCCAGGATATGCCATGTTTCGCGTTGAGCCTCCCGCAAAACCGCCATTTTTCTGTTTTTCACAGCCATCTGGTATATCTCGGCTGCCTGCCGGTACTCTCCCTGGTACATTTTCAGATAGAAACCAAGCTCAATCGTACTGAACCAGTTGTAGGTACCCGGACTTGCCAGATCGAGTGCTCTGGAAAAAAAACGGTTTCCCCGCGAATAACTCCCCAGATAAAAACAATTCATAATTTCCAGATAGTGGAAAATATTCAGCGCCTGGTTGCAGGGATAAGGCCGCTCACTGAACCAGGTTATAGCAGCCTCATGCACTGCGGACGCCTCCTGGTATCTTCCCTCCATGGTATGCCGGTACGAGAGCAGCGAGTAGTATGATACATGAAAATTGTGCGAATTGATGACGCCTGCGTAGGATTCCAGATCATTCAGATAGCGCTGCGCCTGCTCGGCCAGCTCTTTCTGGAGTGTTTTCCGTTTGACAGACGGCAGTTTGATGCGATCAAAACAGATGACTGCCTTTTCCTCCACCATACGCCACTCGCTGTATTGTTCATACAGTTCCAGATACCTGTCGTACGTTTTCAGGTCGTCACCCGCCACCGAGACATAATCCATCAGAATTCTCGAAGCCTCCACCACAAACTCGGGGCGCCCGTAATCCTGTCCTAGCTTCAGCAGCTCCTCCGCCGTTTTGCGCGCAGCGTGCTTGCAGGCAAGCGGCGAAAGCGATTTGGCAATAGCCGTGAGCCTGAATCCGCGTAGACGACTGCTGTTCAGCGGGTCAGACAACTGGCGTTCAGAGTCCAGATGCAACGCCATCAGTTCCAGGCACCTGAGCAATTCTCTGGCTACCTGCCTGAATTTGGTGCGCTCTCCGATACCAATCCGCTGAACAGCATCCACCTCGGTGCGATAACTGGCAGATTGGATGGCATAATACAGTTTTTCCACGTCGCGGTTTCCGCGGGAATAGAAGCGGAGCAGTTCCTCCGCCCCGGGTAACGATTGCTCTGCAAGCGTTACCAGTTCAGTCAGTTCCTTGATCATAGCAATGGTTTCCGATGATGAAAGTGATTTAAACCATTAAGAATGACACAAAAGTCTGACCGGTACAGTTGCCGTTTTATTACACTTTTGGACAGAAATTCCACCGGAATTTTTCTTTTGAAAAGGCCAGTCAATACTGAAATGCCGGTTTTTGCAGTAAAAACCGAAAAAAAACGCGCAATATTCCATTTTCCGGATCCGTCTGCGTCCGATAATACTTACATTCTACAGCAAAAATTCCCGCAGGGCAACTGAATTCACGACAAAATTCATCGGAACGATCACGCTGTTACGAACATTATACAAGAAAGGAAATATACTAAATAGTTGATTATCAAATCATCAGGAATAAATCGGTTGATTTAACAAGACACATTCATTCAATATTATGCCGGGCAGTGTCGCAGTGTACCTTTTCAGATGCCCTCATTTTTGTACTGTCATTCAAACACGCTTCACCATTTAAATTAAAACATCATGAAACAGTTTTACACCAGGATTGAAATGCACGCCAATACAATCATAGGCGTGGATGTAATGGGCGGCTAAACTCCGCCACGAAGAAAATCAGTCGGATGCGAACATTTAAATTTTTCTCAAACGGCTGATTTTCAATTTTTTATAAGAAAAAAAACAGGCTTTGAAAACAAAAAACAATCCTGAAAACCTGCACAACTGTCGCAACTTGATTGATGAACTCACCCGCACTTTTGTCACCGACAACCAACACAGCCATGATAGACATCAGAATCAAACCCGAGATTCATATATACCAGCCACCGCCGGCAACCGTCAGATGGACCAAAATCCGCGATGACTATGGCGAGCGGTATCAGCTGGACCCTGCACAAAACCTGCTGAAAACAGAAACCGATCAACCACGCGGGAACGAAGGGCCGGTATGGACAAAATACGCTGTACTGTCCTGTATCACCCTGCTTGAAAGCGGCGCCATACTGGCCTCTTTCCCGTTAAGTGGTCATCTTCCCGGACAAATCAGACCCGATACGTTTTCGGTCTGGTTTCATCTGGATGCCCCGCTGCATATTCAGCCGGGCGTATTCGGCAGATTCATCCGGATAGAAAGCGGACGCCATCTGATGGCACAGTCGCTCGACTCCTGGATGGTTTACTTCAGGCCCGACGCTTCATAATCAACCTTTCCCCGACATTTTTCAAGAACCATGATGAACCCCGTGCCGCCTGTCTGAGGTCAGAATTGACCAGGACAGGTTGGCCGGGGCCGGGGAAGGTATTGCCCGAAAAATAGCCCTGAATAACATTCATACTGGAGTTTTCCGGAAAATCCACTCAATAGAGTACGGACGCGGACGCCGAAAAGCGCACAGAGTAGGCTAAAACACGCTTCAATTTTATTAATCATGAAAACCATTAACACGCTTCTTTTAATTCTCATGCTTGCCGGAATGGTGTGTGCCCAGGATTCTCCTGCGGCGCCCATTCCGGGCCAGTATGTGGTTGTACTGAAAGAAACATCTGCCAAACCCGTCGTCCTTCAGGAAGTAACTGCCGCAGGCCGGCAGGAAACGTACAACCTGAACCAGCCGGCACGACAGGCCAATCTGGCCAAACTCTCGCAGGTGCGCACGAGTGCAGGTGTAGCTGAAACCGACGTGCTGGCCAATTATACCGATGTTATTGTCGGTTTCACTGCACAACTGAAAGAGGAGCAGGTAGCAAAACTCCTGCTGAACCCGGATGTGGAAAGTGTCACCCCCGATTACCTGATCCAGATGGATATTCCTTCTGAAGAAGGGCTTCCGGAAGAGTACGAATCCATGGGGCAAACTCTCACCTGTGCCGTTCAGAACGCTGGTGGATTTTCTACCTACACCGGCGCCGATGAACGCTGGATCTGGATCCTTGATACGGGCATTGACCTTGATCACCCCGACCTTTCGGTTATTGATCTGTTTCCGTACGCCAAATCGTTCATTACGGGCGAAACTTACGACGATGCCAACGGCCACGGTACACATGTTGCGGGTATAGCAGCCGCCAAAAACAACAGTATCGGAGTAGTAGGTGTGTCCGCCGGAGCCCCTGTGGTTCCCGTAAAGGTGCTTTCCAATGCAGGAATGGCTTCCATGTCGTCGGTACTGCAGGGTCTTAACCACGTGGCACTGTATGACGGGAAGGGCGATGTCGTGAATATGAGCCTGGGCACTTACCCTGTCAACAACTGCGCCAACAACAACCTGCCGCTTCGCAACGCCATCATCAATCTGGGAGCTTCCGGAACCTGGGTGTGCATGGCCTCCGGCAACAACACCGGGAAGGCCACTCAGTGCAATCCGGGCTGCATTAACGGAACCAGAGTGGTTACGGTAGGCGCATCTACCTGCGTGGGCGCATGCGCGACCTTCCCAAACTGGGGTACAACCGTTGTTGATTGGGTAGCTACCGGTGTAAATGTCTATTCCACACATAAAAACGGCAAATACACGACGCTGAGCGGCACCTCACAGGCTACACCGGTAGTTGCAGGTATTATCCACCTGACCGGTAAGGCTCCCATTTCAGGAGGCACCATCAACTGCGGAAACCTGGAAGTCCCGCCGGCACCTTACAAAAAAGCACGCTGGCAGTAACCCCTCAGAAATGAACCATTATTCAGTTCCAAACCCATGAAAAAAGAACTTGTTCTCCTCCTGCTCGTATTGAGCGCATCCCTGTGTAACTTCCTCCATGCCCAGGATACTGAAGGCGATGATCCGGCACCCGGCGTATTCATCACTCCAGATCCGAAGCTCCTTGATGATTACCAACTGACCACCGGTATTCCTTCGCTCGTCTCCAGTTCAGTCGTGTTCTATTCTGACGGAATCCAGGCAGCCCTCGAATTCGGGCCGGCACCCGTTTCAGGTGTAAAACTGGCAAACAAAAACAACCCGCCGGATATACGCCCGATTGTCCTGCAAAACAACAGGGCACTCGTGACAGGCCTTCCCCCGGGGCAGCAATACGATGTAAAAGCCACAGGCCCTAACGGCGTGACTTATACCCTCGGTATGGTTCAGACTACCCCCTGGCGCGCCGGCGATCCGGTGGCTGTTTCAGACAAACTGTATCGTGCCCTGTCGGAATACGTTGCTGTGGAAGGTCAACAGATACCCTTCTCACAGTACGTGAAAAACCTGGAAGGCGTATCAACGTATGAAAAAATTGCCTTCGTACAGCGTTACGCTATGAACGGCGCCGTACTGCCCGCTTCAACAAAGGGACAATATCCTGAAACACTGGTAAAAAGCGCCTTTGCCAACAGATCATCCGAGGGCCCCTGCCTGTGCAACTTCGTGATGAACCAGATTTCAGTCGCTACACCCGATACTGACGGGCCCATGAACTACTCCATCGGCCCCCGGATTGAAAATACCAGTTTCACACATTATAATGAAGCCAGTTTCTGGTACAGGGGAGGTATATTCAAGGGCCCGGCCAAACAGCAGATTCTCGAAAACACGGGCCACCTGGCAGGCAACAAACGCCGTCTCGAGTCCTGGACTATAGGTGAAGGCACTCTGTCAGAAAACAGCGCCCGAATCGGTTATCACCTCCTGTGTCTCTCAACGGAGGAATTGCCCGAAGCCTGCGACTGTGCCAAAACGATAAAACTGAGCTACGGCTATTACTCCACCACAGAAGCCCGTACCAATACCGGCGGACAAGGCTGTATTTTCTCGCAGGACGCTTCTGCAGAAAGCCAGGACTGGGCGGTAGCGTTCGTTACCCGCGAAAATGTGAATGATCTCTCTGATGTGCGTATTCTGGGCGCGGGTTCTGCGATTGCAAGATCAACCTGCAAGGGGGGCGTACCACTCAATATCATCACCGATATCCTGAAAATAGGTGCCGGGGTGACAGAAACAATCATATCGGTAAAAACCGGCCAGATAGACGGGTTGGCTGATCAGATCCGCCGAATTGCTGATGATCTGGACAGCATGCTGCTCCGTTACAACGATGTCAAGGAGTGCGCGAGTGCTTTAGTCAGCAAACCACTGTGCCAGGGTACTGCCAACATCACCCTGCGTCCGAATGATCCTGTCTCATGCTTTGTCATGAGCGGCTCCTCGATGGGTGTCAGCGGACGACGCTGCTGGCACAGTACAGCCCGCATCAACAGCAGCTTCCACCTGACGGGCGTACTGACGGGTGGCTCCCCCTCGCCATCGGCACCCCACTGCTGCACCGATTATATAGCCAACTGGATCTGGGGCAGCCTCGACGGCAGCCAGCAGAACCGGATGTCGGCCGTTTCATCACATCTCGCACTCAATAACCCGGGGGGCTGGGGGACTATTAACGGAGCCCCCAATACTGGAGGCGTAGCACAGGCTTATACAGAAATAGGGTACGCCATCGGAGTTCCGCTGCCACCGGCACAGCGATGTCAGAAAGAAATACCGCTCTTGCTCAATCCGCAGTAATTCACTCACAACTTCAATATGTTCATCATGAAAAAGATCCATTTTGTTCTCATTTTCTCCTTGTTTGCCGTTACAGCAAAGGCCCAGTACAATCTGTCATTCAAAACCGGACTGGCCTGGGGTAACATTGATGTAGTGGCCGACGCAAGAGCCGTTGACCTCAACAGTTACCGCGACGAACCAAACTATCAGTTCGCTCTGACCTGCACCAGGCACCTGACAAAGGAGTTCTGTATCGGTGCAGAAACCGGACTGAATTCATTCGCCCACTTTTTCATCTATCAGGTACCCGATCCGCTGGGTAATATCGGGAACTACAACGGGCGTTACGAAATCAATCAGGCTTACCTGGCTTTTGTCCCCGAATACAGGCCATTTTCATGGCTGTATCTGAATGGCGGACTGGGTATTTTCGCCGATGTTCGCAGCAGGTTCACACAGGGGTACGCAAAATACGGCACGCAGGAGCGGCCACTCCGGGGTACAGAGTTCCGCAGGGGCAATCCGCTGGGCGGATTTCTGGGTATGGGACTGAATCCACGGGTGTATCGAAATATGTCGCTCGTACTGGAAGGTCGCCTGGTAGCTTGCCCGGCAACGCGAAAACTGGAATATATCACGGCCATCGGCTACGCTGCAGCACAGATCAATATCGGATTGCATTTCATGATTGACGGGAATAAGCAGTAAATTTCTTCACTCCATCTTATCGCAACCACCAGCCATGAGAACATTACCAAACAATGCACCCGTCTGGATAACGGTTGTACTGGTTCTGATTTCAGGCATCTGCCTGCAGGCAGCACCGGACGGAGCGGTTTACGACACAGCACAGCACTGGACAGGCTATATCATTCAACGTGCCGAAACCGAAAATGCTCCCCTGAGCCTGCAGTATGAGGCGGCGCGCAGTCAGCTGCGCGCCCGCCTCGGCCAGATTGATACAGAACTCGACAAACCGGAAACAAGTCACGAAGAAGGATTCAGACTTTTGCGCGAGCGACTGCGCGCAGAGCAACAACTCCGCGAAACCGAAGCCGAGTACCAGCTGAAGTTTACCAAAATGCGCTACCGAAAGGCCATTGAAATAATCAAGATGCTGTATGAGAAAATCCTCAGTATGGATCATCATTTCAGCAGTCTGAAGGCACAGCAAGACTTGCTCAAGATATCGAATCCACACCACTACCCTGCTTTTCAGGAAGTGCGTTCCTTGCTGGAAGACAAAATGAAAAAGAAATTCAACTTCACCATGCCGGAACTGATGCAGAGTAACCCATATCTGTCGGCAGCTTTTTCCATAGCAAGCATGATGATAAGTGGTACAGACGACAAGGACAAAAAAGAAACACAGGACAAAATAGCCTGTATTCTGGATTTTACCGTTCGCATGCACAATGATCTGAATGTAATTTACTACGAAACCGGCTACCTGCGCGATGCAAACCTCACCCTGCGCCGGGACTGCGAGGCACTTTT
The DNA here is from genome assembly GCA_039804245.1 of Bacteroidota bacterium. GTDB lineage: Bacteria > Bacteroidota > Bacteroidia > Chitinophagales > Saprospiraceae > M3007. Next base: position 11,539 of record JBDLWO010000243.1, read on the forward strand.
TTCAGATTGTTCGAGGCAGGTAGGTTACACCATTACCCTGGAGGGCTGCCGGCAAAGCGATGATTGGGAGCGGTTGTACGGACTTCTCGATAATATGGTAACCAAAGCGCTCGGAGAACAGAATACCTCAAACGGAACAGCAGCACAGGCCGACCCACGCCTGCTGGCAAAGGCAGAAACCAACCTGCAGTTTGCCATAGACCGGGTTGTCATGTTCATCACCCGTTACAGTGATTTTGTGAATCAGGGAGCTGAGTATTACAAGAAATTCGCCAAGATAGCCGACAGCTATGAGCACGAAAAAACCTGTGAGTCGGTACTTCCAGACGAATTCAGACAGTTGAAATCAGACATTGAGCAAACTCTCGAAAAATTCAACAGCGCCTACAGAATGCCGGAGGTACAGGGCTCCCGGCTGAAAGACATGCTGTATGGTGCAACAGAATAACATCATCAATAAACCCCATCAACCATGAAGTTTACCATTGTTTTCTTTTTTGGCGCTTTTCTGGTACAGATCGCCAGCGCGCAGAGAGCAATCACTTTCGACCCGGCAACCGATGTTGTTGCCATCAGAAAAAATACTGATACCATCGAAATGCTGATTCATCCTGAAGCGCTGGCACTGTCTGTCCGCGAAAGTATCCCCGAAGTTTCAGTTGTTGATTCCGTCAGGCTGATACGTTTTGCCCGGTCCGGATACCTGCTGGCACACTGCCGCGGCAACGGCAGTCCTGCACCTGACATCACACTGGCCATTCTCCTGGCGGAAACCGCAACCGGAACCTTTTTCACCGATCAGCTCGTTATATCGTGCAGCAGTACCGATAACTGTCGGGAGTGTTCCCTCACCCCCGCGTGCGCCTGCGTGAAAGGCAGCGGCTCTTGCGAGCAGAGCGTCCGGCTGATCAATCTGAAAAAAATCACCTTTTACCCACGCGACTGAATGAAACACCTCTGTATAGTGATCCTGATAGCATTGCTGCGCCCGGCCGACTACCCGGAGCAGCTACAGTTTGATCCTGCCACCGATCCGGTTGCGGGGCTCGATCTGCTGAATCGCTGGCGCCTGCTTGTACCCGAGCAGGTTATTGTCAGGTCTGCCCGCTCAATAACACCCCGACTGGCCAACGTCACGTCAGTAAATGTAGGCGAAATACACGGAAAGCCACATCTTTTTCTGAAAGGAACCCTGACAGAAGATGTTGAAAACGGCTGTACAGTCATGATTCCACTCCGGGAAAACAGCGATGGGCTGTGGATGGCCGGGCAAACCTATCAGATTTGCAGTGGAATAGCCTGTAATACCTGCGGATTTGATGAATACTGGGGTTGCTCCTGTGAACGATATACAGGCACCGATCTGGAAACAGAATCGAGGTGCAACCACACTGTTTCCACCGGAGCGGGCCTCGGAAAGGTTGATTGATTACAACTCAAAAAACCAGTATCCGTCGTCAGTCAGCCAGATACGAATGGTAGGATACCGGCATAAAATATTGGAAAAGACGGTATGGAAGTCACCGGCATTTATGTCGGCAGAGTTTTCCGGTTCCAGGTGCAGTGAAGCCAGACACTTCAGCACCCGGGCCGGAATTTTTGTTTCAAAGGCAATCAGGCCGATATCAGTATGTAGGGGTGAAGTCGCCATAGCAAACAAAAGCTCGTCCAGCAAGGCCGACAAAACTTGTGTATCAGACAGCAGACCGGGCCGGACAAGTCTCATTTGTCGGCAATTGCTATGGTAGCCATACCCATCCGTACCCCTTCCACCTGCGAAAGAGCTGCCGCGCACAGTTCCAGTGTGGCGCCGGTAGTCAGAACATCATCCACCAGCAGAATTCTTTTCCCCCTCAGAGGCTCCGGCTTCAGAACAGCGAAAACCTCGGCCACGTTACTGAAGCGCTCCATTCTTTTCCTTCTGGTTTGAGTGGAAGTGGCCACGACCCTCTTCAGGCAGTCGGTTCGAACCGGAACATCCATGATTTCTGAAATACCCCTGGCAAACATCGCACTTTGATTGTAGCCCCTGAGGCGTTCGCGAGTCTGGTGTAGCGGAACCGGGATAATCATGTCGAATTGCGGAACCAGTGAATTGTATTTCAATTTTACGGCTATGTGTCGCCCCATTTTGACACCTACATCAGGGTTATTGCGGTATTTCAACTGGTGCAGCGCCTTCTGCACAGGACTTTTTCTGCTGAAATGATAAGCCGCAACACCCCACTCTACAGGGATACGCCCCCAGAACCGGTTGGTAAAAGCATTATCGGAGGGGCAATCCATCTGAAAGGGTATGAGTTTAAGACTGCATGGCAGACAGAAGCAGGTATCGGCAGCAGGAAGCTCGCGGTTACAGGCGACGCATAATTCAGGATAAATGAGGTGAACCATACTCTCGCACAACTCGGCGAGCGATGGGCGGCGAATCAGGGAAAACATTTTTATTTTTTTTATTTCGATGAAAAACAAGTTGCTTTTCAAAATTAAGGGAATACCGGCAGAACAGCAAGTATAAATTTCACGAAGAGACAAATTCTTCAATCCGACTATCAGGAAGGAAGATAGCAGTCAGAAAAAAAATCAAAAAACATTTGGTCATTAGGAAATACTCATCCTATCTTTGCGCTCCCTTTCGGGGGGAACACCAAAAAAAAGAGTTCATTGACAGGAAGGAAGCGAGAATACAGGTAAGAGAGAGGAGAGGATACCCTGAGTAAAGAAAGAGAGACGATCCTGGTGACAGGGTTGTTCTAAGAGACACGATGGAGAGTT
>JBDLWO010000244.1:0-5095 GCA_039804245.1 Bacteroidota bacterium
AACTTTTCATGAGATTATATACGGGAAACCCGACGCGGCGCAAAAGTGCGCCGCGTTTTTTTTTGCCCTGCCGGGTGAACTTATTAAAAATTTTCTACCTTTGTGCTTCTTCTTTAATCCAAGGTTTCCTTGAAGCATGGTATCTATATAATCCGCCGTCGGAATTGAGGAGGATACGGGGAGCAAAAGTTCAGGCTCTCCTTCCCTCTTTTCCTACACCCTCTCATCCTATCCCGATTGTTTTGGACATCCAGCCGGATTCAGCCGCTTGTGGTTGCTGATGCCGGAGTTTGAAAAAATCTAAGACAATTGTACCATGCGCGACCTTGTTGAGCTCGTAAATTTAATCAACCGTACCAAACTGAAAAGTAACGAACTGATGAAAGCCGTCATTGAGCCTGGCTCAAAGATGGAACGTCTGTTCGATGGTCTCCTGGACAAAACTGTTCAGGAGGATGATGATGTCAAGATCCTGTTCAGGGGCGAAGAAGACATCAACGTAACAAGTCTGAAAAACAAGTTGAAGGAGCGTCTGCTGGACGCTATCTTCCTGCTCGATTTCAAGGATGCCAACTATTCCACCCGTCAGAAAGCATTCTTCGAATGCTACAAGAAGTGGTCTGCAGCGATTACGTTACTCATCAGAAATGCCAAAATTATCGGTATTGACCAGCTTGAGCGCCTGCTCAGGCATACCCGTCATTTCGAGTTTACCGAACTGACGCTGGACATTCTGCGTACACTCCGCCTCCAGTACAGTACAGTGGATGGCGATATGGACAAGTACGAGGCTATCAAAAAGCAATACGCCGAGTACGAGCAGATATGGCAGATGGAAAGTAAAGCCGAACTTTACTATTCCGAGCTGATGGCCCAATATACCAACAGCAAATCCACCAAAACGGAAGTCATGGATCAGGCTCAGCGTTACTACGACGAGCTGAAAGATTTCATGGAGGTATGTCCTTCTTTCAAACTGCATCTTTTCGGACGAATGGTTCACCTGCTGATTTACAACAGCGTGAACGATTATGTCAATACAGCCCGCCTCTGCGAGGATGCTATCTCGTTTTTTGACCAGAAATCGTACGACAGCGGACTGCCGCTTCAGGTCTTCTACTATAACCTGATTGTGTGCTACCTGCAGCTCGGCGAGTTCGACAAGGGCCAGCAGGTAATCAGTCGCTGCGAGTACTATTTCGAGGAGGGCTCTTTCAACTGGTTCAAATTGCAGGAACTTTTCTTCCTGCTCGCCATGCGTACCGGCCACTATGAAGAAGGGTATCATCTCTACGAAAAAATTACCAATTACCCGCGTTTCAAGGATAAACAGCCGCAGATCGTTGAAATGTGGAATATATTCCAGGCGTATATATTCTATCTGATCAAGGTGGGTAAAATCCGGGAGGATGTATTAAGCGAGCGTTCGAAGAAGTTCAAGATGAGCAAGTTCATCAACGATATCTCCCTGTTTACGAAAGACAAGCGCGGTATGAATATCAGTATCCTGATTGTCCAGATTTTATACGCGGTGGCAGAGCGGGATTACGACAAGTCGGTTGACCGTATCGAGACTATTGACAAGTACTGCTCGCGCTATCTGAAGGAAAAGGATACCCTGCGCAGCAACTGTTTTATCAAAATGCTTCTGCAGATTCCAATAGCGAACTTTCACCGCGAGGCCACCTCACGCAAAGCCGACCGCTATCTGAAACTGCTGCTATCTGAAGAAGCCGGCAGCGCCAGTCAGGCTCACGAAATCGAAATAGTGCCTTACGAGGCACTCTGGGACATGGCTATCGAATCGCTGCAACTCAAAATTTACAAGAAACGTTCCTGAGCCCCTCTTCAATCAATTCCATTTCAACGTACCTTTGCACAAAAATTATTGTTCATGCGTTTTTTGACACTCTTCATCCTTATTGCCGTTGTTTCATGCCAGAACCCTTCAGCAACGGGCGACGCCGCGGCGAATGGCGCCGACACGGTGAAAACTTCACCGTATGTATTCACAGACACTATATTGGTATCTATTTATCCCAAGGACTTTGTGGCTGTGCTGAAAGAGAAAAGAAATCTCCCGATTATTGATCTCCGTACTCCGAAGGAGTTCGCCACCGGTCATATCTGGCGCTCAACCAATATCAATTCCATGGAACCCAATTTCATGGATCAGATCGCCCGTCTCGGAAGGGATCAGGAATACGCTGTCTATTGCCAGTTTGGTGAAATCAGTTTCAAGGTGGCTGAAGACATGAAGCGAATGGGCTTCAAGCGCATCTATCACCTCAAAACCGGTCTGAACAACTGGAACGAATCCGGTCAGGCGCTCCAGCTCAAATAATCAGAAATGCGGGCAGTTGCACCTCGGCTTGAACATGCCGCAGGACTGTACCACAAACATGCCTGCAAGCAGCAGGAAAAAGGTGATTCTCCACCAGTTGACTTTTTTCATACTAAATGCGTTTTTGTCAGTTACCTGAACGCGAAAGTATGTATTATCACCTTCCTGTATGGAAGTTTAACATAAGTTTCTCAGGGCCGCAATGAGCCTGGTATCATGTCCGCGAAACCAAAAAGGGTACTGGTAGCTCCGCTCAACTGGGGCCTCGGTCACGCTTCCCGCTGTGTTCCTGTCATCCGGGCGCTCGAAAGCTCGGGCGTGGAGGTGTTCCTCGCCTCCGACGGTGTGGCCATGGGATTGCTGCAGGCGGAGTTCCCGCACCTGTCCTGCCTGACATTACCCTCCTATGCTATTCGGTATTACAGCCACAACATGGTACTGAATATTGCGCGTCAGATGCCGCGGATTTTATACGCCGCCGCTGCAGAACACCGCGCTACCGACCGGATTGTCCGAAAATATGGTATTCATGGCATCATTTCCGACAACAGATATGGCTGTTTTCACCGACATACCCGCAACGTACTGATTACCCATCAACTGAACCTGCGTATTCCGGGTAAACCCCTGGAGTATATCACCAATCAATTGCTCCGGTTTGCTCTGAGGCCATTCGACGATATCTGGGTGCCCGATACGGACAGCCCCGATGGTCTCTCCGGGGCCCTGTCGCACCCGCCGGCCGGTCTGAATAACTCGCATTATATCGGTATCCTTTCGCGTGCGGCGCACGCACCCGCGCACGAGGATTTTGAATACGATGCTGCAGTGATATTATCGGGGCCCGAGCCGCAGCGCACCCGTCTCGAGGGTCTGCTGCTCGATCAGGCTTCCCGTTTGCCGTACAAGTTTATATTCGTACAGGGAATTACCAGCGCCCTGACGCGCAGTACGCCTGCCGGCAATATCAGCATGGTGTCTTACATGACCGGCGCTGAACTCGACCGGCTGTATGCCGTCAGCAGATATGTGGTATGCCGGTCGGGGTACAGCAGCCTGATGGACCTGGCTGCCAGCGGTAAAAGGGGGATACTCATTCCCACACCCGGCCAGACGGAGCAGGAGTACCTCGCCCGGCACCTCTCGGCCATCAATTGTTTTGTTGCACAGGAACAGTCTCATATTGATCTTGCAGCCGGACTACAGGCCGCCGGACAGACTACAGGACTGAGTGCAGCAGCGCTCAGGCTGAATGACTTTGAGGGGGAATTGAGGGATTGGGTGGAGAGGCTTTGAGTTTCGTGCTTCCCGACTGACACATGAATCAAACAACGCCATGAATCAGGCGCACCGACCCCGATTTTGATGCGTTTTTGGTTTTATGGGGCAATTTGCGTATTTTCGTCACAAATGGTTTCAAAATGACAAAAAAACCGAACAGGAAATTCAGTAAATCCTTGATGGCATGGCAAAAAAGTGAACCTGCCACTTCTCGTGTCAAATAACTTTTTTGGCAGTTCATTGATTCGGCAGTTTCAGAGCCTGTTAAGAGTTCTCTCGCCAAATAGAAAACACGCCTGTCTATGCCATCGGCGAGATAATCCCGGGCAGGCCCTCAGTCACGAATAATCACCTCCGTAGCGCCGTACCCGTACTTGTGGTGATATTCATTTTTGAATTTCTTCACGTGCGGATTACCTCTCAGGCTGTCGGCTATCGTTTCCTTGAGTTTACCTTCTCCCACGCCGTGAATAACGAACACCCGGTTGGCGCCCAGCCGTACTGCCCGATCAATAAAGCGGTGGAAGTGCTGCATCTGGATGCGCAGAATCTCGCCTTTGTCGAGGCGGGCGTAACCGTTCATCAGCGCCTGAATGTGCAGGTCAATTTCCGGCTCGAAGTGAGCAAAGTCCTCCGGATCAAAAGCCTTGTACGGGCGTGAGTTGCCAGCCGACCTGCTTTTGCTCCTGTTCTGGAGCGTGTATGACTTCAGATCCTGGCCCGGTGTTGCCGGTTTGGGCTCGAAGTCGCTCAGCAGTGCGAAATGGTACGCCATCACATTGATAATGGAGGCCGTCTGGAAACTGTTGAAAAACTGTTTTGCCTTGATACGCAGGCCTGCTTCCACGGGGTCGCTGGTTCCTTCTGTCGAAATACGCTGCACGCTGATGAACACCTCCGGTGCGTCGTTCAGGTCGTCGGACAGGAAATCGACCAGTTCGTATGCTGAAGAGGAAGCGATTTTTTCATCTGAAGTAATTACATCGCGGCTGGTGGTAAAAAGATCAAATTCCATCAGGAAGTCGAACGGCGTGTCGTTGATGAGCCACACCTTGTATCTGGACACCGATTCATCGCGGCCTGGCATGGGTTCGAATGCCAGTTGCAGTCCTTTGGGTTTAAGGATGTGGTACGTGCTTTTGACCACCCGCCGGGCTGGCGGTTCGGGTTTTTTCTCGCGTGCAGCCGCCCACGCGGGCGCGGCGCTGCTCAGTACTGTATCGGCCACTATATCTTCTTCAAATGCCGGAATGGTGAAGTCGGGGTCGTTATCGAGTCTGATCTGAACCATATCATCGCTCAGGCGATCTGTGACGATGCCTGTTTCGCCGGTAAAGCGGAGCCTTACTCTGGTGCCGGGGGGGAAATTATTTTTCAGCATATTTCAAAAGATTGCTACTTTTCGCAAACGTATTAAAAAAATTTTTAGCAACAGCCTGATTTTTGCGCCATGAGCGAACAAGCGTCTTC
>JBDLWO010000245.1:0-22391 GCA_039804245.1 Bacteroidota bacterium
TGCTCGAGGTAAAAAATACACAAGTACACGGACCAGTTGACCCGCTCAGCGCCAACCCGACAACTTTCGATGTGGATGCATGGTTCGCTACCAGCGGCTGGGGCAACGCTATCAACGCCAGCGCCACCGGCGCCAACCTCCAGGATGCTTTCAATCTGGACTTCCCGAATGCACAGCCTACAGGTATCTCTTCTGCCCTGAACGCTTCCTCTTTCGGAGCCGCACGTCTGAATAACGCTTTCTTCGACAATGTATCTTATGTGGGTGCATTCGGTGGCGGAGCCGGTTCCGACTGGACATGCGGATGGGCCAGGTTCAAAGAGCTCAACAACAACTGTTTCGTTGGTACGGAAGAGGTAGCTGTCTATATCAATGACGTAAAGCTCTTCCCGACTGTTGCCAATGATCAGGTGACACTCCAGCTGAACATGGTGAAGTCTGCAGACCTGTCTGTTGAAATCTACGGAATGAACGGTCAGTACTTCGGAAACCAGATCAACGAGAAAGTATTCGAGGGCGCTCAGCAGTTCACACTCAATACCAGCACAATCCCACGCGGTTTCTACTTCGTGCGTATCCAGGCAGGAAATGCTGTGACCACCGAAAAACTGATTATCGCAAGGTAAACAACAAGCAAGTTTAGTACAATAACCTGATGATTTGAGTCGTCCCGTCGCGGGGCGACTCATTTCTTTTTAGTACCCCCCCGGTACAACCTGGATGGGTAAATGCCTGATAATAATGCCGTCTTGTCTAAAAAAGTCTCTTGACAGGCAGCGATCCTGCACCATAATACTCCGTTTGTTAATAACTTTGTTCGCAGTGCCCGGATTTATCCGCACCATGGCCGTGAATAACTGATAAACTGAACTTTTCCATGTTGAAAAACTTCTTCCTCTGCTGCTTTATGCTGCTGTGTACGCTGGCAATGGCCCAGCGGCCATCCTCTGCCGATTCTGCTTTTATCCGTGAAAATTATACCAAACGGGAGGTGCTGATTCCCATGCGCGATGGTGTTCGCCTGTTTACTTCCATTTACACGCCGAAAGACCAGTCGAAGAAATACCCGATTATCATGCGGCGCTCTCCCTATTCCTGCAGCCCATACGGCGCCGATACCTATACCACGCGTATTCAGAATATGGATCTGGCCCGCGCGGGCTACATATTTGTATTCCAGGATGTGCGCGGCCGCTACATGAGTGAGGGTAACTTCGTGGACGTGCGCCCCTACATCCCGACTAATGACCCGTCGCCAAAAGGCAAAAAACAAACGGATGAAGCTACTGATACGTATGATACTGTTGACTGGCTTCTGAAATATGCAACGGGCAATAACGGCCGAGTGGGCGTGATGGGCATCTCGTATCCCGGCTTTTATTCCACGATGGCTATTCTCGCCGATCATCCCGCTATCAAGGCTGTGTCTCCACAGGCGCCCGTTACCGACTGGTTTATTGGCGATGATTTTCACCACAATGGCGCGTTCTTTATGATGGATGGCTTTGCCTTCTATTCCGGTTTCGGAAAACCGCGCCCAGAACCCACCACCTCCGGTCAGCCGGGTTTCAGCGACTGGAAAACGCCGGATAATTACGACTTTTTCCTGCGCGCAGGTGCGTTGCGCAACCTGACCGAGAAATTCGGAATGAAAGACATACCATTCTGGAATGAACTGATGGAACATCCGAACTATGATGCCTGGTGGCAGGCGCGCAATCCGCGCCCGCACCTGAAGAATGTAAAGCCGGCTGTGATGACGGTAGGGGGGCTTTTCGATGCTGAAGACTGCTGGGGTGCCTGGAACGTATATAAATCTGTCGAAAAGCAAAATCCCTCCTCCGCTTCGAACAGGGTAGTGATGGGCCCCTGGGTACATGGCGGATGGGCCCGCGGAGCCGGCGACCGTCTGGGCGCGGTGACTTTCGGCTCGCGCACCAGCGAATTCTATCAGAAAGAAATCGAGTTCAGATTTTTCGAATATTATCTGAAAGATTCCGGTAAAATGGATCTTCCCGAGGCTTACGTATTCGAAACTGGCTCCAACAAATGGAGCACCTATGATGCCTGGCCACCCAAAGACGCACGACAGGTGAAATATTACTTCAGCGCTCAGGGAAAACTGTCCACCGCTCCGCCACCCAACGAAAGCAGAACCCCTCAGGCCGACCGTTACACCTCTGATCCGGCCAATCCGGTGCCCTATGCAGATGGTGTACACCTTCGGAGAACGAATGAATATATGATTGATGATCAGCGATTTGCATCAAGACGCCCTGATGTGCTTACCTATCAGACTGATCCACTGAGCAGCTCCGTAACGGTTACGGGCCCGGTAATTGCCGACCTGTGGACCACCCTGAGTACTTCCGATGCCGATTTTGTGGTGAAACTGGTTGACGTATTCCCCGATACCCTGCAGGGCCGGGAGAATGGCATTCCCATGGGCGGTTATCAGATGCTTGTGCGCGGTGAAATATTCCGCGGCAGATACAGAGACAGTTTTGAGCAGCCGAAAGCATTCACCCCGGGTACTTCGGCCAATGTAAAGTTTGAACTGCCCGATGTCTCCCACACCTTCCTGCCCGGACATAAAATCATGATTCAGGTACAAAGTTCATGGTTCCCGCTGACAGATCGCAACCCACAGCAGTTTATAGATATTTACAAGGCCAAAGATGAGGATTTCATACCCTGTGATATCCAGATGCACCGCGATGCCAGCCGGGCATCGGGTGTGATTTTGCCTGTCCGTTAAGAGCCTGTCCGGGAGCAAGGAAGCTCCGTTGCAAGATTGAATTTAACAGCAGAGAATGCAAAGTGCCACTCAAAAGGAAATTTGTATTCTCTGCTATTAAATGGCTTTGTCACAGATGTCGCAAAGTGAAACGCAGAGAACAGGAGTCCGGTACGCCTGCTGTTTAATGTCCGGTGTGTGTCCTGCAGGAACCATATTTTTACAAATCCTGGCTGTTCCGGATATTCGACAATTTGCCGTCCGGCTCGACTCCGGATGAGGTTATTTTGCATTCAAAATACGCATATTGTTAAAAAAACTATTATTTCAGCGAAAAAATATACATTACTTTCGGCAATCTCTTTAGTTTTACGCACGACTTTTAATATGTCAAAACGACGAACATGGTAAACATGAGATCTGCCCCCTTCATGATTGCGGTTGCCCTTTTTTCCGCAGTTACACTCAATGCCCAGAATTATCCGTCCAATCCGGAGCCCGGAGCCTGTTATATCAAATGCCCGATAGAGGTGCTTCGGGAAATTGAAAAGGTTGTCACCAACCCGTCCTATCTGGAGTACAAGGTCGCTCCGCCGGTTTACAAAACGGTAGAAGAACGGGTGCTCGTGCGCGAGGCTTCCAGGCGCTTCGAATATGTTCCGGCTGTCTATCGCGAGGAAATAGATTCCATTCTGGTAGAGGAGGCCTACAGCACCTACACGATCAGTCCTGTTAAAATGATTGATACCTTCGAAACCATCGTACTCGAACCCGCGTATTCGCGTTTCGAAAATAAGCCGATGATTGATGGCTGCAACTCGCCCACTCCCGGTGAATGTGATGTGATCTGTTACGTTGAGTACCCGGCTGTTACCAAGAATATCCCCGTCAAGCGAATTGTTACTCCGCCCACTTATGCGCCAAAGGCAAAAGTCGGACAGAAATATAAAATCATTCGTCGCATGGTGATTGACAAACCGGCAACTGTTCGGGAAATTGAAATTCCGGCAGAGTACGTCACTGTTCAAAAGAGAATGCTCGATCGCGACGCTATGGTTGATTCCACCCGAATTGCTTCTGTCGTGCGTGAAGAGGTGTTCCTCACCCGCGACCGCGATGATGAGGCCTCTATTTACGGCTACGAATGGCGCAAAATTGAGTGCGAATTGCTCGATTATAACATCCTGCCCATCTATTATGATGTCAACAGCGATATCCTGACCCGCGATGCAAAAGATGTGATAGACGAAAAGCTGCTCAAACTGATGCAGCGCCGTCCTGAACTCCGCGTTGAAATCAGTTCGCATACCGATTCACGGGCATCAGAGGCCTTCAATCTGGAACTCTCCAACCGCCGCGCCAAAGCAGTGGTAGACTATCTGGTGTCACGCGGTATTCGCCGCTCCCGCCTCGAATATCGCGGCTACGGCGAATCACAACTGGTTAATCAGTGCCGCAATGGTGTTCAGTGCACTGAGGAGCAACACGCTCAAAACCGCAGAACAGAGTTCAGGGTACTGCCCAGATAATTCGGAGACCACTATGCCGGTCATGTATCATTATACAGAAGGCGCAACTCCATCATACAGGAATTGCGCCTTCTGTATGTATCCTGCAGTTTTGACATATTTTTGAAAATAATTACAACGGGCCCAATAATATCGCTCTAAAAGCGTTTCCAAAGGTTAGCTAAATTGTATCAACTATGACATTTTCCGAATTTATTTCCCGTTTTGATCACGAAAACTCCATTGTATTGCTGGAGGGCAAGCGCAACGTGCTACCTGCCGATACAGAAAAGCTGATTGCACTCGGTCGTCTGCTCGCCACCAATACCAGACAGATGATATTCAGAAGCGGGAATGCCGCCGGGGCCGATCAGCTGTTTTCAGACGGGGTGGTATCTGTAAATGCTGAACGGCTGCAGGTAGTCACGCCTTATTCCGGGCACCGAAAAAAGACCAATGTCGCATTTCAGACTTATTCTCTGGAAGAGATGGATCTCGCTGCAGAACCGGAGGTCGTGTATCACGCTCGCGGAAATAAAAAAATGGAAAAACTGATAGACCAGTATGTGGCCGGTGACAGGAATCAGTACGCTATGAAAGCAGCTTACATCTTGCGAGATACTGTCAAGGTGGTTGGAGCAAGTGGCATCATGCCGGCAAGCATTGGTATTTTTTACGACGATTTGCTCGAACCCATGTCGGGTGGCACGGGTCATACCATGCTGGTGTGCGAGAACAACGGGATACCGCTCCTGGACCAGCGTACCTGGTTTGAATGGCTGAAATAAATTTATTCTCTCACGGCATACCTGGAACCTTCCTCCGCGAGATACGTCTCCGGGAACTCCTCCCGCGCTTCGGCGAGGTGGCGGTCGGCGGTTTCATATCTGCCCGAAATATGTCCGATCAGCAAACGACCAACGCCTGCCCGGCGCGCTACACGGGCAGCCTGACGCGCGGTGGAATGGAATGAAACAAGCGCCTGCTCTTCATGATCATCGGCAAAGGTGGCCTCGTGGTACAGCAAATCAACTCCCGAAACGGTCTCAATCACCTTTTCCGAAGGCATGGTATCGCTGCAGAACGCATAAGAACGAAGCGGAGCAGGTGGCAGGGTAAGCAATCTGCTCTCAATCAGGCGCCCGTCTGCCAGCACCAGATCATTTCCGGCCTTCACCGACCTGATAGCTGCGAAGTTTTGCCTGATATCATACAAATCCAGCGCCTCCGGGCGGATGTTCAGGGGAGCAGGTTGCTCCCTGAACATCCATCCACAGGTCGGATTCCGGTGGCTGAGCGGAATACTCCACACAGACACCTTTTTATTCTCAAACACTTTACAGGAAACAGCGGCATCCACCTCCTCGAAGATCAGTTCATAGGTCATTCGCACACTGCACACCCGGATCACGGTCTCCAGTATTTCGCGAAGCCCGGGTGGCGAGTAAATGGTCAGCGGCGCCTCTCTTTTTTTCAGCGACCAGTTGGTGACCAGTCCGAGCAACCCGAAAACATGGTCGCCGTGCAGGTGACTGATAAAAATCTGAAGGCAATGATCTGTTTTGACCCTGTGCCGGTAAATCTGCATCTGAGCACCTTCTCCACAATCAATAATAAACTGATTCTTGCCGACGTGGAGCACCTGTGAGGTGTAGTGCCGGCCGTGGAATGGTCCGCCCGATCCGTTTCCCAGTATGGTTACATTCATTTAATGGCAGTGAACCCCTTGAACGATTTTTCCACACCCTGCATGGAAGTGGTACGATAGTGTTCCAGCTCTATAATGTAATACTTCACACCAGCCTTTGAACTGTTTTTAAACAGCTCAGAGAAGTTGATGGAGCCATCGCCCACTTCAACGGATTCTCTTTTTTCAGTGTTGGCCATGTCTTTTACATGGAGAAGTTCCCAGCGACCCGGATATTTGTTCATCCACTCTGCCGGATCATGCTTGGCATATTTCACCCAGTAAACGTCCATTTCCAGCGCAACGAGCGCCGGATCAGTTTCTTTGGCGAGCCATTCAGCGAGCAGGCGGCCATCAGGTGCCTTCTGTTCATACTCAAAATTGTGATTGTGGTAACCAAAGCGCATTCCTGCTTTTTTGCAGTACTCGCCGGCAGCATTGTAAGCTTTGATCAGCTCGGCAATTTTGGGACGGTCTTCTTCGGCCATCCAGGGAGCGATGACGTATTTCTGTCCGACTGAAGCCATGTCGTCAACCGCCTTCCTGAAACTGTCCGAAAGCGACTTCGTGCCGGCGTTCCAGTCGGCCAACGTAACCATGTGGTGGCAGGAGGGCATCTTCATCCCGTTGTCTTTCAGCAGCTTGCCGAAATCTTTCAGGGCAAGGCCAAAAATTTTGCCATCCTTGTATCCGAAGCCCTCCACATTCCTGTAGCCCATCTTGCCGAGGGCTTTCACAGTGCCTGCCGGATCGGGTACCATGGCATCCCTGACACTCCACAATTGAAGCCCCAGACGTTTGGTCGGATAGGAAGATTGGCTGAAAGGTAAATCGTAAGCTCCCAGTGCTGCACCTGCCAGCGCCAGAGATGACACCTTGAGAAAGTCGCGGCGATTGTTATTTTTCATGTTGAGATAATTTTTGGGACAAAAAACAGGTATTTATGCGAATAATTACATCAAGACTTCATTTTTTTTGCAATAATGTGTTCCTGAATACATTTCGGATAAATAAACATACAATTTTCTAACTTTGGCCTTGATTCCTGTGCTAATGAAAAACAGGATGTCTCCGGATTATGATACAGGCGCTTCATATTTCTGCCGAGTGTTATCCTGCTGCCAAAACCGGCGGACTGGGTGACGTGGTGGGTTCGCTGCCAAAATACATGACCAGTGCAGGGGTGTTGTCTGCAGCCGTCATACCCAAATACGGATTGAAATGGATAAATGGCAGACAGTGGGAAACGGCGTTTCAGGGCACCGTAAGATCCGACTGGCGTACCATACCCTTCTCCGTTCAGCGTGAGCAGTCCGACGACCTGGGATACCCGCTATTTGTTGTGGATATTCCGGGACTGTATGACCGGCCCGGTATTTATAACGATCCCGGAGGCTGGTCTTATGGCGATGAGGTAGAACGTTATCTGGTATTTCAACAGGCAGTACTCCACTGGATTCTTTCATTCCCGACGGAAAACAGACCTCAGGTGCTGCACTGTCACGATCATCACACAGGGCTGATACCATTCATGGTGAAATATTGTCCGGAATACCGGGCACTGGAGCATATTCCAACAGTATTCACCATTCACAACGGACAATATCAGGGTGTATTCAGCTGGCGGAATAACCACCTGCTGCCTTTTTACCATGAGGGCGCAAGAGGGTTCCTGGACTGGAACGGGGCGGTGAATCCAGTGGCCTCGGCAGTCAGGTGCGCCTGGGCTGTTACTACTGTTTCAAAAAGCTACCTGTTTGAACTGCATCAGTCGAGTATGGGGCTTGAGCCGCTCTTTCGCTCGGAGTGGCACAAACAATACGGTATCATCAACGGTATAGACGCTCATCTGTGGGATCCCGAAACGGATCATGCCATTCAGTGCCGGCTGAACAAACAGGCAGGAAGAGAGGGGATTCGTGAGTTTAAAAGAGCCAACAAGCAGATTTTATGCGACAGGTTCAATCTGCCGGAAGATCAGCCGCTAATCAGTTTTATCGGGCGTATGGTGGGTGAAAAGGGTAGTGACATGTTGCCCGATGCCTATCGCAACTACATAAACGCAGGAGGTTCCGGCACATTCCTGGTGCTGGGAACAGGGGAGATCTGGACACAAAATCAGTTCAAGGTGATGACCTGGCAATATCAGGGGCGCGTAAATGCCGTTATTGACTATAACGAGGGACTGGCACACCAGATATATGCCGGTTCTGATTTTCTGATTATGCCATCCAGGGTGGAGCCCTGCGGCCTGAATCAGATGTACGCCATGCGCTACGGAACGATACCCATCGTACGCAGCGTAGGCGGATTGAAAGATACTGTGCCGGATATCGCCGAGCCTGATGGAAGCGGCCGGGGTATCCGTTTCGACCAGTTCTCTCTGGGTGATATCGGATATGCGATTCACAGAGCGGCCGCCATGTGGCACAACGAGCCGGGCATTACCGAGGCACTCAGGGAACGTATCATGTCTGTTGATTTTTCCTGGGAACACGCTGTCAGGGAGTACTTTGCGGTTTATACGCGTACAGGTGCGCGAATAATGCCTTCTCATTGACTTTGAAAACACTCCAGCGGGCCCGACAGTCCGAATTTTTCATACACCAATCTTTATGACACCATGATAAAAATGATCAGTCTGATTCTCGGCGGCGGAGCCGGCTCGCGCCTGTATCCGCTCACCGAGCATCGCTCAAAGCCGGCAGTGCCGATAGGTGGCAAGTACCGCCTGATAGATATTCCCATCTCCAATTGTATCAACTCGGGGGTGAAACGGATGTTTGTACTCACACAGTACAATTCGGCTTCTCTGAACGCTCATATCAAAAACTCATATAATTTCGACCACTTCACCCGCGGATTCGTGGATATTCTCGCTGCAGAGCAAACACCGGGAAACAGGGAGTGGTTTCAGGGTACGGCTGATGCCGTGCGCCAGAGCCGGCAGCACTACGAACGCCATGACTTCGACTATGTCCTGATCCTGTCGGGAGATCAGTTGTACCAGATGGATTTTGAGGCGATGGCCAGGTTTCACATCCTTCAGGGAGCTGATATTACAGTGGCAAGCCTGCCAGTGAACGCAAAAGACGCCACCGGTTTCGGTATTATGAAAGTAAATGCCGAAGGGTATATCAACAGTTTTATCGAAAAACCCAAAGCAGACGTACTGCCGGAGTGGTCGAGCGAGGTAAGCGCCGCCAACAAGAAGCAGGGGAAGAACTTTCTGGCTTCTATGGGCATCTATATCTTTAACAGAAAAGCTATCAGTAATCTGTTCGATGCATACCCCGACGCCACCGATTTCGGCAAGGAAATCATTCCCGCAGCAGTAAGAGAAGGTAAAAAGGTGGCCGCTTACCAGTATGATGGCTACTGGACCGATATCGGTACGATACACTCTTTCTTCGAGGCCAATATTGAACTGACAGATCATATTCCTGCATTCAATCTCTTTGACAACCAGCATATTATATACACCCGAGGTCGTATGCTGCCTCCAGCCAAGTTTTATGGCGGCACTCAGCTCAACCGTGCTCTCATCGCAGAGGGCTCTATCATACATGCCCGCCTGATCGAAGGCTCGGTAATTGGTATCCGCTCGCGTATTGGTGAAAATACAGTGATCAAGGACACAATTGTGATGGGTAACGACTATTACCAGTCGCTCAAGGAAATAGCTACGAATCCCGATGAAATGCCGCAGGGAGTGGGCCATTATTGCCATATCGAACACGCTATTCTCGACAAGGACTGCAGGATAGGCAATAATGTGGTTATCAAGGGCGGAGCACATTTGTCCGATTCCGATGGGCCGGGTTACGCCATCCGCGACGGCGTAGTTGTGATCAAAAAGGGAGCTGTCATCCCGGAAGGAACAAGAATTATGTAAAATCCGCAATCATCTGTCTGGACAACGATCCGGCCGGGTAATTGTATAAACGCTTTTTTGTGCTCATTATTCAGGATAAACTCGTCAGTGACGACCTTGTTGTAGAAAATTTTATTTGTAACCTGTCGGCCTGCAAAGGCGCCTGTTGCTGGGAGGGCGACTGGGGTGCTCCGCTGGATGAGGCGGAATTGCCGGTGCTGGAGGCTATTTACGAACACGTAAAACCCTTTCTGAGCCCGGCGGGTATTGCGGCCATCGAACAACAGGGCAAGTATGTGTGGTACGATGACATGGACTCATACGGAACCACGCTTATTGATGGGGGGGCGTGCGCATATCTCACGTACAGCGAACTGGGAATTGCACACTGCGGCATTGAAAAAGCCTGGGCAGCCGGCGTTGTTGACTTCAAAAAGCCCGTTTCCTGCCATCTGTACCCGATTCGCGTCGAGAAGTTTGAAAGCGGAACCGAAGCTTTGAATTATGACCGGTGGGATATTTGTTCTGCTGCCTGTGAGCTGGGCGACAAGGAGCGTGTACCCGTATACAAGTTTCTGAAAGAAGCTATTGTCAGGCGCTTCGGAGAGGAGTTCTATGATGAACTCGACGGGGCAGCGGAATTTATGAAGACAAGTACTGATGATTGAAAAATGGCAAATGAGGGCGGCCGATTATACCGGTCGCCCTCATTCACCCTCTACAACCTGAACTTCAACCCCTGTGTCAGCGGGTGATAAAACATGGAGTCAATAGTCTGTTCAGACATCTGGATATTCCCCATTTTGAACAGATTTTTTGCCGTGACAATGCCAAATCCTTCCGACAGGTTGGTGTAAATGGGATATACTTCGGCACCGGTGAGGCCCGAATTGGCCGAAGCTGTGATATTGAAATCGCGAATTTCCTTGCCACCCCCTTCAAGGTATATGAATCCTTTCTCAAAGTAGCGGAAATTATTGG
Organism: Bacteroidota bacterium; assembly: GCA_039804245.1. Lineage (GTDB taxonomy): Bacteria > Bacteroidota > Bacteroidia > Chitinophagales > Saprospiraceae > M3007. The sequence continues at coordinate 10,788 of JBDLWO010000245.1, forward strand.
TGGGCGCCAGCTGTGAAGCCAGGAACTTGTAGAGTTGCGCACCCTGCAATTCTGTTGTTCCCTTGTAAATACCCGGGCCAATCTGCTGCTCAAGCCTTTGAACGTTTTTGGCAGCATTCCAGACCAGGGTGTCGCGCAGCAGCACAGTTCCGTTGGGCGCTTCCTCCCGGTAGGGAAGGACAAGTGTTATATCAAAGTAAACGCCGTTGATATCAGTTCGCCAGTCAATAGTAGTGGTCGTGCTGTATGCAAACGACATCTTCCTTACAATATTGGTAGGATCCGGACGGGTGATGCTGAAATCCTTCGGTATGGTTGTTTCGGCGGTAATATCTTCACGACCATCATTTCGCTTGACAACCAGCCGGTATGAACTGCCGGGAATCAGGAACCCCGGCTTTTTGACCTTGTAAAGCCAGTTGGGCTGTGACGCAAATATTCCCTGGTCCCGAACATAGCCCTCCAGGTTGCCGTCAACACGGAAAAGTTGTGCGCGTGAGGTGCTGCCAACCTGTTCCAGCCATACACTGATGGCAGATTCCGGATAATATAACGAGTCTGGAATCTGCGCTATTTCCAGCGCACTTTTCTCCGGATCAAGAAATGCCTTTTCAACCCGAACGTAATGGGCGGTGTCTTTTGGCGACAAAATGGCGTAAACGATGGGCAACTCCTTCCACGGAGCAGCTACTTCAAACTCATTGGAGCAGGCATTGATAACCAACGCAGCAGATAACAGTGCAATTACTTTCCTCATCTTTTAATAATTGATGCAAAGGTAAGATTTAAAAGAAATCCGAACCGCTCAAAAAAACCGAACGTCAGATAATAGCAGGATGCCGCCACTTTGCCTCGTTTACCTTACTTTTGGGGCAAACAGAATCAAATTGGTTATTTACGAAGACAACCACCTGCTCGCGCTGAACAAACCCGCCGGGTTGCTCGTTCAGGGCGATAAAACCGGCGACAGGACGCTGATTGACGCGGGCAAAGATTACCTCAGGGAGAAGTACAACAAACCCGGAGCTATTTTCCTGCATCCGGTGCATCGCATTGACCGCCCCGTGAGCGGCGCCGTGCTGATGGCCCGAACCGACAAGGCACTTGGCAGGCTCACACAAATGTTTCGGGATAAAAAGGTCGTCAAAACCTATCTCGCTCTGGTGCTGAATATCCCCGAAAATCAATCAGGCCTGCTGAGGCATTTTCTCCTGAAAGACGAACAGAAAAACCTTGTGTCGGTTTATGACGCGCCTTTCAGGGACGCAAAGGAAAGTATCACGGCATACAGGGTCATTGGGCATTATGAGCAGTTCACGCTATTGGCTGTACAGCCCGTTACGGGCCGGTCTCACCAGATACGCGCGCAACTTTCGTCTATTGGATGCTCCATCGCCGGCGATGTGAAGTATGGAGCGCCCGAGCCCCTGCCCGATACCTCCATAGCGCTGCACAGTTATACAATCGAACTGCAGCATCCTGTCAGGCAGACGCCTCTTGTAATCAGGGCATTACCCTCCGGACTGATATGGAGTCGCCTGCCAGACTCACTGTTTTAAGATCATATTTTGGGCTTTGGCGCGGATATAGCCAACTGTACCTGTTTCCATACCAGACTGGCCACCAGCTGATTGCCTTTCGTGTTCAGGTGTACTCCGTCGGTGGTCAGTATGCTGCTGTACCGGTCGCTCTCGTTGTTTTCAGTATTGTAATCAGTAAATGCCTTGCGAAGATCAGCAACCAGGCACCCCTTCTCCCCGGCCAGATTTCTGATGATATCTGAATAGGTATCCAGCTCTTTGTCAAGCGGATTAACTCCATTTTTTTTCTCGCCTATGCACGCAGGCGTACACATCACGACCCTGATGCCACGCTGATGAAAGCGGGTAATCAGCGCGTCATAGAATTTTTTAAATTTGTCTGCGTCTGTACCCGTACCGTGTGTCTGTTTGTGCCAAACGTCGTTTACTCCCACATAAACCACCACTACCTGAGGTTTTTTGGCCAGCACATCGGGCTCCAGACGCAGATAAAGGTCATACACTTTGTTGCCGCTTATGCCGGCACCAATCAATTCGTACTTGCCGGCCAGATTGGATATGCTCAGTGAATCGCGTATCTGGTCAATATAACCACCTTTCTGGACGCCTGCCTCCGTGATGCTGTCGCCGAAAAAAACTACCCGTACCTTCTTTTTGTCAGAGGTAAAAGAAAGCAGCACAGCTGCCATGAAAGGGAGCAAAAAAGCAGATGTTTTCATAAAAATCCGGATTCAGGGTTGCCGGAGCCCGTTTAAAAAAATGAAAAAAAGCCACAAACCTGTAAGCCGGATTCTGTTCTCCCGACGAATCGGAAGCCTTTGTCATTTATCTGGCCCCGGTATCCCGGGGTCTGCGCTGCCTACCCCCCCTGCCTCCGGTTTCCCGGAGCTGCGCGAGCCACACATAAACAGGGTGTACATGGCATTTCAACCCGCAAGGTTTATCCACTGCCCAGGTCGCCCGGAGCAGTCGTGCGCTCTTACCGCACGTTTTCACCCTTACCCCCCGAAAGAGGCGGTATTTTTCTGTGACACTTTCTATGCCCCCAACGAATCGGAGACTCCGCCCGTTAGGCGGTGCGGCGCTCTGCGTTGTCCGGACTTTCCTCCCCTAAAGGCGACAAAGCGGTTTGTGGCATGGCAAAGGAAAGGTGTTTTGCTTTGATTTGAAATTATTTTATCCCGTATTCTGTATTATTATTGCGAAAAAACCGTTCTTGTGAGTAACTTTTGTCAAATCAAGGCGCTTCCCGATAGAATTGGCATTATTTTTAATCTATTGACCTCAGGTATAGGTATTTTTGCCCCGGACAATGGCAGGTATCTGTACTTTGTCATCAGCCCCCGATTCCGCTTCTGCAAGATATGATCAAGCGTCTGATATTATACGCTACAGCACTATCCGTTTTACTGGGCCTTGCCATAAAATCGGGTCAGTTGGAAGAAAACAGTGCCCTGCTCGGACAGTATGCGCGCACCATCTCTGTTTGGCTGGATGACCAGCTCAAACTGGCCTCTTCCGTTAATCCTGGCGATACCGGGCAGACGAATAAAAACTGTACGGTTGTTATACATAAAGCGGATTCTGTTACATACTGGACAAACACCCTCGCACTGCCGCCTGCCAGAGAGCTGAAAAAATGGGCAGGCAGCCCCGGAACCAGGCTGGTATCGCTGCCTTCAGGCTGGTTTCTGGCCAAAACCGAAAACCGTGGCGATGGAAGCTGCAAATCAACTGTCATTCCGATACGTTATGCACTGGATTTCAGTAACTCCGGTGATAAGCTGATTTTCCCCGCCGATCCCGGTATCTCATCCGAACTGATCATCTCGACTAACAAAACAGAATGGCCGGTAACAGCAAATGGAACGACCATCTGCTGGCTCTCGGCAAGCGGTCCCCTCCAGACCGGCTGGATACTGTGGATCAAGTGCGGAGCATGGACTCTTTTCTTTCTGCTGTCTTTCCGGCTTCTCAACGAAATAGCCCGTACAGTATCCGTAAAGGCCGGCACTCTGGCCAGTTCGGTACTGATTTTTTCAGTCACAGGCGGATTGCTTGTTTTTAATAATCTGTCGTCCCTGGTATCATCGGCGTTTGCCGGAATCCCTGTCTTCGACCACAGGTTCTCCGAAAATTCGCTGATTGGATTGTCAGTAGGCGACTGGTTTGTCAACGCAGTCCTGTTTGCGTATCTGATGGCGTATGTTCACAGGAACTACCCGTCCAAATCACTGGAACATCTCGGGTTCGGCTCAAAGGTGGGTATAGCAGTATTGTGTAATCTGGCATTACTGGCAGCTGTACCACTGGTTATGACTGCTTCCGGCCAACTGGCAGGGAACGAAGGCGGCTTCAACTTCGACCGGCTTCTGTATATCGGACTCAACGGATTTGTTGCCCTTGGAGGTTTGCTTGTGTTCATCGCAGGACTTTTCCTATTCGGACACAGAATGATGCTGACGGTACGCAGCCTGGCTCTGGCCCGCCCTGCGCGACTGGCTGTTGCACTTGCAGCCTCGCTGGCCGTTGCTGTGATCGCCGCTTCCGCCGGACTGAACCCGATCACCGCAGGGATAATAGCCGTTGTTTATGCCGGTGTTATGGATACGTTTGTACACTGGCAGGATAATGGCTTCGGATGGGTAGTGGTCTGGACGCTCATCTTTGCTGGTTCGGCATCTGCTTTGCTGCAAAGTGAGAGTGAAAGTAATGACAGGTTGCTCCGCCTCCGATACGCAGAAGAACTCGTATCGGAAAGAGATACCGCCATCACCGAAAAAATGCTCCCCGCCTTCCTCGCTGACCTGCGCGCTGATTCGGCCAACATAGCCGGTATCCTCAAACCCTGGCCTTTCAAAGCAGGAATAGAAGAGATGCGCGCTGCTGTAAATGGCGTAATGATCAGGCAGAGTTATCTGTTCCAGCACTACAGGTTGAAGGTAGGTGCTTTCGATCAGGAAAATCAGTCGGTAATATCCGGCCAAACACTTGGTTATGAGGAAATTGTACTGGATAACTGGTTGAAAGCGCGCAACACTGGCGCCAATCCGGATATACGTTTTCTGCGCGGAGATGATGGCAAGTTCAGATATCTCCTGCGTCTCTCTGTTTTCAGGGCCTCCGACACATCCCAGCCTGTTCAGTTGTTCGTGATTCTTGAGCATGACTACCTGGCCAATGATCAGGCTTATACCCGGATACTCCGGCATCGGCAGTACAAGGATATGAACCGCCTCTCCGATTACTCTTTCGTTGTCCAGAAAAACGGAAGAATTCTCGTTGAACAGGGTCGCGGAAGTCTCCCGGCACTCTCCTCCACCAAAATTCAGAAGGGAGAGTCTGAAGAAATCGAATCTGACAATCGCGTGGATGCTGTAGCCAGAAGTTCTGATGGGACGGTACTCGCTGCTGTAGGTCATACCAATACCGGTTGGCTCAGGCATATCTATCTGTTCTCCCTGCTCTTCACGCTTATCTCCCTGCTCCTGCTCGGGATAGCATCGGCAAATTCTCTGCTGGGTTTTCTGCCTGAAGAGTACGACTTCCGGCTCACGGCAAAGGGCTCGCTCGCCCGGCGTATCCATCTGTGGAATGTTACCCTGCTCGCTGCCGCCTTCCTCGTTATAGGGTTCCTGACATACAGGCATTTCGCCAACAGCGCCCGCGAAACTGCCAGAGCTGACTTCGCATACAGAGCTGAAGCAATACAGAATCATCTTGAAACCCCGCTCCTTAATCTGCGTGATTCCACCGGTGCTGTCAGTACATCCTCTCTGGTTCGATCTTTTACCGAAATTACCGGTAGCCTCGGAGCTGATGCCAACCTCTATGATGCACAGGGAGAAATGCTTTACAGCACACGAAAAGATCTGGTTTATCTGGGTATCATTGCCCCCAAAATGGATAAATCGGTACTGGAAAATCTGCAAAAAAACAGGGCGCCCGAACTGGAAGTCCGGGAGGCCATCGCAGGATCTCCTTACACCGCACAATATCGCCCCTGTCTGAGTGCCTCCGGCGACCTGCTTGGCTTTATTGGCGTACCCAATCCCGATTCCCGGGTTCAGATAGGTACGGAAGTGAGCAACTTTATCGGTATGCTCGCCAGCCTGTATGTATTCCTGTTACTGATCGCCTATACGGTTACATACGCGCTCTCGCGCTCTATCATACGCCCGCTGAGCCTGCTCTCCGAAAAGGTACAGGAACTCAAATTTACTGATAAAAATGATCCGCTCGTTTATGCTGGCGATAATCAGGATGAAATCAGTGAACTGATCGCCCGGTATAATACCATGGTGGCCAAGCTGGAGGACTCCAAGCTGCAACTGGTTCGCCTCGAAAGGGAGGGCGCATGGAGAGAAATGGCTCGTCAGGTAGCCCACGATATCAAAAATCCGCTCACCACCATGAAGTTGTCCATGCAACAGCTGGAAAGGGTGTCGAGCAATCCTGAACAGGCAGCAGCTTACCTCAGAAAGGCTATCACCCGACTCATTGAGCAAATTGATTCTCTTGCGCAAATCGCTTCCGAGTTCTCCATGTTCGCCAATCTCGATATCAGGCAAAAAAGCGATGTGGTGGTGAATGAGGTGGTCGAAAATGTACACGATCTTTTCAGTGAACAGAGAAATGTACATCTCGACTTGTCAATGCCCAAAGAGGCGCTACATATCATGGGGGATAAGAATCACCTGATAAGGGTGTTTAATAACCTGGTTATCAATGCTATACAGGCCATTCCTTCTGACAGGGAAGGTAAAATAAATGTAGCTGTACTGAACCAGAACGGACTGGCAGTTATCAAAATCAGCGACAACGGCGGTGGTATTCCTCCGGAAATCAGGGATCGTGTGTTTGAACCCAATTTCACGACGAAGACATCGGGCAGCGGTCTGGGTCTGGCAATCTGTAAGAAGATTATTGAGGCGCACGACGGGAATATCCGGTTCGAAACCAGAGAAAATGAAGGTACCGACTTCTTTGTGGAAATTCCGGTTTCATCAGTGGCCTGATGACGCGATAAAGCGCCTGCAGGCTTCATCAAGCATCTGATAGACTGCCTCGAAGCCATTGTCGTCGTAGTACGGATCGGGCACCGAACGGTCTTCCCCGGGATGTGTCTCGTCCAGTATAAGAGATACTTTATCCCGGTGTATTTCGCTTTTGGCCAGCTGAAGCACGTCCCTCCTGTTATGAACATCCATGACGAATATCCTGTCGAACCGCTCAAAATCATCCGGCTGGAACTGTCGGGCCCGCTGGTCGGTGATGTCAATGCCGTGTTTTCTCCCTACCTGTATGGAGCGTCGGTCGGGTAATTCTCCGGTGTGCCAGTAACCGGTTCCCGCGCTGTCAACGATCCAGGATAAACCAGCCTCTGTGGCCCGTGATTTCATAATTCCTTCTGCAAGCGGGCTTCGGCAGATATTACCCAGGCATACCATCAGTATTTTCATGGAATAATTATTTACCATTTCCTCTTACCCAGACTCAGCAGGGTAGCCGCAAAGAAAAAAGCAATGACTGAAAGAAAATAGACAATATCACGGGTGTCGAGAGAGCCCCGGCTGATAGAGTTGTAGTGGTAGTCAATTCCCATAGACTGGATAATATCATCTGTTTTACCGAAAAATATGGGTAGCCTGCTCAGATAATCGAATGCCAGATATACAAAAAAACACAGGAAGGTAGCCAGCACAAAAGCCACTATCTGATTGTTGGTCAGTGAACTGGCAAATATTCCAATTGAAACAAAAGCCCCCGCCAGGAAGAGAAGTCCTGCGAAAGAGCCCAGTGTACCACCAAAATCAATATTCCCCTGCGGGGCGCCCAGTTGCCACACCGAAAAGTAGTACAGCCAGGTGGGCAGGAGGGCTATTACTACCAGCACAAATGCCGCCATGAATTTGCCTCCCACAATCTGCCAGTCAGTAACAGGGCGTGTAACAAGCAGCTCAATGGTGCCTGTCTGCTTCTCTTCTGCCAGCGAACGCATGGTGACGGCTGGTATCAGAAACATGAATACCATGGGCGCTATTCCAAACAGGGTGTCCAGTGAGGCATAGTTGCCGTCGGGAATGCTGAACTCGGGGAAAACCCACATAAGCAGCCCCATGATAACCAGGAACGTACCAATGACTACATAGCCAATCAGCGAAGCAAAAAAAGCGTTGATCTCTTTCAGAAATACAGGAATCATGTGCGACAGCTTTAAAAGGTTTTTTATCTGGTGAGCTGCTGGAATACGTCTTCCACGCTGAATACCTCCTTGTGCAACTCAAGCAGGGTGAGCTGATTCCTGACGGCAAATGAAAAAACGTCGGCCCGTATATCCTGTGAAGCATCCGAACTCAGCTTCCAGCGGCGGTCGCCCGCACTTTCCACCGATTTTACACTCCGGATACCCGAAAGTTGCTGCGCATTTGTCTTTTCCGCAAACTCCACCGTGACTATACTCTGACCCACAAACTGCTCCTTGAGCCGCTGAATTGGTGCATCGGCTACAAGCCGGCCTTTATTGATGATAATGGCATGATCACAAACGGCCTCCACTTCTCCCAGGATATGGGTTGAAAGGATGACTGTTTTTTCCTTGCCCAGATCTTTGATCAATTGCCTTATTTCTACAATCTGGTTTGGATCCAGACCACTGGTAGGCTCATCCAGAATGAGTACATCCGGATTGTGCAGCATGGCCTGCGCCAGACCTACCCGCTGACGGTATCCCTTCGACAATTCTCCGATTTGCTTGTGGCGGTGGCTTACGAGCCCCGTTCGCTCCACCATTTCGTCAACTCTGGCTGCCACTTTGGCTACCTTGTGCAGTCCTGCAGTGAATGTCAGGTACTCTCTGACATACATCTCCCTGTACAGGGGGTTGTGCTCGGGCAGGTAGCCTATGCGCGCCCGCGCAGCCATGCTGTCCGCGGTTACGTCAAATCCGCAAACCTCCACCCGCCCTTCGGTAGGTGGCAGGTAACCGGTGATGATTTTCATGGTTGTCGTTTTCCCGGCGCCATTGGGGCCAAGGAAACCAAGTACCTCCCCCTTGCGTGCCTCGAAGGAGATTCCGTCAACAGCTCGCTGCGACTCGTACGTTTTTACAAGTTCTGATACTTTTACCGACACAGAGAAGACCGATAGACCCATACACGTCTGGCAACCCGACCGGTTGCTGTAAACATATATGATTCAGGTGAAAAAATGTTACAGACGCAAAATTAGGAAAAGTGTCGGGTACTGCGCCCTTCGCCTTGTTACTTCATCTTGCGAAATTCGCGCTGGAATACTTCTTCAAGCTGACTGGCCTTGAGGTTTTTGGCCACTATCGTCCGGTCTTTGTTCAGAATATAAAGTTCCGGCGTGATGTCCACGTAATATTTGCCGTAAATAGCCCGGTTTGTAGGGTCAAAAACATTCGTGAACGTGAAGCCGTATTTGCGGATGAACTCCTTCCACTCCTCATCAGTGGTATTCACGGCAATGCCGTAGAAGTCAACACCGCGATCCTTCCATTTTCTGTAAATAGCCTCAATTTCCGCCGCATCTTTCTGACAGTGCTCACAGTCGGGGTTAAACATGAGTACTACAATCAGCGGCGACTTTTTCTCATATATAGAGCGCATCTGACCGTTTATGTCGGGCGCTATGACATCAGGCCCTTTTCTGCCCATCAGGCTGGCCTCCATTTCTGAAACATGCTTCCGCAATTTCTCCAGATTTTCATGGGTATCCCACGTAGCCAGCTCGTCGGTGAAATATGTTTTGATAATGTGCACATAAACAGCCTCCCCGTCCATTACGTTGGTTTTGGTATTTTCGTGCTGCAGTGCTATGAAATTGGTGAAAAACTTGAAATACGCAGGGTATGGCAGCGACTTTTTTACCAGGAAATCCGTGGCTTTGATCAGCGAATCGGGCTGCGGTGTAGTCAGTTCCTTGATGTATCGTTTCAGCTTGTTTACTACCACGGGCGTTCGGAGCAGCCTTTCATCGCTGAAGTCAACGTTATCCCACAGACGGTTTCTGTAACTCACTACCTGCCGGATGGTATCGGTTTGGCCATTCGGTTTTTTGAATTCTATGAAATCCGGATTCTGGCCTGCAAATTTGAATTTGGTGAAGAAAGCATTGGGATGCTGTTTGAAGATTCCGTCCAGATATGCCTTCCGTTCTGCTACCAGCTGATCCTGACGTGCTTTGGCCTGTTTGTATTCCGGCGAATCAGGGGTCAGTTTCTTGAGTTGCTCGGCAAGCTGGTTGAGCTCCGGTTCCTGAGCAACCTGAAAGCGGTTGGTCTGATAGAAAAGATCGGTATTCAGGCTGCCTTGTACCTGTAGCGAGCCCAGGAAATCAGAAGAATTGGCTCTGATGGTAACAAATTGCTCATTGTTATCAAGCAATATGGACAAACTCTTGTTCCCGGGTAACAGAAACGTGTAGAATCCTGCAGGGAGAGGCGATTTGCGCCTGAGTATAAAATGACCTGCAGCGTCAATTATGGCCGTGTCAGCAATGTAATTCTGATCGCCATACATACCGACTACCTTGGTTGTTCCGGCGGTAATACCCTCAATGAAAGCCTCAATACGGGTTGAATCGGTTGTGTTTTGCGAAAAAGCAAAGGAAGACCAGAAGAGAGCAGTGAACAGAATGAACCTTGATTTCAGTGCCAGCATATTTTAAAAGTGTTTTTTTGGATAGAAAGTACAAAAGTAAGGGCATACACGGTGGTGTACCCGACATTTGATAACTGTTTGCAAAACAGGCGAGTCTGGTTCCGGTTCACCGGATTGTCAGCATTTTCCATAAGACAACCAGGTCAATGGAAATACGCCAGTCGCGGGCGTATAAAAAATTCAGACGGCTGATGGTTGAAACATCGTAATCGTCCAGTGATAGTCCGTCGGTAATCGTAAACGCCCCCGGTTTAATGGGTGGAAGTTCCTTTTGCATCCCCGGGGTATAACCTATCCACGTTTTGGATCCGATGAATACGCGCCACCACTGGCTAACAACGGTTTTTCTCCGCGGTGAAAAAATTGCCCAGAGTGGCAGGGTAATCGGCAGAATCAGGCAGATCGCGAGATCAAACATTCGTTTGTTTCTGCGTTCGAGAGGTTGGGAAATATCGTATTTCGCCTCGACTGTGTACAACTCTCCGGGTCCGTTTTTATCCTTGCTGCCAATGACGCTCAGGCTCGCTTCCGGCACTATTTTATAGGAAATGCCCGGCCCCAGGCGACTCATCCAGTACATGATGTCCTGGTTTTTTACGTCTTTGGAACAGAATATGATCTCGTTCACCTGGAAAATACGCGTAATTTCGTCGAGCTGCCGGGCACGTCCCAGCATTTCTTCTGTATCCTCATCGCATTCCGGCGCCGCTACAAATCCGATCAGATTCTTGTTGATACCGGCTGTATTCAGCAGTTTTTCTACCCTGGCACACTCCTCCGCCGACCCGACAATGACCAGATTTTTTGTTTTCTCCCTGCCAATATTCAGGTTGCCGTACTCTTTCAGGTGCATCAGCGCACGGATAGCCAGGGTGGCCAGCACCGCCCATACCGAGCCCATCAGTACCAGTGCCCTCGACGGCCTGTAATCAAGATCCAGAAATCCATAGACTGCGGCCAGTATCAGGGAGCCTATTCCAAGCCCGCGTACCAGCCTTCGCATGTTGTAGCGCTCGTCATAGGCACCACTCAGCCACGCAGAACCCAGCCAGATCAGGATATATAACGGGAAATTGAACCACAATACATTGTTTTTGAACCAGTCAGGGTCTTTGTAGAAGTAGCTCGCCCAAAAGTCCTTGAGAATAATCAGACCGGCATAGATTGCTGCTGCATCCATCAGTGGCAGACTGATTTTTCGCCACAGTCCCGTTAACAGAGTTAAACTGGCTCTGAACCATATTGCTGCCTGCAGCATCAGGATAAGCAGGCCGGCCCTGCGCCCGCTGAAGTGCTTGCGGGCGAATATGATCATGGCCTGATAAAAGGTTCTGACGTAGTTCAGGCTTCCCTTTTTGGTACTCTCTCCCTTGTAATGG